>DATCIJ010000041.1:0-138552 GCA_036507855.1 Gemmatimonadaceae bacterium | reverse complement strand
CCCGGGAGCCGATGGGGGCGACGGCGCGAGCGCCGTCGCCCCCATCGTCGTTTTCCTCACTCCTCCCTGCGAACCACCTTGCGCACTGAAAAGGATCCACTCGGTCCACTCGAAGTGCCCGACGACGCACTCTACGGCGTCCAGACTCAGCGAGCCGTCCAGAACTTTCCCATCAGCGGCTTGCGACCGCTCAAGCCATTCGTGACGGCGCAGGTCTGGATCAAGAAGGCCGCCGCGTTGACCCATCGCGACACTGGGCGCCTCGAGACGCGTCTGGCCAACGCCATTGTCGCGGCGGCGGACGAAGTCCTTACCGGAAAACATGACGACCAGTTTGTCGTTGATCCGTACCAGGCCGGCGCCGGTACGTCGCACAACATGAACGTGAACGAGGTGCTCGCGAACCGCGCGAACGAGCTGCTCGGCGCCAAACGGGGCACGTACCAACCCGTGCATCCGAACGATCACGTGAACATGGCGCAGAGCACCAATGACACGATCCCGACGTCCATTCGGCTGTCGTGTCTCGCCGAGCTCGGTGGCCTGGTGAGAGCCTTCGAGTCCCTCCGGGACTCGCTGGCGGCGAAAGGGAAGGAGTTCAATGACATCGTGAAGGCGGGCCGGACCCACCTGCAGGACGCGATGCCCATCCGCCTCGGACAGGAATTCGCCGCGTATGCCGGGACGGTCGATCGGGGCCTGCGCCGCGTGAAGGAGAGCGCTGACTACCTGCGTGATCTCGGTATTGGCGGGAGCGCGGTGGGAACTGGCGTGACCGTGGAGCCCGAATACCCCGCGGTGATGAACAAGCATCTCCGGGCGATCACGGGACTCGAGCTTAGGGTCGGAGCCGATCGCGTTCAGTTGATGCAGAGCATGGGCGACGCCGCGGGTTTCTCGGCTGCCCTGCGAGTGCTCGCGCTCGACCTCAGCAAGATCGTGAGCGACCTGCGATTGATGGTCATGGGTCCGCGCACCGGGATCGACGAGATCAAGCTCCCCGCGGTGCAGCCCGGATCATCGATCATGCCCGGGAAGATCAATCCATCGATCCCCGAGATGGTAAATCAGGTCTGCTTCCAGGTCGTAGGCTGCGACACGACCGTTTCGATGGCGGCGGAGCACGGTCAGCTGGAGCTGAACGTGATGATGCCCGTGATCGCTCACAACATTCTGCTCTCGATGCGGATCCTGACCAACGCGGTGACCGTTCTCGACCGGCGCTGCGTCCGCGACATCGAGGCGAACCGGCAAATGTGCGAGTACTGGGTCGAGCGCTCGGCCGCCCTTGCCACCGCCCTGGCACCCCAGATCGGGTACGCGGCGGCGGCTGAGCTCAGCAAACGATCCGTGAAGGAGGGTGTCCTGATCAGGGACCTGGTGCGGCGCGAGGGCGTGCTTCCTCCCTCTGAGGTGGATGAAGTCCTGGACCTGCGAAGAATGACGGAGATCGGTGTGCCCGGTGGAAAGCACGGCCCCGCACCCTCGGGAGGCTGAACCAATCGCGGCGCGGAACCCCTCTCGCTAGCTTTTCACTCGATGCGCATCACGACCTGGGCTGAATACGGCCTTATCTGCTCGTTGAACCTTGCTCGGCGGTACGGTGATGGGCCCGTAACCGGCCGCGACATCGCGGTGGCGGAACGCCTCCCAGCGGATTACGTCGAGCAGATTCTGCTGCGCATGCGCCGCGCCGGGATCGTTACCAGCGTGCGCGGCGCCCGTGGCGGATATGTGCTCGCGCGTCATCCTGGAGACATTTCGGTGCGCCAGGTGGTGTCGGCCTCGGAACACACCACGTTTGACGTTCGCTGCTTCACCCATCCGGTAGCCGAGGACCGCTGCGCGGATTCGTCAAACTGCAGCATCCGGCCCGTGTGGATGATGCTTCAGCAGAGGATCGACGATGCGCTCGAGAGCGTCCACCTGGGTGACCTGCTCCAGGACGAGCCGGAAGTGCGGTCACGCGTGGGGCTTCCGGTCCTCCACGCCTAACGGGGCCTGACTGGTGCCGTGGTTCTTCGGGAAGTCCAAGGAAGCGGAGCAGCGCCGACGGGCAGTGCAGGCATACATCGTCGGCGCGTCCGTGGAACCGGATGAGCAGGACGTGGAATGGCTGGCTTCCATCGCCGGAGATGGCGACCTGGACCGGGCGCGGTGGGAGTTGCGTTATGCGCGCAGAGCGCTGGCGCTCCTCGTTGCGGAACGCGACGCGCTGGATGATCGCACCGGTTCCATCGTCGCGCGCGAGATGCGACAAGCCTTGCAGATGGACCGTAGCGTGGCGGCTGGCATGGTCGCGGTGGCGGAGCGCCAACTCAACCAGCGACTGACGTCCTTCCGGACCGCCCTTGGCGACCGGAACGCCGGGGACTCGCCTGAACTTCGGGTGGCGCGAGTGTTGCTCGACCGGGTGGGCGTACGGGATGTCTCAGGAAACGTGGCCAGGACTTCGGTGATCGTCCGGAGATACCTCGAGGGCTCGCAGGAGGCCCTGCGCGGGGCATTCGGCATTGCTTCCGTGCCAGAGGACGTTCCGCCTTCAGTCTGGGGTTCACGACGGACCAGTTGAGCCCGCCAGAACGAGAACGGCGACCCGCCAGTCAAGGCAGGTCGCCGCTTCTCTTTTCAGCCTAATGCCGAAGGGGGGACTCGAACCCCCACGGGCTGTCGCCCACTGCACCCTGAATGCAGCGCGTCTACCAGTTCCACCACTTCGGCTGGGGGCCGGAACGTAACCGGGGCCGGACGTTGACGTCAATTTCCTAACAGAAATGGCTGACCAAGTGACGGTAACGATCGTCAGTGTCGTGCGACGCGGTGTGGTGAAGGCGTCCGAACGTCTTGTGACCAAACCGGTTCATGAAGCTCATCGGAGAAAGCACTAGAGACAAAGAGATCGACGGACACGTGCCCATCGTTCTCTACCTTGCCCCGTGGGCGTTTGTCGTACTTGCAGCGATCAAGCTGAAACACCGCCTCCTGGTTGCGGAGGGCGGAGGCTACGACTTCCTCGCCGAGGTGATGGGAGTCGGGCATGGTGGGGCGCTTGCCTGGTCGCAGCGGCTCGCGTTGTTTCGCGATGACGTTCTGGTCGCTGTCGTAATTGGTGGAATCGCCTTTCTCGGCTTGATCCGGCTGGTCACCCCGCGGTTGCGCGCCGCGATAGCCTGGGTCATTTGCACGACTCTGTTCCTCATCTTCTACGCCCAGCTGAAGAGCTGGTGGGAAGTCGGGACTTTCATTTCCGCGCGACTGATGGCGGATGGCCTTTTCGGTCCTGGCAGAGATCTGATTGGCGAGTACGCCACGTCAGGAAGCGTTCAGCGGTTGTTCGGCGCCCTGGTCGCGATCGCGGCGGTGTGTGCCCTTCTGGCCCTGATCGAGAGACGTGGAAATCGGATGAACCTCTCTTCGCGCCTGCGGTGGACCTCCCGACCGCTGGCGGCAGCCGCCGCTCTGGTGGTCGTTGCCTCCTGGACCGCGAGAGTGCCTCCGACACCGTTTGACCGTGCCGCCGCGACAGCCTCCCTGGCCGCCTTCGCCGGCCGCGCCGAATACGTGCATCCTCCTCCGGATCTGAGCGGGCTCGAGCCACAGGAATTGTTGTCCCGCTATGCGCGCCTCGCCAACGCGCCCGTGCCAAACAAGCCGTCGACTTACTTCGGGGAAGCGCGCGGTTACGATGTGGTATTCATCCTCATGGAGAGCCTTCCCGAAGCGTGTTATTCGCTGGCGCATGCTGAAGGCGCGATGCCCAATCTGCAGGCTCTTGAACGTACCGCCTTCGTAACCAGCGCCCATTATTCCACGTATCCGTACTCCCGCCGCGCCTACGCGTCGATTTTCTCTTCCTGGTATCCGCTCAGCGGAATCCGGGGCGCGATCCAGCGATATGCGAAAACGAGCCGCGATCTCCACGCGCCTGGCGTCACCCACTCCGTGGCTGTTGAGGGGTACGAGACGGTCGCCTTCGTTCCCGAACGGCCGGTCGCGCTCGAAGAGGACAAGCTGCGCTATGCGGCGCTCGGCTTCGCTGAGCATGAGGTTCCGTCGTCAGCGTATGAAAAGCCGGAGGGCTTTGAGCTGAACAACAGTCATCGAGACTGGGTGCGCACCCGTGATGGCCAGTCGCTCGCGCAACTGAAGGCGCGCATCTCGAGCTCGATAGACGCCGATCAGCGGTATCTCTACTCGTTCAACCCTCAGATCACGCACGGTCCGTGGCCGGGACTCACCAGCTCGAGCACGCGCGAAGAGACCTGCCGGGCGGGTCTGCCCCTGTTCCGGGAAGTCGATGGCATGGTGGGTGAAGTGGTGTCGGTCCTGCGGGACAAGCATCGACTCGACAAAACGCTGATCCTCGTCCTCGGTGATCACGGCTTGCGTACTCGCCGGGAGTACCCGCCTTTCCATGCTGGCACGCTCGATGACGTGACTTTTCACGTCCCTCTCGTGCTTTTTGCCCCGGGAGTCGTCTCATCAACGGTACGCATTCCGTGGATGACCTCTCACATCGACATCGCGCCGTCGGTACTGGACCTGCTGGGAATCGAGACCGATCGCGGACTGGAACTGGGAAGCCCGATGTGGGAACAGGGCCTTGCCGACCGGGCGACCTTCTTCTTTGCAAAGGGATATCTGGGCGCCGACGGGTATCAGCGGTCGAACGAAGCGGTGATGGTGCGCTATCTCTACGGCGGCGTGTCGAGTGCCGAGTGGAACGGCACGTTGACCTTCCAGGCGGCGGACCTGCTGCGGCAACCCGACGCCGAACTGCTCCGCACGGTGGATGACCTCACAATGATGGCTGCCATCCAGACGGAACTCTCTCGTTCGATGTTGCCCTCCGTCGGACACCTCGCCAGGCCGGCGGAGCACCGTGACAGCGGTCACGTCCATCGCGCGGCCGCGGCGGGCGCCGTGCTTCCCGGGATAACGCCTCGCGAGCGGTGACGGGGATATGGGTTGCGGCGTTAGGTTGGTAAGACTGCCGTCGCATCGCCACCGTGCCTAACTTCCCGGCAGCGCGCGCAACCGTGCAAATCGGCTGGCGTGTCCAACGGACGGGGTATGGCGGACACCAACACGAAAGAGAATGAGCGGCAGAGCATCGCACGCAACCGGGCGGCCCGCCACGAGTATGAGATCCTGGACACTTTCGAGGCGGGACTCGTGTTGACGGGCACCGAGGTGAAGTCCCTGCGCGATGGCCGCGCGAACATCGGAGACGCATACGGAATCGTCCGCGGTGGCGAACTGTGGCTGCTGAACGCCCACATTTCGCCTTACGGCAGCGGCGGTTACGTCAATCACGAACCGACCCGGTCCCGGAAGCTGTTGCTTCACCAGCGCGAGATTCGTCGGCTCATCGGGGCTGTCGAGCGCCAGGGTCTCACGCTGATCCCCCTCGAACTGTACTTCCGCCGCGGGCGCGCGAAGGTCAGCATCGCCCTTGCACGCGGGAAGAAGCTCCATGACAAGCGCGATGACGCGCGCCGACGTGACGCGGAGCGCGACATGGCCCGAGCATTTCGCAAACGATGATCCTCGCCTTTCTGCTTTTCACGCTGCAGGTCGCCGACACGGCCACTGCTGTCGATGAACGTGGTGGCCGGCCGGCACCCGTGCGCCCTGCACGCGCGCTGGTGGTAGTCGATGCCGGCCACGGGGGTCCCGATCGCGGCATGAAGGGAACCACAACCGGCAAGCGACTCGTTCACGAAGCTGACATCACGCTCGCGGTCGCGAAGAAACTCCGAGCGGCCCTGATCGCCCGCGGCGTCGACGTCGTCATGACGCGCACCACCGATACGCTGATTGCGCTGCGCGACCGCGGTCGCATCGCGAACGAGGCCGAGGCAACGCTGTTCGTGTCGATTCACGTGAACGCCGCCAACCCGCGCTGGCGGAACCCTCGTTCGGCGCGCGGATTCGAGACATATTTCCTGTCCGACGCCAAGACCGAGGACGACCGGCGCGTGGCCGAAATGGAAAACGAGGCGGACAAATTCCTGGACGAGGGCGCCGAACCGGGCGATCCGCTCCTGTTCGTGCTGAGCGACATGGTCCAGAACGAGTACTTGCGCGAATCGAGCGAGCTCGCGAGCACGATCCAATCCGGCCTCCGGCCCGTGCATCCGTCCGGCGCCGACCGCGGCGTGAAGCAGGCGGGATTCGCGGTGCTGATCGCTGCGCACAAGCCGGCCGTGCTGGTGGAGCTCGGCTTCGGCACGAACGCCTCGGAGGCGACTTGGCTCGCCAGTTCGCGCGGGCAGCAGGCCCTCGCCGACGCCATCGCGGCGGCCACAGGGAAATACCTCGACGACTACCGTCGACGGGGTGGGGCGGCACTCAGCGGCCGATGAACGCACCGGCGCCGACGTCGCGACTCGCCGTCGAGCTGGCCGGGCTCTCTCTTCAGAATCCACTTTTCCTCGCGTCGGGCACGGCTGGTTATGGCCGCGAGCTCGACGGCGTTCTTGATCTGGATCAACTCGGCGGGTTGGTCACAAAAGCAGTCAGCGTCGAGCCGCGGCCAGGTGCGGGTGCACCACGCGTCGCCGAATTCGCGTCTGGGATGCTGAATGCGGTCGGTCTGGCGAATCCGGGCGTGGAGTCCGTTCGCGCGGAGCATCTCCCGTGGCTCGCCGCTCGCCTGAAGGTGGCGCGCGTACTCGTGAACGTGGTTGGGAGTCGCCTCGAAGAGTTTGCAGAAGTCGTCGCGCGGCTCAATGGCGTTCCGGGAGCCCACGGCTTTGAGTTGAACGTGAGCTGTCCGAACGTGAGGGCCGGAGGAATGGAGTTCGGGGCTGACCCCGAAGCGCTCAGTGAGCTCGTCAAGCGCGCACGATCCGCCACGGCGCTTCCCCTTTTCGTGAAGCTCTCACCGGCATTGACCGACATCGCGCGAGCGGCGTCGATCGCACTCGATGCAGGGGCGAACGGCCTGACCCTGGTGAACACGATGCCGGGCCTGCTGGTCGACGTCGGGACGCGGAAGCCCGTGCTGGGCTTCGGAAGCGGTGGCGTCAGCGGTGGAGCGCTTCTGCCCATCGGCGTCCTCGCGACGTCGAAGGTCTACCGCGCCACAAAGGCGCCTATCATCGGGGTCGGGGGAATCTCCAGTGCCACCGACGCCTTGCAGTATCTCATGGCCGGCGCGACCGCATTCGCGGTCGGGACTGCGGTGATGCGCGACCCCCGGTTGCCGCGCCGACTCCTGCGCGACCTGGCATCCTGGTGTGAGGTTCGGGGGGTCACGTCGGTTTCATCGCTCACCGGGACGCTGGAGTGGCCTTCGTGAGCCCGGTCCCGATCGTTGCGCTCGATGTCCCCGATGCCGGGAGCGCCCTGGCCCTGGTGCGGCGGCTCGGCGATGGGTGCGCGTACTACAAGGTGGGAGGAGAGCTGTTCACCGCCAGCGGACCATCGGTGGTGGAGGCCATTCGGAGAGAAGGGAAGCTGGTCTTCCTCGATCTCAAGTTCCACGACATTCCCAACACGGTTCGTGCCGCGGCTCGTTCGGCGGCGTCGTGCGGGGCCTCCCTGTTGACCGTGCACGCAATTGGTGGTCGGGCGATGATTTCGGCGGCGGTCGAAGGAGCCGGCGCCGGCTGCGGCGTACTGGCTGTGACCGTTCTGACGTCACTCGACCAAATCGGCCTCTCTGAGGCGCTGGGAAGGCAGGTGGCGTCGGTGTCTGACGAAGTCAGTCGCCTCGCACGAGTCGCCAGGGATGCCCGTGCGCATGGTGTCGTATGCTCTGGACATGAAGCGGCCCGGATTTCGGCTGAGCACGGAGGTAACCTGGCGACGCTGGTACCCGGGGTTCGACTGGCGGGCGACTCCGTGAATGACCAGAGCCGCGTCGTCACACCGGCCGCGGCCGCCAAAGCCGGGGCGACCTACGTGGTATTGGGCAGGACAGTAACGGCGTCCCCGGAACCAACAGCCGCGTTGAACAGGATCATCGACGAGTTGTCCCTCAGGAGCTCCTAGCGGCCCTCTCCCAGACTCCATCGCGTCCCTTGCACGGGCACCGTAAGGTGTCTATTTTCAGCGTCTTGGCCGATTTGCCGGTCCGACAGCGACGGAGATGAAGTGAAGGTCCGAACGAGCGTGCAACCGATTTGCGAACACTGCCGCGTAGTGAAGCGCAACGGGGTTACGCGCATCATCTGCAAGAGAAACCCCAAGCACAAGCAGCGGCAGGGCTGACATGGCTCGTATTGCTGGTGTCGATCTCCCTCGCGACAAGAAGGTCGAGATCGGTCTGACATACATCTTCGGCATCGGACGCACGACTGCTCGCGACATCCTCGAGAAGACCGGTGTGAGCGCCGCGCTTCGCATCCGTGACCTCACGGACGCCGACGTGAACAAGCTCCGTCAGGCGATCGAGAAGGATCATCGCGTTGAAGGCGCGCTGCGAACCGAGGTCGCGATGAACATAAAGCGACTGATGGACATCGGATCATATCGCGGGATCCGGCATCGCCGCGGTCTACCCGTTCGCGGCCAGCGCACGCACACGAATGCGCGAACAAAGAAGGGTCCGCGCCGCGCGATCGCCGGCAAGAAGAAAGTGACGAAGTAATCCGGAAGCTGGAACCAGGAGTCCTTCGTCTCCTGTCTCCGGTCTCCTGTCTCCTATCTCCTGTTTGTTCATGGCTACAGGCAAGAAAGCAAAGCGCGTCATCGAGGCTGAAGGCGTGGCGCATATCAGCGCCACGTTCAACAACACCACGATCACCATCACCGATATGGGCGGTAACACCGTCGCGTGGGGATCGTCGGGCAAGGCCGGCTTCAAGGGTTCCAAGAAGTCGACGCCATTTGCCGCGACCGTCGCGGCGGAGCAGGCGGCGCGCGAGGCTCTTTCGGTGGGTGTACGGCGGGTGCACGTCCGCGTGCAGGGTCCGGGCAGTGGTCGTGAATCGGCAATTCAGGCCCTGGCTTCCGCCGGCCTGCAGGTGAAGTCGATCAAGGACGTCACGCCGATTCCGCATAATGGCTGCCGTCCCCCGAAGCGCCGGAGAGTCTGACCGATGCGCTACACGGGGCCGAGTTGCCGCCAGTGCCGTCGCGAAGGCACCAAGCTGTTCCTCAAGGGGACGAAGTGCTTCACCGAGAAGTGCCCGGTCGAGCGACGTCCCTATGCGCCGGGTCAACATGGCCAGGCGACCGCTCGTCGTCGCAAGGCGTCTGAATACGCCAAGCAGCTGCGCGAGAAGCAGAAGATCAAGCGCATCTACGGGGTGTCCGAAAAGCAGTTCCGGAACACGTTCGAGCACGTCTCCACGCTTCCAGGCATCACGGGGCACAACCTGCTGGCGGCGTTGGAGAGTCGGTTGGACAACATGGTATACCGGCTTGGATTCGCGTCGAGCCGGAAGTCGGCACGTCAGCTGGTTCGGCACCGCCACATCGAGGTGAACGGCCGCACTGTCGATATCCCGAGCTTCGTGGTGCTGCCCGGTCAGGAAATCCGCGTTCGCAGCGGATCGCGCGAGAACGGATTCATCCAGAGCGCGATGGAACATGCGTCGCGCGGCGCGGCACCGTCGTGGCTGGCCGTCGATCGCGACACGTTCAGCGGCCGGATGCTGGAGCGGCCTTCGCGGCCGAATATTCCAATAGCCGCACAGGAACAGTTGGTAGTGGAGTTGTATTCGAAATAGCGATCAGCGATCAGCGATCAGCAACCTCGACGCTTGTCGCTGACCGCTCATCGCTGATTCTCAGGTCGGGACCCTGGATCCCTCACGAACCCACCGCGCGCCAGGGGCGGGGTGGGGCGTTGCCGAGGCTAATGCCCGGCATGACCACGACAGGATAAAGCGTTCATGAGCAAGGCAATCGATCTCAAGGGCCTGGTCCTTCCGCAGCTGGTCGAAGTTCACCGCCGCGAGGACAATCCAAACATCGCAGAGTTCCGCATTCAGCCGCTGGAGCGTGGCTACGGCCACACCCTCGGCAACGCAATGCGGCGCATGCTGTTGTCATCCCTGCGCGGGAGCGCGGTCTGGGGTTTCCGGATCGACGGGGTGGTGCACGAGCACCAGACCGTCGCCGGAGTCGTCGAGGATGTCCACCTCATCATCGGCAACCTCAAGAACCTCGTCCTCGCCATGGGCGACGAGGCCGAAGATGTGGTGCTTCGCATCGGCCGCTCGTCGGCCGGCGCGGTCACCGCCGGACACATCGAGGCGAATGCGAACGTCCGCGTCGTCGAACCGCGACATCACCTCTTCACGCTTCAGGACGATCGCGATATCAGCGTCGAGCTGTATGTGAACAAGGGTCGTGGCTACGTGGAAGCCGACCAGCACGTCGCCGATCGCGGCCTTCCGGTGGACCTCGTGAAGATCGACGCGCTCTACAATCCGGTCCGTCGCGCGAACTTCACGGTCGCCGAAACCCGCGTCGGACAGCGAACCGACTACGACCGGTTGACGCTGACCGTCGAGACCAACGGAACGATCTCGCCAGAAGAGGCGGTGAGCTACGCCGCCGCGCTGGCACAGACCCACTTCCAGTATTTCGCCGGATTCGGCTCCAGCACGTCGGCGACAGTGACGCCGGGGGGCGAGGCGCAGACCGGTGACGCCGCCAAGCTCGCGCAGCGCCTGAAGACCCTGATCGATGACCTCGACCTGTCGGTCCGTTCCGTCAACTCGCTGAAGAACTCGAACATTCGCACGCTTGGCGATCTGGTGCGGCAGACGGAAAACCAGATCCTGCAGGTGAAGAATTTCGGGAAGAAGTCGCTGCAGGAGATCGCGCACCTGCTCGAAAGCGAAGGGCTGAACTTCGGCATGCGATACGAGGAGAACGGCGAAGGGGTGAAGATCCTCGATTGGGGAACGGCGCCCAGCCAGGCGGCTGCGAACGCGCCGGATGATGAGTTGATGGAGGACCTTGAGTAATGCGGCACCGCAAAGCGGGACGGCAGCTTCGTCGCACCGGCGAGCAGAAACTCGCCCTGATGCGTGGGTTGGCCATGTCCCTCATCCAGCATGGGGCCATCGAGACGACCGAGGCGAAGGCGAAGGAACTCCGTCCGTTCGTCGAGAAGCTCATCACGCGCGCACGCAGCGGCACGCTGCACGACCGTCGTCAGGCGACGCGGCACGTCCAGCAGCGCCAGATCGCGGACAAGCTGTTTGCCGAGGTCGGTCCGCGATTCCAGAAGCGCGCCGGCGGCTATACGCGTATCCTGAAGATCGGCCACCGCAAGGGTGACGGCGCGGAAATGGCCCGCATCGAACTGGTGGAGGGCTGACCGATGGCTATCAACCGAAGCCGCTGCTACGTCTGCGAAAAGGGCGTCGCGTACGGCAACAACGTCTCGCACGCCAACAACCGGACACGTCGCACCTGGCGGCCCAACCTCCAGACCGCCAGGGTCCTGGTGGACGGCAAGATCACGCGGGTTCGCGTGTGTACGCGGTGTCTCGGTGCCGGGAAGATTCAGCGCGCGCCACGAGCTCCACGGGTGGCGTGAACGGCTGCGGAGAGTATCCGATACCAAAGGGAGCGCCGCTGGCGCTCCCTTTTTTTGTCGCGGCGCTGCTGAAGCCATCGGCGAACCGGTGACGGCATGCCCGTCGCGTTGATCACCGGCGTCAGCGGGCAGGATGGCAGCTACCTGGCCGAACTGCTCATCGAGAAGGGCTACCGGGTTGCCGGCACGACACGTGACGGCGCGGCCGCCCGGCGCATTCCATACGCAGCGGCGCTGGATGGGGTCGAATTGCTCGAGAACGCATTGGATTCGCGGGCATCGGTTGGCGAGTTGCTGGCTCGCATCCAACCGGACGAGATCTATCATCTGTCGGGACCGTCACGCGTTGGTGCGTCATGGCAGGATCCCGCGGGCACGCTGCTGGGCGTGGTGATGCCGACGATACTCGTCCTGAAGGCCATGCTTGCCGAGACGCCGTGGGCGAAGTGCTTTGTCGCTGGTTCCTGTGACATGTTCGCCGCCGAGGACCACGCCCAGGACGAGTCGGCGCCGAGAATCCCCGCGTCGCCCTACGGTCGCGCCAAACTCGAAGCAGAGACACTCGTGCGAGGGTATCGTGAGCAGCACTCCCTCTATCTGGTGACCGGAATCCTCTTCAATCACGAGTCTCCACGGCGTGACAAAACCTTCGTCAGCCGGAAGATCGCCCGCGCCGCCGCGCGTATCGTGCGTGGTGAGGAGCGAACGCTCACACTCGGCACTGTCGACGTCCGCCGCGACTGGGGTTTTGCCGGCGACTACGCGCGGGCGATGTGGATGATGCTTCAGCAGCCGGAGCCCATGGACCTGGTGATCGGCACAGGGCGGGCGCATTCGATCGCGGACTTCTACGAGCTTGCCTTCCAACGAGTGGGCCTGAAGGGGAGCGACTACGTGACGGTGGATCCGGCGCTGTTCCGTGCCGGCGACGCGCCACTTCGACTGGCGAATCCGACGCGGGCGCGGACGCGACTCGGCTGGACACCCGAGGTAGATTTCGAGCGCCTGGTTGCGATGATGGTGGACTACGAGATGGGAGATGGGAGACGTGAGAAGTGAGTGGCTCCGAGTCCCTGATTCCTGCTTCCTGATTCCTGTTTCCTCGCCCATAAATGCCTCGTCGTAACGACATTCATCGGATCCTCCTCATCGGCTCCGGTCCCATCGTGATCGGGCAGGCAGCGGAGTTTGACTACTCGGGCACTCAGGCGGCGCGGGCGCTTCGCGAGGAGGGTTACGAGGTCATCCTCGTGAACTCCAATCCGGCGACCATCATGACGGACCCTGAGGTCGCCGACAAGACGTACCTCGAGCCCGTCACGCCGGAGTACGTCGAGCTGGTCATCGCGCGAGAGAGGCCGGATGCGCTCCTGCCGACCATGGGTGGGCAGACAGCACTCAACGTTGCGATGAAGCTCTCCGAGAGCGGAGTTCTCGAGAGGTACGGTGTCGAGTTGATCGGCGCCAAGGCCCGCGCAATCAAGATGGCTGAAGATCGCGAGGAGTTCTCGGCGGCCATGGAGCGCATCGGCCTCAAGGTGCCTCAGGGTCGCATCGCGAGGACGTGGGAAGAGGCGCAGGCGATCGCCGAGTTCACCGGCTACCCCGCGATCATCAGGCCGTCTTTCACGCTCGGAGGCGCCGGAGGCGGTGTCGCGTACAATCGTGAAGAGTACGAGGACATCGTCAGGCGTGGCCTGGCGGAGTCGCCGGTCAGCCAGGTCCTGATCGAGCGATCGCTGCTCGGGTGGAAGGAGTTCGAGCTCGAGGTGATGCGCGACTTCGCTGATAACGTCGTCATCGTCTGTTCGATCGAGAACCTGGACCCGATGGGCGTGCACACCGGTGACTCCATCACGGTCGCGCCGGCGATGACCCTCACCGACCGCGAATACCAGGAGATGCGGGACGCGGCCTGCCGCGTGATTCGGGAAATCGGCGTCGAGGCCGGCGGCTGCAACATCCAGTTCGCCACGAATCCGCGGACGGGCGAGATGGTCGTGATCGAGATGAACCCGCGCGTGTCGCGGTCGTCGGCGCTGGCGTCGAAGGCCACCGGGTTCCCGATCGCGCGGATCGGCGCCAAGCTGGCCGTAGGCTACCGGCTGGATGAGATCACCAATGACATCACGAAGACGACGCCGGCGTCGTTCGAACCGGTCCTCGATTACGTCGTGGTGAAGTGCCCGCGCTTCGCCTTCGAAAAATTCATCAATGAAAGCCCGCGCCTCACCACGCAGATGAAGTCGGTGGGTGAGTCGATGGCGATCGGACGGACGTTCAAGGAGGCGTTCCAGAAGGGGCTCCGCGCCCTGGAGTCCGGACGCACCGGCTGGACGACCAGCGCCCGTCCGCAGGATGACCGGCTGCCTGACGAGTCGCTGGAGGCGCTGCGCGGGGCGCTGGCGCAGCCGACGCCTGAACGCGTGTTCCAGATCAAGCGCGCCATGCTTGCCGGGATGACGAACGACGAGCTGTACCAGCTGACCGATATCGATCCGTGGTTCCTGCAGCAGATGCGGGAGTTGCTGGACGCCGAGGCTCAGTATGCCGCGCTGACCACGCTGGCCGCCGCCGATGTCCGGTTCATGAAGCGGATGGGCTTTTCAGACCGGCAACTCGGCGACTTGCGCGCGGAATCCGAGGAGGCGGCGCGCGAGAGGCGCTGGAAGCTGGGCGTGCGACCGGCCTACAAGATCGTCGACACCTGCGCCGGCGAGTTCCCGTCCTCGACGCCGTATCTCTACAGCAGCTACGACGACGAGAGCGAAGTGCCGAAGACTGGTCGCGAAAGCGTGATCATACTCGGCAGCGGACCGAACCGGATCGGGCAGGGCGTCGAGTTCGACTACTGCTGTGTGCGCGCCGTGATGGCCCTTCGCGAGCAGGGGTACGAGGCCATCATGATCAACTCGAACCCCGAGACGGTTTCCACGGACTACGATGTGTCGGACAAGTTGTACTTCGAGCCGCTCACGCTCGAAGACGTGCTGGAAATCGTGCATCGCGAGCAACCGAAGGGCGTCATCGTGCAGCTGGGCGGCCAGACTCCGCTCAAGCTCACGCGGGCGCTCGAGGCCGCGGGCGTGCCGATCCTCGGCACGTCGCCCGATGCCATCGACATCGCCGAGGACCGGAAGCGCTTCGACCTGATCGCGCGCCAGCTCGGCATCCGGCAGCCGGAGAACGGCACGGCGACGAGCGTGGACGAGGCGGTCGTGATCGCCGATCGGATCGGGTATCCCGTTCTCGTCAGGCCGTCGTACGTCCTGGGCGGACGCGCGATGCAGATCGTCTACGACGAGACATCGCTGCGCTTCTACTTCGACACGGCCGCGCGCGTGAGCGAGGATCGCCCGGTGCTGATCGACCGCTTCCTCGAGGACGCGTTCGAAGCCGACGTGGACGCGATCTCGGACGGGACGAGCGTTGTGATCGGCGGCGTGATGCAGCACATCGAGGATGCCGGGGTCCATTCCGGCGATTCGGCCTGCGTGCTTCCCCCGTACCGCATCGAGTCGAGGCACATCGACACGATGAAGCAACACACCGTCGCCCTGGCGAAGGCGCTCGGTGTCGTCGGACTGATCAACGTCCAGTACGCGGTGAAGGACGGCGTCGTGTACGTCCTTGAAGTGAATCCACGCGCCAGCCGGACCATCCCATTTGTCTCCAAGGCGATCGGCGTTCCCCTGGCGTCGCTGGCGGCGCGCGTGATGTGCGGCGAGACGCTGGCCGGCGTCGGGTTCACGTCCGAGATCGTGCCGCCTTACTTCTCCGTGAAGGAAGCGGTGTTTCCCTTCACCAAATTCCGTGCGTTCGACCCGATCCTCGGTCCCGAAATGCGATCGACCGGCGAGGTGATGGGCATCGCGGATTCATTCGGGATGGCCTTCGCCAAGGCGCAGGAGGCCGCCGACAACGCGTTGCCGCTGGAAGGAGCGATCTTCATCACCGTGAACGATGGCGACAAGCCGAACGTCATGCCGATCGTCGGGCAGTTCCACGAGATGGGATTCACGCTGTACGCCACGGACGGGACGGCACGATACCTCAAGGGGCGGGGCATTCCGGCGCGGTCGGTTCGCAAGGTGCACGAGGGGCGGCCTAACGGCATCGACATGATGGTGAACGGCGAGGTGCAACTGCTGATCAACACGCCCCTGGGCAAGCACGCGCAGCACGATGACTACCTCCTGCGGCGCACGGCCATCGCTCAGCGGGTTTCGTACACGACGACCATGTCGGCGGCGCGGGCCGCCTGTGACGCTATTCTCGCGTTGCGCTCGCGGCGGCCCAGTGTCCGCTCGTTGCAGGAATGGCACCAGGACGGAAGGGCCGCGCGCGATCTGAGTGGCGGCACCGAGCCATCGGCGCCGGCGGATGTTTCGTCCGCGCCGGATCCACGGACCGGCGGTCGCGTACCACCACGCCTCGCATCCCGCGAGGCTTCGCCGTGAGCGCGCTGCCAGCGCCGTTCATTCATGAGTCGGCATACGTCGACGACGGAGCGCAGGTAGGGAACGGCACGAAGATCTGGCACTTCTGCCACGTGATGCCGGGCGCGGTGATCGGCGAGCGCTGCAACCTGGGGCAGAACGTCGTCGTGATGCCCGGAACGAAGCTTGGCAACAATGTGAAGGTGCAGAACAACGTCTCCATCTACGAAGGCGTGGAGCTCGAGGACGACGTGTTCTGCGGACCATCGATGGTGTTCACCAACGTGATCAACCCCCGCAGTCATGTTTCGCGGAAGGATGAATACCGGCGCACGCTCGTCAGGCGTGGCGCGTCCATCGGCGCCAACGCGACCATTGTCTGCGGCGTCACGCTGGGGGAGTACGCATTCGTTGGCGCCGGGGCGGTGGTGACCCGCGACGTGCCTGACTACGCGGTCGTCACGGGAGTACCGGCGCGTCGGACCGGTTGGGCGTGTCAGTGTGGGGAACTCCTGAGGCCGGAGGTCCGAGGTCAGAGTTCAGAGGGGAGCGTGACCATCGCGTGTCCCGCATGCGGAACCAGCTATGTGCTCGAGGGCGGCGCGCTTCGCCGAGCGTCTTCATGAGTGGCCCGGTTCGCGTTGCCCTGATCGGTTGCGGCCGCATCAGCGGGACGCACTTTGACGCCATTCGGAACCTGGACGGCGTCGAGCTCGCGGCCGTCTGCGATGTCGTCGAGCAGCGCGCTCGTGAGGCGGGAGAGCAGAATGACGTGCCGTGGTTCACGTCATATCCGAAGATGCTGGCCGACGCCCCCTGTGACGCGGTTGCCATCTGCACACCATCGGGACTCCATCCGCAGCATGGCATCCTGGCCGCCCGCGCCGGGAGACATGTCATCTGCGAGAAACCGATGGCCATATCGCTGAAGTCGGCCGACGAGCTCGTGCACACGTGCGACGAGACTGGCGTTCATCTCTTTGTCGTGAAGCAGAACCGCTTGAACCCGGCGGTGCAGCTGGTGAAACGTGCGCTCGACAAGGGACGGTTTGGCCGACTGTACATCGCCAATACGACCGTTCGCTGGACGCGTCCGCAGGAGTACTACGACCAGGCCCCCTGGCGAGGGACGTGGGAGTTCGACGGCGGAGCGTTCATGAACCAGGCCTCGCACTACGTGGACCTGATTCAGTGGCTGGCAGGGCCGGTGGAGAATGTGGTGGCGAAGACGGCCACCCTGGCTCGGCGCATTGAGAGTGAGGACACCGGGGTCGCCGTCCTCAAGTTCCGGTCAGGGGCCCTGGGGGTCATCGAGGTCACGATGCTCACCTACCCGAAGAACCTCGAGGGCTCATTCACGCTCCTTGGCGAGAAGGGCACGGTCAAGATTGGCGGCACGGCGGTGAACCGGATTGAACACTGGTCTTTTGCCGATCACGATGACGACGACAAGCGAATCGACAGCGTGGGCACCGACCCGCCGAGCGTCTACGGATTCGGGCACGCCGGGTACTATCGCAACGTGCTGGCGGTCCTTCGCGGCGAGGCGCAGCCCGAGACCGACGGTCGGGAAGGACGGAAGTCCCTCGAACTGATCCTGGGGATCTACGAGTCCGCGCGCACCGGCCGGGAGGTCGGACTGCCGCTCACGGCGGCGCCGTAGCGGGCGCCGCTCCCGATTCGCGAAGGACCCGTGCGAGTCGCTCTCGCCACGGCCGCAGTCGCGCTTCCGCGCTGTCTCCCCGCGCGAGATCCTTCAGTTCCAGGGAGTCCGTCCGGTAGGCGTACAGCTCCTCGCGGCCCGTTCCCTCGTTGATGATGTAGTGCAGCGAATCGTCGAACAGCGAGCGCATGGCCCCCCGGCTGGCCGGGTTGTCATGCAGCGGATTCGGTTGCCGGCGCACCTCGGCGAGCACAGGACTCACGAGGTCCGGCCGTCCCTCCCACGCGTGTCGGAGCGTTGATCCGGGAAGGACCGCCTCTCCGCCGGAAAGATCGAGTAGCGTGGCCGCGAGGTCCCTCAAGGTGACTGGTTGTTCTACCCGAACGCCGCGGGGCACGGCGCCCGGATAGCGGATGGCGAGCGGCACATGGAGCACGTCGAGGTAGAGGCTGTTGTGCCCGGCCAGCCCGTGCTCTTCGAAAAGGTCGCCGTGGTCCGAGGTCACGACGACAATCGTCCGGTCGAGCACTCCCTGTCGCTCGAGTGCGACAAGAATCGAGTCGACCTGGGCGTCGATGAATTGAATTGCGCTTTCGTAGGACCGTACGTCCCGGTCGGCGGCGGGATATCGGCTGTGGATCGGTTCCGGCTCAAGGTACGGAAGGTGGGCGTCCATCACGTTGAGAAACGCGAAGAACGGTCGCGCGCCAACACCGGATTGCCAGCGTAGGAAGTCCGCACCGATGCGGTCGGCAAGCTTTACTCGGTAGGTGTGCTGCAGGACCATCGACAGGTTGGGACGAAGAAGCGCCGAGACGATGTCATGCAGGGACCGCGCATCGAGCAACTGCGTGAACGCGGCTGTCTGAGTATATGAGGAACACCTGAGTACCTGCAGCCAGCTCGTGGGGAAGTCCTCGTAGTGGTCGAAACCCTGTGCGAGTCCGCTGTCCCATCCCGCGTAATGCAAGTTGGCGACGAATCCGGCGGTCGCGTAGCCACGGTCCCTGAGTTCCTCCGCGAGCGTGCGCACGTCACCCTGCAGGGCCTTGGCCCAGTCCCCGTCCTGCTGCCTCGCGTACAGGCCCGTGAACATCGAGGCGTGCGAGGGCAGACTCCACGGAGCCGCCGAGAAGGCGTGGTCGAAGACGACGCCCTCGGTCGCGCGCCGCACCAGACCGGGCGTGGTGTGAACTTCGGGCGCATTGAGCGTCACATTCTTCGCCCGCACGTCGTCCATGATGATGAGCAGCACGTTGGGCGGCTGCGGGTTCATTGCTCCGGCATACGGCGGCGGTGCCGCGTGGAGGCGTCGGTTCTGCGCCCAGCCCAGGATCGGCAGGATCACGAGCGACGTGACCACAAAACGGCGCGACCACCTGGCGAGGCCATGGGCCCGTCGTGCCACGATCCGGCCTGCCTGTACGCCGATCCCGAGGGCCAGCACCAGGGCGGCCGCCCGGCTGATCTCGGTGTAGGGGAGGAGAAGCCCGAAGACACCGGTTGTGACCATCGCCGCCAGGCTGAACTGCAGGGCCCATCGGCGTCGTACCAAGGCAGCCAGCCCCGCGAGGACCACGACTCCCGGGAGGAACACCAGCCCGTAAGCGACAGGCGACATCCAGAAGAATGCGCGGGGGAACCAGGTCGGGCGTCCGGACACCAGCAGCGTGACGTCCACGAGGAGCGTGTGCGCCAGACCGGTTGCGATCGCGGTAGCGAGGCCCGTGAGCCCGATAATGGCCGCGCGCTGCGTCGCCGTGTGCTCCTCCCAGGTCCGTTCGCTGCGCGCCATTGTCACGTCACGGTGTCAGGATGTCCTCAGGATCGCGACTGGAACGCCGCGACACAAGGCGCGGCGGGGCCAGCGACAGGCGCCAGTGCGGCGCCGCCTAACGGCGGCCAGAGTCCGTCGCTGGCAACCGGCTCGATTGAAATAACCCCTCCCGATACCCAGATTTCCCGGATGCCGCCGGAGGGTCCGGCCGGCCTCCCGAACCCTCGCGGCAATGCCCGTGCCCCTGCTTGACCTCCGCGCCCAGCACGCCCTGATCAAGGATGAAGTAGTCAGCGCGATGATGCGCGTGGTCGATGATCAGCTCTTCATCCTTGGCGCCCCTGTCCAGCAGCTGGAGGAGGCGGTAGCGCAGCTCAGTCACACCGCGCACGCGATCGGCTGTGCCAGCGGCACCGATGCGCTCCTCCTGGCGCTGCGCGCTCTGGACATCGGTCGCGGCGACGAAGTGGTGACGACACCCTTCACGTTCTTCGCCACGGCCGGAACCGTCCACAACGTGGGTGCCAAAGCCGTCTTCTGCGACATCGACTCCGACACGTTCAACATGGTGCCGGCCGCGGCTGCGGCTGCCTGCACCAGTCGCACCCGCGCAATCATTCCAGTCGACCTGTTCGGCCAGATGGCGGAGATTGAAAACGTCGCCCTTGCGGCCCCGGGCATTCCAATCATCGAAGATGCGGCGCAGACCATTGGCGCGTCGCGCATGATCGACGGAGAGCGGAGGATGGCCGGTGAAATCGCGACCATCGGCACGTTCAGTTTCTTCCCGTCCAAGAACCTCGGCGGCTACGGCGATGGTGGGATGATGGTCACTCAGGATGCGGCGCTCGCCACGCGACTCAAGCGGCTGCGTGTCCATGGCGGCCTGCAGATGTATCGGCACGATGAGGTGGGCTACAACAGCCGCCTGGATTCGCTTCAAGCCGCGGTGTTGCACGCGAAACTCCGCCACCTCTCGCACTGGAGCGCGGCGCGCAGGGCAAACGCGGCGTACTACACGTCCGCGTTCGCTGATGTCGCCGAAGTCCGTATACCCGTGATCGACCCGGTCAATGAGTCGATCTTCAACCAGTACACCGTGCGCGCCGCACGGCGCGATGAACTCCAGGCGCACCTGAAGTCGAAGGGCATCGGGAGCGCCGTCTACTATCCGGTGCCGCTGCATCTGCAGCCCTGTTTCGAGTACCTCGGCTACAAGCAGGGCGCGTTCCCGGAGTCCGAACGCGCCGCGCGAGAGGTCCTCTCGCTGCCCATCTATCCCGAACTGGCGTCCGCGCAGCTGGACGAGGTCGTCTCGGCCGTCCGTGCCTTCTATGGTCGCTGAGCGTCCTTTGGGGGACGCCTGGCTGGGTAATCCGTCGACATGAGAGACGAACTGCTATCCAAGATCCGGGACCGCCGGGCCGTCGTGGGCGTGGTGGGGCTGGGATATGTAGGCCTGCCGCTGGCAATGGAGTTTGCCCGCGCCGGCTTTCACGTGATCGGCTTCGACGTCAGCGAGCGAGTGGTTCGCGATGTCATGGCCGGCAACTCGCACATCCAGGACGTTCCGGACGCGACGGTGGCCGCGCACGTCGCGTCAGGCATGTTCGAGGCAACCGCGGATGAGGTGCAGCTCCGGCGCTGCGACGCGATATCCATCGCCGTGCCGACGCCACTGTCGAAGACCCGCGATCCGGACATGAGCTACGTGAACGCGGCCACCGAGACCGTCGCGCGGAACAGTCATCCGGGAATGGTCATTGTGCTCGAAAGCACGACGTATCCGGGCACGACCCGCGAGGTCCTGCAGCCGCGACTCGAGCATGCAGGTCGCCGGATTGGCGAGGACACTTTCCTGGCCTTCAGTCCCGAGCGCGTCGATCCGGGCAACCCCACCTGGCACACGAAGAACACCCCGAAAGTGGTCGGTGGCGTTACCGCGGTGTGCACGGAAGTTGCCGCGGCGTTGTACGCCGCCTGTATCGACACGGTCGTTCCCGTCGCCAGTGCCGAGGCGGCCGAACTGGTCAAGTTGCTCGAGAACACGTTCCGCGCCGTGAACATCGGACTCGTGAACGAGATGGCGATCGTCTGCGACAAGCTCGGCGTGAACGTCTGGGAGGTCATCGACGCCGCGGCGACGAAGCCGTTCGGCTTCATGCGATTCACGCCGGGGCCCGGCATTGGCGGACACTGCATCCCGCTCGACCCGCATTACCTGGCCTGGAAGATGCGCACGCTGAACTACAAGACGCGGTTCATCGACCTCGCCAGCGAGATCAACTCGGAGATGCCCGAGTACGTGGTGCGCAAGGTCGCGCGCTCGCTGAACGATGATGAGCGCTCCGTGAAGGGGAGTCGCATCCTCATTCTCGGTATCGCCTACAAGCGTGACATCGACGACATGCGGGAGAGCCCCGCGCTGGACGTCATGCGGCTCCTCGAGCAGCGTGGGGCGCAGGTGGATTACCACGATCCCTGGGTGGCTTCGTTCAGGGAGGATGGCCACACCAAGTCGAGTGTGCCCCTGAACCACGAGGTACTCGAGCGGGCCGACGCGGTCGTGATCGTCACCGATCACTCGGGCGTGAACTATCAGTTGGTGGCCGACCATGCCCGGCTGGTGGTTGACACGCGCAACGCCATGTCGAAACTCAAGCCGTCGCGCGCGCGGATCGTTCCGTTGGCCGACCAGCGCCTCTCAGAGAAATCCTGACCGAACACCACACTACCAGAATCCTGTGAACATATCCGTCATCGGCACCGGCTACGTCGGGCTCGTGGTCGGTGCTTGCCTTGCGGAAACCGGCAACGACGTCACGTGCGCTGATACGAACGTCGAGAAGATCGAGGGCCTCAGGAAGAACATTATTCCCATCTTCGAGCCCGGCCTGGACACGATGGTCGAACGCAACCAGCAGCAGGGACGGCTCAAGTTCACCACGGACGTTCCCGGCGCGATCGCGCGTGCCGACGTGGTCTTCATTGCCGTGGGCACACCGCCTGACGAGGACGGGTCCGCCGATCTGCGGCACGTTCTGGGAGTGGCGGACCTGATCGGGAAACACATGGGACGCGAACTGGTCATCGTGACCAAGTCAACGGTGCCGGTGGGGACCGCCGCGAAAGTGGGTGACGCCGTAGCGGCCAACGCGCGGCTGCCCTTCCACCTGTGCAGCAATCCCGAATTCCTCAAGGAAGGAGCGGCCGTCGACGACTTCATGAAGCCCGACCGCGTGGTGCTCGGCGTGGAAACCGATCACGCGCGCAGCGTCATGGCCGAGCTGTATGCCCCGTTCGTCCGCACCGGAAAGCCGATCATCTTCATGGACATCCCGTCTGCCGAGATGACGAAGTATGCGGCGAACGCGATGCTGGCGACGCGCATCTCGTTCATGAACGAAATCGCGGCGCTCTGCGAGCGCGTCGGCGCCAATGTTGACCTGGTCCGGAAGGGCGTCGGGAGCGATGCGCGAATCGGACCCTCGTTCCTGTTCCCTGGTCCCGGATACGGCGGATCATGCTTCCCGAAGGACGTGAAGGCGCTGGTGCAAACGGCCCGCCAGCGGGAGACACCCCTCATGGTGCTCGAAGCGGTCGAGTCTGCGAACGACCGCCAGAAGCGGCGATTGTTCGAAAAGCTCTCCGAGTGCATGGGTGGCGACCTGTCAGGTATTCGCGTGGCAGTGTGGGGGCTCTCCTTCAAGCCCAACACGGATGACATGCGGGAATCGCCGGCGCTTGCGGTGATCGAGTCCGTGCTCGCTGCCGGCGGCACCGTCGTCGCCCACGATCCGGCGGCCATGGATGAAGCGCGGCGTCGCCTGGGCGATCGGATCGGTTATGCCGCGACGAACTACGAGGCTTTGACCGGTGCGGATGCTCTGGTGATCGTCACTGACTGGAACGAATACCGGCATCCTGACTTCCTTCGCATGAAGGAGGTGCTCCGCCGCCCGATCGTGATCGACGGAAGAAACCTCTACTCGCCGGAGAAGCTCACCACGCTCGGCTTCACCTACCGTTCCTTCGGTCGAGCGCGCGCATGAGGGTCCTGATCACCGGCGCGGCGGGATTCCTCGGGTCTCATCTGGCCGACCGCTTCCTGAAGGACGGTCACAGCGTCGTCGGTCTCGACAACTTCATTACCGGCAATCCCGACAACATCGCGCACCTCATCGGCGACGAGCGCTTTGAGTTCGTGCGCCACAACATCTCCACGTACACGTACGTTGCCGGCGCGCTCGACGGAGTACTGCACCTCGCCTCGCCGGCGAGCCCGGTGGACTACCTGGAACACCCGATCGCCACGTTGAAAGTCGGCGCTCTCGGGACGCATAACGCGCTGGGGCTTTCCAGAGCGAAGGGAGCGCGATTCTTCCTGGCGTCCACGTCGGAGGTGTATGGCGACCCGCTGGTGCATCCCCAGCCAGAGTCTTACTGGGGGAACGTCAATCCGATCGGCCCGCGGGGTGTCTACGACGAGGCCAAGCGATTCGCCGAGGCCATGACGATGGCGTATCACCGGTACCACGCAGTCGACACGCGCATCGTCAGGATCTTCAATACCTACGGACCTCGGATGCGACCGCGTGACGGTCGCGTGGTCTCGAACTTCATCGTGCAGGCCCTGACCGGTGAACCGCTCACGGTATATGGCGACGGTTCGCAGACCCGGTCGTTCTGCTACGTGTCGGACGAGATCGAGGGCATCTACCGGCTGTTCATGAAGGGCGATTCGGAACCGACCAACATCGGCAACCCGAACGAGTTCACGGTCAGGCAGCTGGCGGAACTGGTGGTCGAACTCACTGGCACAAGATCCCCCATCGTTTCGCGGCCACTTCCCACGGACGATCCCAAGGTCAGGAAGCCCGATATCACCCGTGCCCGGACCATGCTGGGCTGGGAACCGGCGGTTGAGCTCAGGGACGGGGTCCAACGGACCATCGAGTACTTCAAGTCCGTACTGGGATAGGGCGAATCTGAAGGTCGGACCACCGTCCGGGGCAGCGACCGATTACCTTTAACGGCTCGCTGGAAGCGTCGTATTGCCAATCGCTTCCGCCCTTGAACCGACGTCAAATCGACGGGTATTCTGCCACCCGCCATGGCCCTCACTAGCAAGCACGCGTTCGCAGCCGGTTCAGCGTTTCTCGCGCTGGCCGGCTGCATGAGAACGTTCAACCTGCGCCAGTTCCCGAACAACGAGGCGCTGTACGTCGCCGGTACTCAGCAGTTGCAGTTGAAGAAATGGGACTATGCCGTCCAGATCTTCGAGAAGCTGACGCTGGAGCTACCTGCTCGTGATACGCTCCTGCCCGCTTCCCACTTCCATCTGGCCCAGGCGTACTCCGCTCGGGGGGAGCACCTTCTTTCCGCGCAATCGTATTCGCGTCTCGCCGAGAGCTTCGCCACCGATTCGCTCGCTGACGATGCGTTGTTCCGCGCCGGGCGTGAGTACCAGTCGCTGTGGCGTCGACCGGTACTGGATCCGCTGTACGGTGGTGAGGCAGCAGCCACGTTCGAATTGATGCTCGGCTTGTATCCGGACAGCGAGTGGAAGGACTCCGCGACGAAGCAGCTGGGTGTGCTGCAGGAGTGGTTTGCCACCAAAGACTACGAGGTTGGCATGCTTTACATGCGGCGGAAGGCCTACGATTCCGCCATCATCTACATGCGCGATGTCGTGACGAAGTTCCCCAACACTGCTCGTTCGCGGGACGCCTGGCTCCGCCTCGCGCAGGCGTACGACGCGATCAAGTACAAGGACGACAAGGCCGACGTGTGCAAGACACTGCGGGAGAAGTATCCGAACGACCCTGAAGTCGCGGCCACATGCACCCCGGTGGCCGAAAGGCCCGTGGTGCCCCGATCCCGATAGGGCGTGCGGGTGGCGCTGATGGGCGGCACGTTTGACCCGCCACATATCGGGCACCTGCTTGCGGCATCCGATGCCTGCGACCATCTGCAGCTTGACCGGCTCGTCTTCGTTCCAGCTTCGCAGCAGCCACTCAAGCAGCACCAGGCTTCGGCGGCGGCGAGTCACCGCCTCAGAATGCTCCAGCTCATGGTCGAGGGGGATTCCCGGTTTGCCGTCGATGAGATCGAGATCCAGCGAACCGGCTTATCTTTCACGGTGGACACGCTTGCGGAGTACGAGCGCCGTTTCCCCGACTCGGAGCGCTTCTTCCTGCTCGGAATCGATGCGTTTGACCTGCTCGATCAATGGCGGGAGCCAGCACGAGTCGTCAGCCTGGCGCATCTCGTCGTGTTGACGCGCGTAACAGGACAGGGCGCCATGAATGCTGACGCGAGTCTCGAAGCGGTCTCGGAGAGGGTGCGCGCGATCGGCGGCTCGGCCGCGTCGACGCCGCGCCTACTGGAGCCGCGGCGTGTTGATGTGTCGTCCACAGAGGTCCGGGCCAGAGTGCGTGCCGGAAAGCCAATCCGTGGATTCGTGACGGATGCTGTCGCGCAGTACATCGAATTCAACGGTTTGTACCGATAGAGGCTGGCATGGTGAAGATGCTTCTGAGCAAGGTCTTCGGGTCGCGCCACGAGCGCGAGCGGAGACGCGTGCAGCCGATCGTCGACGAGATCAACAGCCATGGCGAACGGCTGCAGGCGCTGTCGGAAGCCGAGTTGCTGGGGCAGACGGCCCGATTTCGCGGCATCATCCACGAGCGCACGGACGATATCGAGCGGCGCATCGCCGAGCTGAAAGAGACGAAGCGGGTCGCGAAGGATCTGGCTGACCGCGAGGCGGTGGATGTTGAACTTGGCGGCGCCGACGGCCGCGGTGGCCTGGAAGGCCAGCTGCGCGAGGTCATCCGCGAGACGCTCGATGAATTGCTCCCTGAGACCTTTGCGACGGTGCGCGAAGCGGCGCGGCGGCTGCTCGGGAGCACGGTGTCCGTCACCAGCCGCGACCTCACGTGGGACATGGTGCACTACGATGTCCAGCTGATCGGCGGCATCGAGCTTCACCTCGGGCGAATCGCCGAGATGGCGACGGGTGAAGGAAAGACGCTGGTCGCTACGTTGCCGCTCTACCTGAATGCGCTTCCGGGCAAGGGGGCGCACCTGGTGACGGTGAACTCGTACCTCGCTCGCCGCGACTCGCAATGGATGGGGCACGTCTACACGTACCTGGGGATGACCGTCGGATGTCTCGATGACACCCAGCCCGGGACGGCCGAGCGGCGTGCCGCCTACGAGTGCGACATCACGTACGGTACCAATAACGAGTTCGGGTTCGATTACCTCCGCGACAACATGGTGATCGCGCTGGACCAGCGCGTGCAGCGCGCGCACTGGTTCGCGATCGTCGACGAAGTGGACTCGGTACTCATCGACGAGGCGCGCACACCGCTCATCATCTCGGGGCCCGTCGGCAACGAGAACGACGCGATGTTCGCCGACCACAATGCCTCGGTCGAGCGTCTCGTGCGTCGGCAGACCGAGGTGGCCAACTCGCTGGTCGCCGAGGGGGAACGGCTGCTTGCGCAGAAGGACGAGGAGGGCGCGCGACTCGCGCTATACAAGGCGCAGCTCGGCAGTCCCAAGAACAAGCGACTGCTCAAGGCCCTGCAGGAGCAGGGGGTGAAGCAGCTCGTGCAGCGGATGGAGCTGGATTACCTCGCCGACCGGAAGCTGGGCCCGTCCAAGCAGCAGTACGGGGACCTCGAGAATGACCTCTTCTATGTCCTGGACGAGAAGGGGCACACGGTGCACCTGACAGACCGTGGCGTCGAGGAGATGTCGCCCTCGGATCACGACCAGTTCGTGCTGCCGGACATCTCCACCGGCATCGGTCGGATCGATCACGACGAGGTGCTGTCGCCGCAGGAAAAGGTCGACTCGCGCCGCGCGCTCGAAGCCGAGTACGCGCTGAAGAGCGAGAAGCTCCACATCGTCCACCAGTTGCTGCGCGCGCACGCGTTGTACGAGAAGGACGTGAACTACGTCGTGCAGGAGGGAGAAGTCCTCATCGTCGATGAGTTCACCGGTCGCACGATGCCCGGGCGTCGCTGGTCGGAAGGCTTGCACCAGGCGGTGGAAGCCAAGGAAGCCGTGAAGGTCAAGGGCGAGACCCAGACGCTCGCGACCATCACGATCCAGAACTACTTCCGCATGTACGAAAAGCTGGCGGGCATGACGGGCACAGCTGAGACGGAGGAGACCGAGTTCCACCAGATCTACAAGCTGGACGTCTCGGTGATCCCGACCAACAAGGACTGCATTCGCGATGATCGGCACGACATGGTCTTCAAGACCCGCCGCGAGAAGTACAACGCCATCGCCGAAGAAGTTCGCCGGCTGCACGATCTTGGCTATCCGGTGCTCGTGGGCACCGCGAGCGTGGAAGTGTCGGAGACGCTGTCGCGCATGTTCAAGCGCGCTGGCCTGGTGCACAACGTGCTGAACGCCAAGTACCACCAGCGTGAAGCCGAGATCGTGGCGGGCGCCGGTCAGCCCGGTGCGATTACCATTGCCACGAACATGGCCGGCCGCGGCACCGACATCAAACTCGGTCCCGGCGTCACGCCGTCGAAGCCGTCACAGATCAAGGACCTCGACGGCAAGCTGGTCGACGTCGATGAAATCGGCGGCCTGCACATCGTCGGCTCCGAGCGTCACGAGTCACGTCGCATCGATCGGCAGTTGCGGGGTCGCGCCGGACGCCAGGGCGACCCGGGTGCGTCGCAGTTCTTCCTGTCGCTCGAAGACGACCTGATGCGCCTGTTCGGTTCGGAGCGCATCGCCAAGCTCATGGACCGCATGGGCGCTGAAGAGGGTGAGGTACTCACGCACCCGCTGATCACGCGGTCGATCGAGTCGGCGCAGAAGCGCGTCGAACTGCAGAACTTCCAGGCGCGCAAACGGCTCCTGGAATACGACGACGTGATGAACCAGCAGCGCGAGGTCATCTACTCGCTGCGCTCGTTCGCGCTGGATGGCGGTGAGGAGCTGCGTGGCGAAGCCCGGAAGATGGTCGACAAGGCCGTCGAGAAACGCGTGACTGACCTGCTGGCCGAGTTCGAGGACGCGACCCAGTGGGACTACGGGCTGCTCCGGCAGGAACTGCTCATGCACTACCTGCTGGTCGTGACAGAGCTCGAGGGCGACGATCCGCCGGCAACGCTGGAAGGGATCGCCAAGGCCTCCGTCGAGGCGGCGCGGAAGGCGTTTCAGGCGAAGGAGACGGCGCTCGACGAAGTGCGCGATGAGCAGGGCCAGGGCTTCAGCTCACGGCTGCTGTCACTGGTGATGCTCAACGTGCTGGACGAGAAGTGGAAGGACCACCTGTACGACCTCGACCAGCTGCGCGGAGCGATTCACTACCGGTCGTGGGGCCAGAAGGATCCGCTCATCGAGTACAAGCAGGAAGCGTACACGATGTTCGTGGATCTCATGAGCGACATCCACACCACGTTCACGGAGCGCTTCCTCAGGGCACAGCTGGTGTTCAATGCCCCGCCGCCGCCGCCCCAGACGATGGGACCTGACGGCGAAGGCCCGCGTCTCCGACGCCGCTACAGCGCGACCGGTGTGCTTGAAGACATCCCCGCGGATGAGCCGAGCGAGGAGTCGAGTCGCGGGTCCGCGGATGGCGATGGGCACGGGCGCGCATCAGAGCCCGCGCCGCGCGCTACGCCTCCTGTTCGTCAGGATCCCACCGTCGTCGGTGCGGGGCGCGCGAAGAGGCTTTCGGACTTCGAGGGCGGCAAGGGCACGGCAGGCGGGGGACCGGGCGGTGGCGGTAGTGCGGCCGGCGGCGGCACCGATTGGTCGAACGTCGGGCGCAACGACCCGTGTCCGTGCGGGTCGGGAAAGAAGTACAAGAAGTGCCATGGAGCATAGACGTGAGATGTGAGATGGGAGACGTGAGATAAACTGCAGATCTGATCACATCTGCCATCCGTTTCCCTGCTGCGTTACCGTGGCACCGGTCGCGGGCTGAGGATGAAGTAACTCGAAGTGGTCCGCGCTATGGCTGAGCATCCGTCTCGAGGAAGCCAGCCATGTCAGATGACTATGCAGTAGCCGCCGCCGGTGAGCCGCCAGGCGCGCTCCGGATCAGGGAAATGCCGCCGGCCGAGCGACCGCGCGAACGCCTGACGCGGCTCGGTGCATCGGCTTTGAGCGCGGTGGAACTCCTGGCGCTGGTGATCGGCAGCGGTGGCAGCGGGAAGTCCGCCCTGGATCTGGCGCATCAGGTTTTCGCACGGAACGGCGGTTCACTTCGCCGGCTGGCCTCGTCACCGGTGGCCTCGATCCGGGCGATCAATGGAGTGGGGCCGGTTAAGTCCGTCGTCCTTCACGCCGCGTTGGAACTGGGCCGGCGACTGGCGGCTGAGTCCCGGAGCGTCGGCGAGCCGGTATCCGGGCCAATGGACGTCTACCGGCTGTTCGCGCCGCGCCTGGAGGACCTCCCGGTCGAGGAATTCCATGTGGCCGTGCTGGATACGCAGCACCGGCTGGAGCGCGATGTCACCGTGACCCGCGGTCTGCTGAGCGCGTCGCTCGTGCATCCCCGCGAGGTGTTCCGCGAGGCGATCGCGGAGCGGGCTGCCTCGATCATTCTCGTCCACAACCACCCCAGCGGGGATCCAACTCCTTCCGCGGACGACCGAAAGGTGACTGGACAACTGGTCGCTGCCGGCCGGCTGCTCGACATTCCGGTACACGACCATGTAATCATTGGTAGGGGGCGTTATGCCTCCTTCGCGGAGTCCGGTCTCCTGGGGTAAGCGGGTAGCGGGTCGCGGGTCCATCGAACCCGCCCTCCACCCGCGACCCGTAACCCGTAACCCGTTGTCGGCAACCCTCAAAGGCGACTTCATCCCCGGCTGGTCCGCCGACGATCCGAGTCTGGAACGGCTCGACGTCGAGCTGCTCGCGCGCGCCTACCGGTTCAGCGCGGCGGCGCATGAGGGGCAATTCCGGCGCAACGGTGATCCGTTCGTCACGCACTGCGTGGAAGTGGCGCGGATTCTCGCCGATCTTCAGCTCGATTCGGTCACGGTCGCCGCCGGGTTGATCCACGACGTCGTGGAGGACACGGCGGTCACGATCGAAGAGGTCGAGGCGGAGTTTGGCGTCGAGATCATGCAGATCGTCGACGGCCTCACGAAGATCGGCGTGCTGCCGCTGCACAGCACCGAAGAGCGCCAGGTCGAGAACTACCGCAAGCTGCTGGTTTCGATCGCCAAGGATGCCCGGGTGATCATCATCAAGCTGGCGGACCGTCTGCACAACATGCGGACGCTGGACTCGCTGCCCGAGGACAAGCAACGACGCATTTCGCTGGAGACGCGCGACCTGTACGCGCCGCTCGCGCACCGCTTCGGTATGGCGAAGATGCGTTGGGAGCTGGAGGATCTCGCGTTCAAGTTCCTCGAGCCGGTCGACTACCGGAAACTGGCCAAACTCGTCGCGGCGCGCCGGGTTGAGCGGGAAAGCCTCATCAGGCAGATGGCCGAGCCGCTGCAACGCGTGCTCACGGGCGCCGGCATCCAGAACGTCGAGGTGACCGGGCGGGCGAAGCACCTCTGGTCGATCTTCCGCAAGATGGAAAAGCGGGAACGCCCGTACGAGGAGATCTACGACCTGCTGGCGATCCGCGTCCTCGTCAACACCGTGCCCGATTGCTATCACGCCCTGGGCGTGATTCACGACGGGTGGACGCCGCTCCAGGAGCGGATCAAGGATTACATCGCGCAGCCGAAGTCGAACGGCTACCAGTCGCTGCACACGACGGTCTTCGGGCCTGGTCGCCAGTTGTACGAGATCCAGATCCGCACCCGCGAGATGCATCGCACCGCGGAAATCGGTATCGCCGCGCACTGGCGCTACAAGACGGACGCCAAGTCCGCTGACGAACTCGATCGTCACCTGCAGTGGTTCAGGCAGGTGCTCGAGCTGCAGCTCGACGCCAAGGATCCGGCCGAATTCCTGGAGTTTCTCAAGCTTGACCTGTACCAGGACGAGATCTTCGTGTTCACGCCGACGGGCGACGTGATCCAGCTTCCGAAGGGCGCCACGCCGATCGACTTTGCCTTCGCGGTGCACACCGAGGTCGGCCAGCACTGCGCCGGCGCGAAGGTGAACGGCAAGATCGCGCCGCTCAGCCGGCAGCTCCGCAATTCGGAGACGGTCGAGATCCTCACCTCGCCTAACGCGAAGCCAAGTCGCGACTGGCTGGCGCATGTGCGAACGGGGCGTGCGCGCCACAAGATCCGCCAGTGGCTGAGGCTGGAGGAGAACCAGTCTTCCGAGCGTGTTGGACGCGAGATCCTGGAGCGGGAAGTGCGGAAGCGGCGCTTCCCGAAGCTCGATGAGGCGTCGATTGAGCGCGCCGCGAAGTCGCTCAACCTCAACGACGGAAGGCACCTTATCGCGTCCGTCGGCCAGGGCGACCTGCCCGTGACGCAGGCGCTGAAGGCGATCTACCCGGACCAGGAGACCTCGCCGGAACCGCCGCCGAAACCGTCAGCGCTCGAGCGGTTGATGGATCGCGTGCGCGGCACGTCTCGTGGCATCCGCATCCAGGGCGCCGACGGGCTCATGGTTCGTTATGCGCAGTGTTGCCAACCAGTGCCGGGCGATACGGTCGTCGGCTACGTCACTCGAGGCCGCGGGGTGAGCATTCACCGGTCCGACTGCCCGAACCTGCTGCACCTGGCCCACGAGCCGGAGCGGCGGCTCGACATCGACTGGACCGAGCAGCCCGGTGAGCGGTTCCTGGTGCGGCTGGGACTGGAGGCGAACGATCGCCGCGGTCTGTATGCCGACGTGGCGGCGGCGGTGAGCGCCTCAGGAACGGACATACGCACCCTTGAGCTCAGGTCGATCGACGGAAGAGTCACCGGGGCCGCGATTGTGGAAGTCGAAAACCTCTCGCACCTGCAGAAGGTCATGAAGTCGGTGCGACGCGTGAAGGGAATCGTCGATGTGGCGCGCCGCGAGCGTCTCACGAGCGAAGAACCGTGATCGTGATTCGTCACGCGTCTCGGCCTGCCATCAGATTCTCGCGTCCACGGCGTCGACGCCGGCAACCAGCATGACCGTGAGCAAGGCAACCGCCCCCAGTTGGTGAACCGCGGCCAGGACGGCGGGCGCCGCCAGCAACAGCGTCGCGATTCCCAGTCCCACCTGCAGCAGGGCCACGACAGCGGCGAGGCGCATCCATCGGCGCAGGTTGGCCGTCCACCGTCGTTCCGATACCAGCCACACGCTCCACACGGACAGCGCGAGCAGGACGGCAAGAACGCGGTGATTGAACTGCGCCGCGATCGGGTTCTCGAACAGATTCCTGACGCCCGTCCCCGCGCTGTACCCGGCCGGAACCAGCTGACCTCCCATCAGCGGGAACTCGTTGAAGATTCGTCCGGCATCGAGTCCTGCCACGAAACCGCCGGACATCATGGTCAGCACCACGCCGGCCGTCAGCACAAACACGACTGCTCGAACGGTACCCGGTGCGCGAAGCCGTCCTGCTCCCGAGCGGCCCAGCGCGGCCGCGGTCCATACCGCGATACCGAAGATCAGAAGCGCGAGCGAGAGGTGCGCCACGAGCCGGTAAGGGCTCACGCTGGTGCGGTCCGCAAGGCCGCTCCTCACCATGTACCACCCGAGCGCTCCCTGCGCGCCGACAAGGAGCGGAAGCGACAGCAGTCGGGGGAAAAGTGCAGACGCAATCCAGCCGCGTCGCCAGAACCAGAGGAACGGAAGCGCTACGACGATACCCACCAGGCGTCCCGCCAGTCGATGCGCCCACTCCCACCAGTACAGCGTTTTGAACTGCGCCTGGGTGATGCCCGCGTGCACGGTACGAGCTTCGGGGATCACGAGGTACTGTTCGTAGGCCCGTTGCCAGGACGCGGCGCTCATCGGTGGCAAAACGCCCGTCACCGGTTTCCACTCGGTGATCGACAGGCCGCTTTCGGTCAGGCGGGTCGCCCCGCCCACGGCGATTGTCATTGTGACAGAAATCGCCGCCGCGGTAAGCCACCCCCGCAGGACGCGGTCACGATATGATATTCCGTTGACCAAGACACGCTCGCTCAAAGAGCTCTGACCTGTCGAGCCGGGCCGGAAGATACCTCGATGAAAGTGTCGCGCGGAGCCTTCCACGCGCTAACTTCGGGACCCGCTCCCTGAGCAGCGGTGGAGCGGCTGCGGCCCGAAGCAGCGGCCGCGGCAGACCTGGAGCGAAGTTCCGATGAGTAAGCCGGTAATTCTGACAGTCGACGACGAACCCGACGTCCTGAACGCGATCGAGCGCGACCTGCGCGCGCATTTCAGGACCGACTACCGGATCGTCAAGGTCGGCTCGGGGACCGAAGCGCTGGACGTCGTGCGCGAACTGAAACAACGAGGCGCGAACATCGCGCTGTTCATGGTCGATGAACGCATGCCGGGCATGACGGGAACGCAATTCCTCATGGAAGCGATCACTCTGTATCCCGCAGCCCGGAAAGTCCTGCTCACGGCCTACGCGGACACCGAAACCGCCATCACCGCGATCAACAAGATCGGACTAGACCAGTACCTCACGAAGCCGTGGGATCCGCCGACGGAACGCCTGTACCCGGTTCTTGATGACCTCCTGGCGGACTGGGTCACCAAGGTCAGGCCGGCGTTCGAGGGCGTGCGGGTCGCCGGCTCGGTGCTTTCTGCCGAGTCGTTCGCGGTGAAGGACTTCCTGTCGAGCAACCTCTTTCCGTATCAGTGGATCGATCTCGAGCGGGATGCGGCCATGCGCGAACTGGCGTCGGCGCATTCTCCGGACCTCATGCGTCTTCCCGTCGTGTTCCTGCCTGACGGGTCGGTGCTCGTGCAGCCCGACGTTCGAACGCTGGCGGCACGCATCGGTATGCAGCTCAAGCCGAGTATGCCGTTCTACGATCTCGTCGTCGTGGGCGGCGGACCGGCCGGCCTCGCGGGCGCGGTCTACGGCGCGTCTGAGGGGCTGCGCACCATTCTGGTGGAGAGTCGTGCTCCTGGGGGCCAGGCGGGAACCAGCTCACAGATCGAGAACTATCTCGGATTCCCCAGTGGCATTTCCGGGTCGGAATTGGCTCGCCGCGCCGTCGCCCAGGCGCGCCGATTTGGCGCCGAGATCGTGGCGCCCCAGGAGGTGACCGGAATTCGACGCGACGATCCGTATCGCGTGGTCACGCTCGCCGATGGCTCGGAGCTTTCCTCGTACGCCGTCCTGCTCGCCCCCGGGATGGAGGTGCGGCGCCTGGACGTCCCCGACCTCGATCGCCTCGTCGGCGCCGGCGTCTTCTACGGCGCGGCGATGACCGAGGCCGCCGCCGTCCGCGGACAGGACGTCATGATCATCGGCGGCGCGAACTCGGCAGGGCAGGGCGCCATGTTCTTTTCGCGCTATGCACGCAAGGTGACCATGGTGCTCCGCGGCGCAACGCTGGGCGCCGCCATGTCGCAGTACCTCGTGGACCGCATTCTGGCGACGCCCAACATCGAGGTCATGCTCAACACCCGCGTCACTGGCGTCGCCGGAGCGTCACGCCTCGGCAGCGTCACGCTGACCAGCACCGCCACGGGCGAAGCCTCCGAACAGCCGACCTGCGGCCTCTTCATCTTCATCGGCACCGCGCCACGGACCCGTTTCGTCTCGGAACTGTTGCAGCTGGATCAACAGGGCTTCATTCTGACGGGCCCCGATCTGATGGGAGACGGAAAGCGGCCGCGGGGTTGGATGCCCGAACGCGACCCGTTCCTGTTCGAGACCAGCGTACCCGGAGTCTTCGCCGCCGGTGACGCACGCAGCGGCGCCGGCAAGCGTGTCGCTTCCGCGGTTGGGGAAGGATCGGCGACCGTGCGTCTCGTTCACTCCTACCTGTCAACAGTGTAACCGTGGCTGATCAGGCACTCGTCGAACGACTGTCCTCCGTGCGCGCCATGAAGGGCGTGCCGAAATCCGAACTCGAATGGCTCGTTGATCACGGCCGCGTCGAGTCGTACGTGGCCGGGACGGTATTCCGCCCTCACGCGGTTCCGATCCCCGGTCTTTCGGTGCTGATCTCGGGATCATTGGCCATCCATGTCGAGCGGATGGGCGTTCAGCGCCGCGTTATGCAGTGGCACGCCGGCGATCTCACCGGAGCGCTTCCGTATTCGAGAATGACCGTGCCGCCCGGTGACACGATCGTCCACGAAGACATGGAGGTGTTCACGATAGACAAGGAGCACTTCCCCGCGATCACCCGCGAATGCCCGGAGTTCACGGCGGTCTGCGTCCACACGATGCTGGACCGGGCGAGGCACTTCACCAGCACGAGCTTCCAGGACGAGAAGATGGTGTCGCTGGGCAAGCTCTCTGCCGGCCTCGCCCACGAATTGAACAACCCGGCTTCAGCGGCCAGCCGGAGCGCCAAACGACTTGCCGAGCAGATGAACGAGGCTGAGGACGCCGCGCGCGCGCTGATCGGTGCCAGGCTCGACGAGGCGCAGCTTGCCGCACTGGATGAGGCGCGGGCCATGTGCCTGCTGGTGCCGCCGACATTCCTCGACACGCCGCTCGATCGGTCTGACCGCGTGGATGCCATCGCCGAGTGGCTCGACGCGAACGGCGGTGATTTCGATGAGGCGACCGCCCTGGCCGAAACCGCAATGACGGTCGAAGGGCTGGAAAAACTGTCTCGCCTCATGTCGGGCGAGACACTGACCGAGGCGCTGCGATGGCTCTCGTCGACCTGCGGGGTTCGCGCGGTGGCGACCGAGCTGCAGGACTCGACTCGACGAATCTCGGAGCTCGTCGCCGCCGTGAAAGGCCACACCTATATGGGACGCGCATCTGTCCCGGAGCCGGTCAACGTCGTCCGCGGGCTCAATGACACGGCCCGCATCATGGCCAGCAAGGCTCGCGACAAGAAGGTCACGGTCGCGCTCGACGTCGAGCCCAACCTGCCACCGGCTCGCGCTTATGGCGGCGAGTTGAACCAGATCTGGATGAACCTGATCGAGAACGCCCTAGACGCGGTGCCGTATGGAGGCGCGATCACGATTCGAGTGCGAAGGGAACTGGACCAGATCGTCGTCTTCGTCGTCGACAACGGTCCCGGCATCCCGGAAGACATCAAGGGTCGCATCTTCGATCCGTTCTTCACCACCAAGCCGGTCGGAGAAGGCACCGGAATGGGGCTCGACATCGTAAGGCGGCTCGTCTTCCAGCAGAATGGCGAGGTCGACGTCCAGTCCGCGCCCGGGCACACGGAATTCCGCATCGCCATCCCGGTCGCGACCGCGGCGCCGGCGACCGTCGCCTGACAAGGGGTTGGCTGGCCCGAAGAAAAACCGATAAATTGAGCGGATGTCGCGCGCTCCATTTCTCCTCCAGTCGCCGTTCGAACCCGCCGGTGACCAGCCCAGGGCGATCGCCGAACTGACAGCGGGTCTCGAACGGGGCGACCGTTTCCAGACGCTCCTCGGCGTAACCGGGTCGGGGAAGACCATGACGATGGCGCACGCCATCGCCAACTACGGGCGCCCGACGCTGGTCCTGTCGCACAACAAGACGCTCGCCGCGCAGCTCTACGGGGAACTCAAGAGCTTCTTTCCGACCAGCGCGGTCGAGTACTTCGTCTCGTACTACGACTACTACCAGCCCGAGGCGTACGTGCCGACCACCGACACGTACATCGAGAAGGACGCCTCGATCAATGAGGACATCGACCGGCTGAGGCTTCGCGCGACGTCGAGCCTGATGGAGCGTGACGACGTCGTCATCGTCGCCACCGTGAGCGCGATCTACGGGCTGGGCGATCCAATCGAGTATCGCGAGCAGATGGTGATGCTCGAGAAGGGCCAGAAGATCCCGCGCAACACGATCCTCCGGCAGCTGGTGAACATCCAGTACTCACGCAACGATGTCGCCTTCGATCGCGGCACCTTCCGAGTGCGCGGGGACACCGTGGAGATCTTCCCCGCGTACGAGGAACAGGGCGTCCGCGTCGAGCTCTGGGGTGATGAGATCGAGCGCATCTCGAAGATCAATGCGCTCACCGGAGAAACGATCGCGGTCCTGGATCGCGCCGGCATCTATCCCGCGAAACACTTCATCACGAACCGGCCGAGTCTCGAGCGCGCCGTGGGCGCGATCCGCACGGAGCTTGCCGAGCGCCTGCAGCTGCTTCGGAATTCCGGAAAACTGCTCGAGGCGCAGCGACTGGAGTCGCGGACCAACTTCGATGTTGAGATGATGCTCGAGATCGGGACGTGCGCCGGCATCGAGAACTACTCGCGTCATCTCTCCGGCCGGAAGGAAGGCGAGCGACCCGCCTGCCTGCTGGACTACTATCCCGCCGACTTCCTGGTCATCGTCGACGAGTCGCACGTCTCGCTGCCGCAGATCCGGGGGATGTACAACGGAGACCGGGCCAGGAAGGAAGTGCTGGTCGAGTATGGGTTCCGGCTTCCGTCCGCCCTCGACAACCGCCCGCTGATCTTCGACGAGTTCCTCTCGCTGGTTCCCAGGGCGCTCTTCGTCAGCGCCACGCCGGCGGAACTGGAGCTGCACCTGTGCGAGGGCGTGGTTGTCGAGCAGATCATTCGTCCGACCGGGCTGGTCGATCCGGAGATCGAGGTGCGGCCCGTCCGCGGTCAGGTGGACGACCTGCTCAACGAGATCCGCATTCGAGAGCGGCGCGGCGAGCGGGTGCTGGTCACAACGCTGACGAAGCGCATGGCGGAGGATCTCACCGACTACCTGCAGCAGATGGGAGTGCGCGTGCGGTACATGCACTCGGATATCGATGCCATCGAGCGGATGGAGATCGTACGCGGTTTGCGGTTAGGCGAATTCGATGTGCTGGTCGGCATCAACCTGCTGCGCGAAGGTCTCGACATGCCCGAGGTGTCGCTCGTCGCGATCCTCGACGCGGACCAGGAAGGCTTCCTGCGCAGCGACCGGTCGCTGATCCAGACGACGGGCCGCGCGGCTCGACACGTACGTGGGAGAGCGATCTTCTACGCCGACAGGATGACGGACTCGATGAAACGCTGCATCGAGGAAACGTCTCGCCGGCGCGAGATCCAGGTGGCGTTCAACACCGAGCACGGCATCACGCCGCGCGGCGTGTCCAAGAGTGTCGACGAGGTCCGATTCATCACGCGCGTGGCTGATGCGCGGACGGAGAAAGAAGAGCGCGAGCGGCTGCGGAAAGTCGCGGAGACCTCGGCGACGTACAATCCGGCGCAGCTCGACGAGATGATCAGGCAACTCGAGGAGGAGATGCGATCGGCGGCCGAGGAGCTGGACTTCGAGGCGGCGGCTCGACTCCGCGACGAGGTGTTCGAGCTGCGCGCGAAGCGGGATGCCGCACCGCGGCGCCGTGATGCGTTCGCTGCAATCCGGGCTTCGAAGTGACCACGAGGCCGGAGGTCAGAGGCCAGAGGCCAGAGACGAGCGATCTCAGCTCTGCCGTGACGAGTCACGAATCACGAGTCACGAGTCAGGAGTTGCAGGCCTGGGGTGAAGGCCTGGGTCGCCGCCTGACGGCCCCCGCGCTTGTCACTCTCGAAGGCGAACTCGGCGCGGGAAAGACGACATTGGCGCAGGCAATCTGCCGAGGCCTGGGAATTCGTGAGGAAGTGACAAGTCCCACGTTCGCGCTCGTGAATGAGCATCATGCCGAAGGCACAACCGTCTACCACATCGATCTTTATCGGCTGCGCGGTCCCGAGGACCTCACGAATCTTGGTTGGGATGACATTGTCAACAGTGGCCAGATCGTCCTGGTTGAATGGCCCGAACGCGCCGGATACCGACTGCCGACTGATGCCCTTCGCATTCGGCTCGAGCACATCCCGGGCGACGACGAACATCGGCGGCTCACGGTGGTGTGAGCCGTGCTAGTCCTGGCGCTGGATGCTTCCACCTACGCGGGATCTGTCGCCCTCATTCGCGACGACATCGTTCTGGGCCAGTGCGTCGTGGCGATGCGCGGAGAACACGAGGAACGGCTCATGCCTGCCATCGCCACCGTGCTCGCAGACCATTCCATCGAGGTCGGTCGCCTGGACGCCGTCGCTTGTGGCGCTGGACCGGGGAGCTTCACGTCGCTCCGCATCGCGGCATCGATCGCCAAAGGGCTCTGCGCGGCGCGCGACATACCGTTGCTGGTGGCACCCTCGACTCTTCTGGCAGTGCCGGCGGCCGATCCGCCGTTGCCGGCGGGGAGTTATGTGGTGGCGCTGGACGCGATGCGAGGAGACTTCTTCTGTCAGGATGTTGATGTCGAGCCGGATGGTGTGCTGCGGCCCGGTGGCTCCTGGCGGGCCACGCGTGCCGGTCTCGAGGAGCACGCGGCGTCGCGAGATGCGCGAATTGTCGGTCCTGCAGAGTCCCCGGCGCTGGTCCCGCATGCGCGCGCATTTGCGCAGCTGATCAGACTTGGAATCGCCAGGCAGGTTGAGATGACCACATGGGAGCCCGATTATGGCCGCAAAGCCGAAGCGCAGGTGAGGTGGGAAGCGGCTCATGGGCGCGAACTGGGTAGTGACTGATGGCGGCGCGCGCACCATCGGCCGCGGTGACGATTCGCCCGGCGCAGGAGGGAGATCTTGATGACGTCGCCGCTATCGAGCGCGCCGTCTTCAACGACCCGTGGAGCCGGCGATCCTTCGCCGATCTCGTCAATGCGCGACGGGTCCTTTTTCTCGTCGCGGCTGACGTCAACGCGGTCGTTGGATACACCATCGTGCTGACCGCCGGTGTGGAGTCCGAACTGGCGAACCTCGCCGTCGCGCGCCTGGTGCAGCACAAGGGTCTTGGGCGACGGCTCCTCAACGAAGCGCGCAGCGCGGCGCGTGGGCGCGGATGCCGGGAGATGTTTCTCGAGGTGAGGGCGTCGAACGCCGCGGCGATCGGCCTGTACTCGTCAGCGGGATTCGAGGCGGTGGGGCGGCGCGTGCGCTACTATGCACGACCGATCGAGGACGCGATCGTGATGCGCGGGAGGCTGAACGCGTAGGCTCGCAGGCTCGAAGGCTCGATCCTCGAGCCTCTGCGTGTTATTGCTACCCTGCGCGTTCCGATGTTTGCGCAGGGCCGAAGAGACCTTCATACTGTGCTTGGCGAGGTAGTTACCTTTACTCGCCAGGAGGAAATGTGAGTCGCAGCCTGAACAAAGTCATGCTGATCGGGAACGTGGGGAACGATCCCGAAGTGCGAGCCACGCCGAACGGGGCGCGGGTCGCGCAGTTCAATCTCGCCACGACGCGGACCTGGAACGGTCCCAGTGGCGACAAACAGGAAAAGACCGAGTGGCACCGGTGCGTGCTGTGGAATGGGCGCGCCTCCGGCGGAGGCCTGGCCGACGTCGTTGAGCGGTATGTAAAGAAGGGCGATCGGCTGTACATCGAAGGGAGCATCGAGTACCGCCAGTGGCAGGATCGCGAGGGACAGACGCGCTACACCACCGAGATCAAGGTGCGCGAGATGATCATGCTCGGCTCGCGTTCAGGCGGTGGTGGCGGTGATTCCGAGAACGGCGGCGGGCGTTCCCGCAGTGCCGCGCCGGAACGAGCGCGTACATCAGCCGCGGCGGCCAGTGCTGACGCGGGCGCCGGAGGCGATTTCGAGGACTTCCCGGGGGCCCTCGAGGATGAAGACGACGATCTCCCGTTCTAGCGTACTGATGATCGTACTCGCGGGGGCCTTGCTGGCCACCGCGAAGCTTTGGCCGCAGGAACGGGAAGCAGCGCGGACGCACCGGGTCCGCCGCGGTGAAACCCTCTGGAGCATCGCGGCGGATTCTCTCGGCGACGGCAATCGCTGGCGCGAGATCCTCGCGCTCAATCCCAATCTTCGTTCGGTGCGTTCCCTCGTGACGGGGTCTACCATCCGGCTTCCTGGCGCCAGACCGCCGCAGCCGGCTGCCGCGCCTCCGAGGCCGGTTGCGCCGACGCCTGTGCCAGCTGAGCGACCGGCGCCCACGACGGCACCGCGGGACACGGGTGGTCGCACCATCTTCTTCGGCGCACGACCCGCTGGCGGATTCGCGTCACGGGATTCGATCCCAACGGCGCCAGCGAAGGCGGCGGTGCCGGCGAGCGCGTTCGAGGCGATGTCGGCGCCGTTTGTTGTTGATTCCGGCACGTTCGACCGCGGTGGTCGATGCCTTTCGGTCGGTCCTGCCGCGGTCTCGGAAGCCGGAGGGGTGTTGCTGAGCTCAACACTGTCCATCCAGACGCCCGGAGCCGCGGCCGCGGAAGCCGGCTCGCGATGGATTCTCGTCAGGCACGGTCCCGTGCTGGCTGGCCTCGGCGCCGTCGCGATTCCGACAGTCGTCGTGCGCCTGACGAGCGCCACCACTGGCGGCGCGGCCACCGCGGAGGTCGTGGCGCAGTTCGACGCCATGTCTTGCAGCGATGTGGTCCTTCCCCTCGGTGAGACTCCTTCGATGCCGGGCGGCCGCCTGACGACAGTGAGCGATGGCGCCCGCGGCCGCGTGGCGTGGGTCGCCAGCGAGTCACTGCTGCCCACGCTGCAGCACGCGCTCATTCTCGATATTGGAGCCTCGGCCGGGGTCCGAGTGGGAGATCGCGTGACGATCTACGCACAGAACTCAAGCGCGATCGTGGCGAGTGCCGATGTCATCCGGGTCGAACAGCGAACCGCCACCGCGCTCGTCGTTCGTCAGTCGCTCGGCGCGCTGGCCGCGGGTTTGCCCGTACGGGTGACGGAAAAACTCCCATAACGAGGCCGCGCCCGATTAGATTGGCGCCGTTCGCTCGCGTGTCGCTCGAGGCCGACTTCTCAGGAGCCGTACACGGCGCCGGGCACACGCCCGGCGCCGTTCGTCCATTCGAGGAGGACGGCGGAATCACGAACTGACCTGAGCGGCCTCCGGCCATACGGGAGACGGCATGCACCGTGAGAAGTCGAAGGGAAGGCAGGGAGTGCCCGCATGACGAAACGCGCGCTCGTGTCGGGTGGCGCCGGGTTCATCGGGTCGCACGTCGCCGACCGGCTGCTGGCCGAAGGGTACCAGGTCGAGATCCTGGACGACCTCTCGTCAGGCAGGCGCGAGAACGTGCCCCGGGGAGCGGTCTTCCATCAGGTCGACATCGGGTCCGACGAAGCCGCCCGGATCGTTCGCGAGGGCCGCTTCGATGTTCTCTGCCACCTTGCCGCGCAGATCGACGTCCGAAAGAGCGTCATCGATCCAGTGGCTGACGCGCGCGTCAACATCCTTGGCTCCCTCAACCTGCTCGAAGCCGTGCGCGCCGGCGGCCATGCCACGCGGCTCGTGTTCTCCTCGACGGGCGGCGCGATCTACGGGGACTTCGTTCCGATCCCGAGCGTGGAGGACATGCCCAAGGACCCCGAGTCGCCGTACGGAATCGCGAAGTTCAGTGTGGAGCTGTACCTCGCGTACTACGCGCGCGTGCACAAGCTCGATACCGTGGCGCTCCGTTATTCGAACGTGTACGGTCCCCGCCAGGATCCACACGGTGAGGCCGGTGTGGTGGCCATCTTCTGCAGCCGCATTCTGAAGGGAGACGCCCTCACGGTCTTCGGGGACGGACTCCAGACGCGCGACTATGTGTTCGCCGGAGACGTGGCGCGGGCCAATCTCGCCGCCGCCACGACGTCCCTTCCATCACCGCGTCAGGTGGACGTCCGGGCCTTCAACATCGGCACGGGTCGCGAGACGTCGGTGCTCGACCTGGCGGCGACGCTGCAGAAGGCTGCCGGCACTTCCGTTCCGGTTCATCACGCGCCTGCGCGCCCCGGTGAGTTGCCGCGGTCGGCGGTGTCCAACGGCAAGGCGATGAAGACACTGGGCTGGCGCCCGGAGGTCAACCTGGAGGATGGTCTTCGCATGACCTGCGAGTACTTCGCAGCGCGCGGCCGCGGGGCCGGGACGTGATCGCCGCGATCGCCGTGCAGGGTGGACAGCCCGTCCCAACCACGCCGCTCGAGCTGATCACGGCGTCGAACACCGTCACCCAGGTTGTTCTGGGTTTTCTGGCGCTGCTGTCCGCGATCAGCTGGACCATCATCTTCGCGAAGTGGATGGAGTATCGGAGTGTGCGGCGGGCGGGAACGAAGTTCATCCAGGAATTCGAACGGGCACGAACGTTGGAGGACGCCGCACGCCTCGCGGCGAGGGGGAAGCCGAATCCATTCACCCGGTTGTTCATGCGGGCGACCGGTTTTCTCACCGATACCACGCCGGCACTCGCGGCAACGACCGACCGCGGCGCGCGGTTGAGCGCTGCCCAGGTGGAGGCGCTGCGTCAGGTCCTCGATTCACAGACTGACGCCGAGCGCGATGCGCTGGGCCGATACCTGACCCCGCTGGCGACCATTGGTTCGGTCAGCCCGCTGATCGGGCTCCTCGGGACCGTGTTAGGCGTCATCGACTCATTCCTGGGGATCACGCAGAGCGGCGCGGGCAACATTGGCGCGGTGGCGCCAGGCGTGGCGCAGGCACTGACCGCGACGGCGCTGGCGCTGGCCGTCGCCATCCCGGCGGTATTCGGGTACAACATCTTCGCCAACCGATTGAACGGGATCGATGGCGAGCTTGAGGGGTTTGGATCAGAACTGATTGCACTGTTGGTGCGGGAAGGAAGAATCTAGGCCAGAGGCCAGAGGCACGAGGCCAGAGGGGTTTCCGCGGAGGATGTTGACGACGTGAGAAGGCGTAGGGCGGGGCGGCTCCATTTGAACGCCGAGATCAACGTGGTGAGCCTCATCGACGTGATGATGCTCCTGCTGGTGATCTTCATGATCACGGCCCCGCTGATGCAGGGTGGCGTGGACGTGAAGCTGCCCGTCGCATCGGCGCGCCCGCTCGACGATAAGAGCAGTGTGGTGATCACGATCGAACGATCGGGTCGAATCTTCGTCGGCAAGGATGCGATGACGTTCCGGGAGTTCGAGGGCACCTTCAAGGCCCAGATCGGGAGCCGGGCGTCGCGCGGCGTTACGGTCAGGTCCGACGGCCGTACGAACGTCGAGACGCTGGTTCGTGTGCTCGCGGTGATCCGGAATGCGGGCGTGACGAACGTCGGCATCGCGACCGAGGAGCCGCGGTGACCAGCGCCCTGAGGGCCGCGCGCTCGTCAGGCACGGCGCGCCTGGGCCTTCCGGTGACTCTCTCGGCCGTCGTCCACGTGGCGCTCGTCGTGCTGGTCCTGATCGCGGCGCGGGGTTCCCGGCCGCGTGGGGAGGTCTACGCGGTCAATCTGGTGGCCGCGGCTCCCGGTCCCCGTAGCGTTGGCATAGCCACCGAGTCCACCCCGAAGACGGAACCCGACGCGCCGCTTCCCAAGCGCGCCGAGGAGACACAGCCAAAGGAGACGACCCCCGTCCAGCGGCAGCCTGCGCCGCGCCGCACCACCTCGCGCGCGACACAGGTGCCTGACGCGAAGAGCGCCCGCTTCGACACGCCGGCGCCGAGGGCGGGCGGTGGCGAGACCGGCGGCAAGGGCACCGATGTCGCGAATGTCAGCACGGGCGGAAAGGAATTCCCCTACCCGGCCTACTTGCACAACATCATCACGCAGATCGCGCTCAGGTTCGATCCGCGCCAGAAGCAGGCGCTGAGCGCCGACGTGCAATTCGTCATCAGGAAAGATGGAAGCGTGTTTGCGATTTCAGTCCTGAAGCCATCGGGGAGTTACGGGTTCGACCTGGAGGCAAAGGGCGCAGTGGAAGCCGCGGGAGCGGCGCGCGCCTTCGGTGAGCTGCCTGACGGGTTCAGCGACGACGCGCTCACGGTTATTTTCACGTTCGACCCCAAGATCATACGGTGATGCGACTATCGGTCCGGCGTCCGGGCGCTTTGGCACTGATGGCCGCGCTGGCTTTCGTCCTGCGCGGCGGCGTGGCGCACGCCCAGGACTCGTCTCTCACGGTGCGCATCGGTCTCACGTACGCCCCGGGGACCAAGCCCGGCGTGCTCGTGCTCCCGGTCAATGGGGCCGACGGCGATTCGGTGCGCGCGATCCTTCAGCGCGATCTCGACTACGGCGATCGGGCCAATGTCATCGCCGGCGAGGCGATCGCCATGGATACCACGGCTGAGGGCAGCCGCGGCCAGTTCAACTATCCGCTCTACGCCCGGCTCGGCGCGGCGGCCGTGGTGCAGGCGACCCTGACATCCTCGGGGCTCCACGTTGCGGTGCACGATGTCCGCACGCAGCGCGTCGAGCGCGTAAAGGACTTTCCGCTGGCGGCAGCTCCGCTCTCGCCGGACTGGCGGCAGCAGGTCCACGCCATCGCCGATGCGATCGAATTCTGGGTGACCGGCGGCCGCGGCGTCGCGGCGACGCGCATCCTCTACTCGTCAGGCGGGCGGATCTGGCAGATCGACAGCGATGGCGCGAATCCGACCGCGCTCACCGCCGCCAATCCGCCCGCGTTGTACCCGGCGTGGCATCCAAAGGCGACTCACATCGTCTACACCGTGATGACCGACGACGGCACGCGGGTCGTGGTGCGCGAGATGAGCGCGAACGGCGGCGGCGCGTCGCGGACCCTGAAAGCGCCGGTGGGATCGGTCAACACTTCCCCGATCTTCTCGCAGCCGGACGGCGAGATGATCCTCTATGCCCACGGGCTCGACAACGGCACCGATCTGTACGCGGTGCCAACGTTCGGCACCGAATCGGCCCGGCGCGTGACAGTGAGCCGGGGCATGGACGCTGTCTCTCCTTCCTTCAGCCCGGAGGGACGGCGAATCGTGTATGTCACCAATCGGCCGGGTGGACTGGGACTCTACATCGCCGATGCGGATGGCACCAACGCCGAGGCCCTGACCCCATTCAGCTTCGGGGATCAGTCACAGCGAACGGATCCCTCCTGGTCCCCCGATGGTCGCATGGTGGCATTTCAGGCCGAAAAGGACGGGCGCACGCAGATCTACTCCGTAAGCCCGCGGGATCGCGGGGCCATCAAGCAGTACACGAACGAAGGAAGGAACGAAGATCCGTCGTGGTCACCTGACAGTCGTCACCTCGTCTTCACCTCAAACCGGACCGGCAGCTGGCAGCTCTGGATTCTCGATACCGAGTCGGGCCGCCCGCGCCAGCTCACACACGCTGCCAGTGGTGCCAAGGCCGGCGCCTGGTCACCGCGTCTCGTCGTTTACTAGCGTTCCATTCCCCCACCCGCTCCAGAGGAAATGAAATGACCCGCAATCACCGAGCGATCGCCCTGGCGCTGGTTGCCGCCGTCGGCGTGTCGGGATGTCGCAAGAACCCGGAGACCGTCGCGATGCCCACGGACACGTCAACTCCGGTGCCGTCAGAGACCTGTGACGCCGCCTGCCGGCAGCGTCGCGCGGACTCCATCGCTACCGCGAACGAGGCACGCGACCGGGCGGCACGTGAGGCTGCGGATCGAGCGCGCGCGTCGGCGATCGAGGCGGCGCGCAACACCCTGCTCGCCACGATCTACTTCGACTACGACGCCTCTGACATCCGAGGGGATGGCAAGGCTGCGTTGGACGCCAAGCTGCCGATCCTTCGGGCGAACGCCGGCCTGCAGATCCGGATCTCCGGTCATGCGGACGAGCGCGGTTCCGACCAGTACAACGATGCCCTCGGCCAGCGCCGCGCGGCGTCCACCAGACGCTATCTCACCGACAACGGCATCGACCCGTCTCGTATCGCCATCGTGAGTTACGGCGAGCAGAGGCCTGCCATGAGCGGCGCGGATGAGAACGCCTGGGCCCTTAACCGGCGCGCCGAGTTCGAGATCACCGCGGGTGGCAACAACATCGTTCCACCGCAGTAAGGTCGCTCGAATAGATTTGAGCCGTGCGTCCACGGTATGCCGGGGGACGGTGACTGCCGTCTCCCGTCCCCCGTATCCCGTCTGATCATGTCGCTTCGCTTGCTCGTACCAGCCGCACTGATCGTCGCTTCGAACGCGTGCTTTGCCACGCGCAACGACGTCCGGATCCTCCAGGAAGACATTCTCTCCCTGAGGTCCATGCAGGCCCGCGGTGATTCTGCTCGCGCGCGGCAGCTGACTGACATCACCACCACGCTGAACACGACGCTGGTCAGCGTTCGAGACTCCGTCCGTGACCTCGGCACGCGCCTCGTCAGTTTTCAGGGATCGACGCGCCAGGAGCTGTATTCGATCGGGCAGCAGCTCCTTCAGCTCGGCACGTTGATGGGGCAGAGCCAGACCGCGCTGCGGGACTTCAGCGCGAACATGGAGGAGCGGAACCGTCAGGCCATGGAGCAGATCGTTCGCTCGGCTGCTCCACCGGTGACAGCCGGCGACACGACGAAGCCCGCGCCGGCGCCTGTCAGCCTGTCCGAGGGGCCGAACGTTCTGTACCAGATCGGTCGTGATCAGCTACGCCAGAATAGTTGGTCGGCGGCGCGTGACGCCTTCAACCGGCTGATTCTGCAGCATCCAAACTCGGACCTGGTGCCTGACGCATTTCGCGGCATTGGCGAATCGTTCGACGCCGAGGGCGACAAAGTGCAGGGCGATAGCGTGTTCCGACTCGTGGTCCAGCGATATCCGTCGTCGGAGGCCGCGGCGACGTCCCTGTACAAGCTCGGACTCTCATTAGCGCGACAAGGGAAGCGTGCCGAAGCCCGCGCGGCGATGCAGCAGGTAGTCCGGAACTATCCGGGCTCGGATGTGTCCACCCTCGCCACCGAGTGGCTGGCACGGAACCCGTTGTTCTGACGCTGAGATAGATGGGTCCTGGCAAGTCGGGAGAGATGCCGTTCCTCGAACACCTCGAGGAACTGCGCTGGCGAATCGTCTGGTCCCTGGGCGCGCTCGTGATTGGGGTTGGTGTCTCGTTCTACTTCCTGTTCACGAACGACGATTTCATCCTGCGATTCCTGGCGCACCCGATCCAGCCCTACCTCTCCGGCGGGAAGCTGATTTACACGCACCCGGCGGCCGGCTTCCGGGTGATCATGAATCTGTCCCTGCTGCTGGGAACCATTCTCGCATCGCCGGTTATCGTGTGGCACCTCTGGGGGTTCCTCTCGCCGGCCCTCTACAAGCACGAGAAAAAGGTCGTCATCCCCATCCTGGTGATGGCGGCCCTCCTGTTTCTGGCTGGATGCGCGCTGTCGTGGTTCATCATCCTCCCGCTCACGCTCAAGGTCTTCGCCGGTATCCAGTCGGAATCGCTGCAGCCGATGATCAGCGTCTCCGAGTACTTCGGCTTCGCGATGGGCATGTCGGTGGCGCTGGGGGTCGCGTTCGAGCTGCCGACCGTGATCCTGCTCCTGTCGCTGCTCGGGATCGTGACGCCGTCGATGCTGCACCGGTTCCGTCGCTTCGCGCTCGTCGGGTCGATCGTGTTAGGCGCGTTCATCACGCCGGGCCAGGATCCGATGAGCCTCCTCCTGATGGCGGGTCCGCTCTACGCATTGTACGAACTGAGCGTGATCCTTTCGGCCGTGGTTCATCGATGGAGAAAGAAGCGCGAGGCTGCGGAGGCGGCCGAAGCGGGAGCGACGGCGTGATGTCGCTGGAGGCGGCCGAGTCACGAACTTCGGTCGTCAGGATGGGAGGAAGGCGATACACGGTTCCCATCCGACTTCCGCCATCCGCCATTCGCCTTCTGAACGCGATCAGCGTTCTGTTGGCGCTGGCCCTGGGGACCGGGGCCGCTCACGCCCAGGATCCCACCCGCCCGCCCCCCGACAGCCTTGCGCGTCGTGATTCGATCGCGCGCGCGGACTCAATCGCGCGCCTGGACTCGCTAGCCCGCGCCGATTCCCTGCGTCGCGACTCGACGCGCGCCGGCCTCGACACGCTGCCCAAGCGCCGCGAGATCATCTGGAATCAGGCCGATTCGGTGATGGCGCAGCTACTGCTGCGCTCCGGCTATTCGGTGACTCGCTACCAGGGCAACTCGGTCCGCCTCGAGGTGAAGGAGAAGGAGATGTACCTGCGCGGCAAGGCTCAAGTGGCGCGCGACGCGGCGATCCTGCTCGGCGACACGATCACGTTCAACGATTCAACGCAGATCGTCGAGGCACGCGGCGACACGGTGCTGCTCCGCGATCCGTCCCGCGGCCCGGACGACGTGGTGGGGCGCCAGCTATTGCGCTACGACGTTCGCAATCGCGAGGGAAGTGTTCGCGAGGTCTCCACCGCCATGGAAAGCGGTGAGCGGTGGATCGTGCACGGAGGCGTGGCCGCCTTCAAGGGTGACACTACCCAAGGCGGCGTGTCCACGTTCTACGCGCGAAGCGGGATGTTCACGAGTTGCCAGGATCCGAACCCGCATTTCCACTTCGCGTCATCCGAGATCAAGATGATTTCGAAGAACATCCTGGTGGCGCGACCAGCGGTGATGTACATCGCCGACATCCCTGTGCTCTGGCTCCCGTTCATCTTCCAGGACGTCCGCAGCGGACGCCGGAGCGGGATCATTCCCCCGCGGATCGGTTTCTCGGACATCATCCGCAACCGGTCCGGATACCGCCGGATGATCGAGGATTTCGGCTACTACTTCGCCCTCACCGACTACCTCGACGCCCAGCTCACGATGGACTGGCGAAGCGGGGCGCGGCCTGACGAAGGCGATCCCGGATGGGTGAAGTTCAACAGCCGGTTTCGTTATGCGTGGCAGGACCGATTTCTCGGCGGCGAGCTGGGCATTTCATACCACTATCTGCGGGATGGATCGACCAACCAGCAGTACTCGCTGAACCACCGTCAGGAGTTCTCGCAACGGACAAAGCTGTCGGCAAACCTGAACTACGTCACGAACACGACGGTTCAGCGCAATACGCAGTTCAATCCGTTCGCGGCGGTGCAGGTCATCTCGTCGCAGCTGAACTTCTCCACCGGGCGCGGTCCGTTCTCGATGTCCCTCGGCGGGACGCAACAGCAATTCCCCGGCCGGGAGGCGATCGATCGCACGTTCCCGTCGTTGTCGATTACGTCCAAGCCGATCACCGCCGGCGAATGGCTGACGTGGACGCCGTCGTTCAACATGACGAACACCGAGAACCTCCACATCGATCGCGTCGGCGATTTCGCGTATCGCTACGTCACCGGTGCCGGCGGTGCGCTCGACAGCATCCCGCTCGACCGGAACAGCCGCAGCACGTCGATGCGGTTCGACACGCCCGTCCAGATCTTCGGGTTCAACTGGCGCAATTCGTTCAACGTGAGCGACCGCTTCAACGACTTCCCGGCGAAGAAGATCGTCGTGGACGTCAACGACACGACGAAGAAGGAACTTCGCGTCTACAAGCGCACCTATCTGACCGAGGTCAACTGGGACACCGACTTTTCGCTGCCGGGCTTCTTTCAGGGGACGTGGAATGTCTCCCCCTTCGTCTCCATCCAGAAGGTCGATCCGCATGGATTGCTCGTGCGTTCGGAACGCACGGGGAATCGATTCGTCTCGAACTCGTTGCGCCCGGCATTCGGGGTCAGCGTCGCGCCCACGCTGTATCGTCGCTTCCCCGGCCTCGGTCCGGTGGCGGCGATTCGCCACGCGATTTCGCCCTCGATCAGCTTCCAGTACACACCCGAAGGGAGCGTCAGCGATGAATACCTCGAGGCGATCGGGAGCACGCGCATAGGCTACCTTGGGGCGAACCGCCAGAACACACTGAGCCTCGGACTGAACACGACCTTCGAGGCCAAGCTGCGTCCACGAGTCGACACGATCCCCGAGGAGCAGTGGCAGAAGATCAAGCTTCTCGCGCTTTCGTTCACTTCGCTTGGGTGGGACTTCGAGCGCGCCAAGGTGACCAAGAAAACCGGACTGACCAACCGGACGTTCGGAGTGACCGCGCGATCCGATCTGCTGCCTGGCTTCGATATCGGTGTCGACTGGTCGCTCTTTCAGGGTGATCCGATTTCGGACAGTGCCGTGTTCAAGCCGTATCGTGAGGCACTCCGCGGCACGCTCTCCCTCGGACCGGCATCACCGATCGTGCGCGGCCTGGCGCGCCTGATTGGCATCCGACTGTCGGACACGTCGGCGTCGGGGGCGCCGGGCTCGTCGCCATCGCCATCGGCGCCAATGGGCGCGTCGCCCGGGATGATCGCCGGACAACCGATCGCCGGCTCCATCAGCCAGATCGCGGGACAAATGGGCGTGCCGCCCGGACGCGGGTGGGAGTGGAGCCTGACGTACAGCGCGCAGCGGACGCGCCCGCCATCGGGGTCGGGCGTGGTCACCGTGGATCCATTCGCCGACTGCCTCCCATTCCGTCAGGACCTGCTGCTCTACGAGAGCTGCATCCAGCGCGCGGCGCCCACGAGCGGTTCGGAGGGAGCAGGCCTCCTTGGCACCGGTGGCGGCACGTACTTCGTCACGCCACCGCAGGCCAATGCACAGTCGAACCTCTCATTCCACATCACCCAGCGGTGGGCGGCGCAGTGGTCCACGACGTATGACTTCACGCGAAAGGAATTCGCGAGCCAGCTGTTCACGCTGACGCGCGAATTGCACGACTGGAACGCCACCTTTGCATTCATGCGCGCCCCGAACGGGAACTTCACGTTCAACTTCCACATCTCGCTGAAGGCTCAGCCGGACATCAAGTTCGACTGGGACACGCGCGATTACCCGCGCGGATACACCGGCATTCGTCGCTGAGTCATCGGCCTTGAATTGCCTGTGGGGCATGGGGACATTCCCCGGATGACAAAGGCCCTGTCGGTCGACGGCAATTCACTCACGTTGCGGGATCTCGTGCGCGTGGCGCGCGAGCGCACCACGGTCCGTCTCGATGACCAGGCGCGCATCCGCATGCAGCGCGTGCGCGACGTCGTCGATCGAAAGCTGGCGAGCGGTGAGGCCGTATACGGAGTGAATACCGGTTTCGGCAAGCTTTCCGAGATGGCCATCCCGCCCGATCGACTCGCGGAGCTGCAGGTCAATCTGGTTCGCAGTCACGCCGCGGGCGTTGGACCGCTTCTCCCGGAAGAGGAAGTTCGGGCGATGATGCTGCTGCGGGCGAATGTGCTCGCCAAGGGCCATTCGGGTGTTCGTCCGGAGCTGGCGGAGTTCCTGCTGGCCATGCTGAACGCGGGGCTTTTTCCGCCAATACCCGAGCAGGGCAGCGTGGGCGCGAGCGGTGATCTCGCGCCGTTGTCGCATCTTGCCCTTTCGCTGATTGGCGAGGGCGATTTGTGCACCGGCCAGCGACGTGGTGAGGCGGCGACGCTGCTCGCCGAGCGCGGGCTGCGACCAGTGGAGCTTGGTCCGAAGGAAGGCGTCGCCCTCGTCAACGGAACGCAGGCGCACACCGCCGTTGGGGCGCTGGCGCTAGCCGACGCGCAGGTGCTGTGGAACACCGCGCACGTCGCTGGCGCGGCATCGCTGGAGGCATTGATGGGGACGCCGGTGGCCTTCGACGAACGGATTCACGAGGTGCGTGGACAGGAAGGTCAGATGCGCTCCGCGGCCGTTCTGCGGCAGCTCCTTGCCGGCAGCGAGATTCGCGAGTCGCATCGCGTTGGCGATCCGCGCGTGCAGGACGCCTACGCGTTACGGTGCATGCCGCAGGTGCACGGACCAGTGCTGGACCTGCTGCGATTCGCGGGCGACATCATTGGCCGTGAGATCAACGCGGCGACGGACAACCCGCTGGTCTTCGCGGATGGCGCGCTCCTGAGCGGCGGCAACTTTCACGGCCAGGCCGTCGCAATGGTCCTGGACATGCTCGCGATCGGGATGACCAACCTGGCGGTGATCGCGGAGCGCCGAATCGACCGTCTCGTGCATCCGGACCTGAACCAGGGACTGCCTCCATTCCTGACGCAGGACGCGGGCGTCAGCTCCGGTTACATGATCGCGCAGGTCACCGCGGCGGCCTTGGCGAGTGAGTGCAAGGTGCTCTCTCATCCGGCGAGCGTTGACTCGATCCCGACGGATGGGAACAAGGAAGACATGGTCCCGATGGCCATGGGCGCGGCGTGGAAGCTCCGCCGCGTGGTATCGAACGTCCGGCACATCCTCGCCATCGAATTGCTGTGCGCGTCGCAGGGTATCGATTTCCGCCGACCGCTGCGGTCGAGTGCGCCGGTTGAGCGAGCGCATTCGATCGTCCGGGGGCTGGTGCCCTCTTTGGATCGCGATCGGCCGGTGTCGCCTGATATTGTTCTTGTGGCCGGAGCGATTGCTGAACGACGGTTCAGTGAGATCGCCGGTTCTGTCCTCTGAGCTCAGAGTTCTGAGCTCAGAGCTCTGATGCGAACTCTCGAGCGAATGGCGACGTTGGCTGCGGAAACGAGAAGCATTGAGAGACGCGAGGTGCGAGCCCCGCACGGAAGCGCGCTTTCCTGCCGCGGATGGCAGCAGGAAGCGGCGCTGCGCATGCTCATGAACAACCTCGATCCTGACGTGGCCGAGCGTCCTGAGGATCTGGTGGTCTATGGCGGCACTGGCCGCGCCGCTCGTTCGTGGGAAGCGTTCGATGCCATCGTGCGCACGTTGCGTACGCTCGGCGACGATGAGACCCTCCTGGTGCAGAGCGGGAAGCCGGTGGCGGTATTCCGCACGCATGCGCATGCGCCCCGGGTCCTGATCGCCAACAGCAACCTCGTCGGCCGCTGGGCAACGTGGGACGTCTTTCGCGACCTGGAGCGTCGCGGCCTGACGATGTACGGACAGATGACCGCGGGCTCGTGGATTTACATCGGGTCCCAGGGAATCATCCAGGGCACGTACGAAACCTTTGGCGCGGTCGCCCGCGAACACTTCAGCGGGACGCTGGCCGGGCGTTTCGTGCTGACCGCCGGACTCGGGGGGATGGGCGGCGCGCAGCCGTTGGCGGCGACCATGGCCGGCGCAGCGCTCCTGGCGATCGAAGTGGATGAGGCCCGCGTCGACAAGCGGCTCGCGACGCGGTACTGCGACCGCAAGACACACTCGCTCGACGAGGCGTTGGCCTGGATCACCGAAGCCAGGACGGCCCGGCGTGCCCTTTCGGTCGCGCTGGTTGGAAACGCCGGTGACGTGCTGCCTGAGCTGGTCCGTCGAGGCGTCACCCCGGACGTGCTGACCGACCAGACCAGCGCCCACGACACCCTCAACGGCTACGTGCCTAACGGCATGTCCCTGGCCGAGGCCGGGGCGCTGCGCCGAACGGATCCTGCCGCATACGTGCGCCGGTCGGTGGCCACGATCGTGGAACATGTGCGCGCGATGCTGGCGCTCCAGGCACGCGGCGCGGTCACGTTCGACTACGGCAACAACATCCGCACGGTCGCTTTCGATGCCGGCGTTGTCGACGCCTTTGCGTTTCCAGGATTCGTGCCGGCGTACGTGCGACCGCTGTTCTGTGAAGGGCGGGGCCCGTTCCGTTGGGTGGCCCTGTCCGGTGACCCGAAGGACATCCATCGCACCGACGAGCTGGTGCTGGAGCTGTTCCCGGAGGATGAGCACCTCCGCCGCTGGATCACGCTTGCCCGGGATCGAATCCAGTTCCAGGGTCTTCCGGCGCGAATCTGCTGGCTGGCGCAGGGGCAGCGCGCGCGGTTTGGCGTCGCGCTCAACGACCTCGTGGCGCGTGGCGAGTTGAGCGCCCCGATCGTGATCGGGCGCGACCATCTCGATACGGGTAGTGTCGCGTCGCCGTTCCGCGAAACGGAGGGGATGAAGGACGGAAGCGACGCTATCGCCGACTGGCCGATCCTGAACGCGCTGCTCAACGTGGCCAGCGGTGCGTCATGGGTTTCATTTCACCACGGGGGCGGAGTCGGAATCGGGAACTCGCTGCATGCCGGTCAGGTCATCGTCGCGGACGGGACGCCGGAGATGCGTGGGCGCCTGGAGCGCGTGCTCACGAATGATCCCGGTATCGGCGTGGCGAGGCATGCTGATGCAGGATACGAGTCCGCCTTTGCTACGGCCGCGCGGGAAGGAATCCGCATCCCCATGAAGGAGTCACGGTGATCAGGGCAGGGTCCGAGGTCCGAGGTCAGAGCGCAACGAGCCACTCCTCCGACCTCCGACCTCGGACCTCTGACCTCGATGCTCTCTTCGCGGTTCAAGCCCTGGCACGTCCCGCTCTTCCTGGCCAAGTACGCATGGCTGGGCGTGACGCAGCGGCCCGTGCTGGTCCATTTCGAAGTCACGATGCGCTGCAACGCGCGGTGCGGCTTCTGCGACTACTGGAAGACGCCGGCCACGGAGCGTGAGAACGAGACGGAGCGATGCGCTGACGCGGCGCGGTTCTTCAATCCGATGCTGGTGACCTTCACCGGCGGCGAGCCACTGCTGCGGCGCGACCTTGAGGACCTGGTGGCCGCGGTCCGAGACGCGATCCGGCTCAAGTACATCACACTGATCACGCATGGTGGAATGCTCACGCCGGAACGTGCTCGCTCGCTCTGGGAAGCCGGCGTCAGCCAGTTCAACATCTCCCTCGACTACGTCGACGGCAGGCAGGACACGGAGCGGGGCATTCCCGGGCTGACAGGAAAGATCCTCGCCACCGCGGGAGCGATGCGCAGTGCCGGCATCGATGCGATCCGCTTCAACACGGTCATCAAGCGGGACAACCTCGCTCACGTCGTCGAGATCGTGCGGTTGGCGCAGGAACTCGGTGTCGGCGTGAATTTCAGCGTCTACACCGATTTCAAGAACGGAAACCGCGATCACCTTCTGCAGAACGGAAGGATCGCAGAGGCGGAGGCGGTCGTCGGAGAGCTCCTTGCCCTGAAGCGAAGGCGACGCGGCGTCATCACCAACTCCGACTACTACCTCGAGCAGATTCCTCGCTACCTTCGCGGCGAACTGTCGGAGCCCTGCCAGTCGGGCATCCGCACGATCCATATCGACCCCTCGGGACGCGTGAAGCGATGCCCCGATTTTCCGACGGATTTCCACTGGCGTGACTTCAGGCGTTACCGGCCGATCGAGTGCAATCGATGCTTCTACGCCTGCCGGGGCGAGGCGCAAGCGCCGTTGCGGCTTTCGCGCGTGCGTGACGTGATGGCGCGACCCTATTCGTGATTCGTGAATCGTGACTCGTAACTCGACACTGCCGGCGCCCTCGCTCCTTTTCCTGAATGCGGCGCAGGTCGTCACGTGCGCCGGACCGCCTCGCGCCCGGCGCGGCGACGAGATGCACGACGCCGGTGTCCTGACCGACGCGGCCGTCGCTGTTGCGGATGGCCGCGTCGTCGCGGTCGGACCGCGCGAGGCCATCGAGCCTCGTTATGCGCATTTCACTCCTGTTGACTGCCGCGGTCGCGTTTTGATGCCCGGACTCGTCGACTCCCACACGCACGCGATTTTTGGCCGTGCCCGGGCCGAGGAGCAGGAGCAGCGGGCCGCTGGGCTCGACTACATGGAGATCGCGCGTCGAGGCGGCGGCATTCACGCCTCGGTGCGCGATCTTCGCGCCCGATCCGAAGCAGAGCTGGTCGCGCTCGCTGTTCCCAGGCTCCAACGCCTGGCGAGCTATGGCACCACCACTGTGGAAGTGAAGTCAGGATACGGACTTACGGTCGAGGACGAGCTCAAGACGCTTCATGTAATCGCGAAGGTGTCTTCGATCGTCCAAATATGGCTGGTGCCGACCTTCCTCGGCGCCCACGAGATCCCCCTCGAGGCACGCGCAACTGCTGATGGTCGCTCGAACTACATCTCCCTGCTCGTGCACGAGATGATCCCTCGTGTCGCGAGACAGGGGCTCGCGCATTTCGCCGACGTCTTCTGCGAGCCGGGCGCGTACACCGTTGCCGAATCGAGGCAGATCCTCGGCGCGGCACGAGACGCCGGGCTCGGACTCAAGTTGCACGCCGATGAGCTGGGCTCGTCAGGTGGCGCCGAGCTGGCGGCGGAGCTGCGTGCCACCTCGGCCGACCATCTCGGCGCGATTACCGATGACGGCATCAGGGCGCTCGCCAACTCGGAGACGGTGGCGACACTACTTCCGGGCACGCTCCTGTTCCTCGGAAAGGACCGCCAGGCGCCCGCCCGGGGTCTCCTGGACCACGGCGCCGTGGTTGCGTTGGCGACCGACTTCAATCCCGGCACGTCGCCGACGCCGAACTTCCCGCTCATCCTCACGCTGGCGGTGAGCCAGCTGCGCATGTCGGTGGCCGAAGCCCTGCTGGCGGCCACCGTGAACGGTGCGGCTGCGTTGGACCTGGCCGCGGAGACCGGCCAGCTGGCACCCGGCTATCGCGCCGACCTCGCGCTCTTCGACATCGAAGACATCCGGGAACTCCCGTACTGGTACGGCGACCATCGGTGCGCCGGAACCTGGGTAGCGGGGCGTCCGGCGTGGAGCGGGGGGATGTCCTGATGTCCGCGTCCCTGGCCAGGCTGCGGAAACGCGCGGCGGAATTCGAGCAGAAGAAGCAGTTCGATCGGGCACTCGAGGTGTACGTCCAGATTCTCGACGAGGGAGGGAAGGACCTCGGCGACGAAGATGTGCCGCTCTTCAATCGCGTGGGCGACATGCTCATGCGGAAGGGGAGCGTGACCGAAGCGCTCGGATACTACGAGCGCGCCGTGGACATGTACGCCGAGCGCGGATACCTCAACAACGCCATTGCGCTCTGCAGCAAGATCCTCCGCCAGTCGCCGGGACGGGCAGCGGTCTACTACAAGCTGGCGCGGATCAGCGCCAAGAAGGGATTCAAGAGCGACGCTCGCAAGAACTTCCTCGAGTATGCGGATCGCATGCAGAAGCTCGGCATGGCCGACGAGGCATTCCGCGCCCTGAAGGAATTCGCGTCGCTGTATCCGGACCAGGACGATGTCCGGCTCGTGCTCGCTGAGCTCCTGTCGAAAGAGAACCGGAAGGGGGAAGCGCTCGAGCAGCTGCAGTCGCTGTATCAGAAACTGCAATCGGAAGGTCGCGCGGCCGAAGCGCGTGCGACCATCGATCGCATGCGGTCGATTGATCCGTCGGTGACACCACGCGAGGGGCGCGAGCCGCAGAGCGCCGCTGCGGGGAGCCTGGTCTTTCTGGACCTGTCTGACTCCGCAGCGCCTCAAGGAACGCCGCGAGACCACTCGAAGGTGCAACCGCCGTCGGCGCGCGCACCGATGCTGACTCCCGTTGTTCCAGCGCTGACCGGGCTCTCCATCACGTTTCTGCCAGCTGAAGCGGAAGCTGAAGCGGAAGCTGAAACGGAAACGCCGCATCCGGAGGGTTTCGAGTCCACGGCTGTCGAAGCAGAACCGGTTGAGACAGCGCCGGTCGCACGCTCGCTTACGCCGGCGGGGTCAGAACTCGTTGTTGGACCGGAGTCACATACCGGGACCACGCTGGCAAACATCGAAGTGATCGTGCCGGCGCACATGATCGAGAGCGAACCCGCGACGATTCCGGAACCCGTCGAGAAGGCCCTGAACGACCTCCTGGTGGAGGCGGATGAACTCGCCGGTGACGACGAGGCGCCACGGTATCAGACTCCGATGTCAGGGGTCGAATTCGCCGATCTCGAGCTCGATGACGCGCCGCGCGAACAGGTTCATCGCGAGCATGACCTGACACTCCCCGGACAGCTGCCGGAGACGCCTGACGAGGTCCTGGTCGTTCCGGCGTTTTCGCCGGCGTCCGCCGCCGCGGCGGAGGACGCGCGTACAGCCGCCGATGAAGCGGCGGACCTGGCGGCGGACATGGCAGCTCGTGAGGCTGGGCAGCAGCCGCTCGCGTCCGCGATACCGGTTCCGCCGCCGGCGGAGGCGCATGACGATCCGTTGCCCGGAATTGGCGATGACCCCGAGCCGCTCCTGCCGATCCAGGAAGACCCCGAGGAGACGCCCGTCGAAAAGCCCGACGACGTCGTGCCGGATGACTTCCTGGCAATGCCGCCGAGTTTCGGCGGGTCATCGGGCCCGGACGAAGAGCACGCGTTTCCACCCATCTTCGGACTCGTTGATTCAGCCGCTGGTCCGGAGGACTCCGGACCGGAACCCGAAGACGCTGCGACACCAGAGGTCGTGGTACCAACTCCACGCGGGACCATCTCGATAGGCGGTGCCGAGGGACATCTGCGGCACCGCCTCGAGCTCGAGCCCGAGAACTGGGACCTGCGCCGCCAGCTTGGTGAGGCGCTTCTCGACAGCGGTGACCGTGACGGAGGACTCTACGAGCTGGAGATGGCCATGGCCGGCTTCGAGCTGCAGGGAGACATGGATCTCGCGCAGGAAGTCGTCGACGAGATCCTTGGCGTCTTCCCGGCATCGGTCAGGCATCACCAGAAACGTGTCGAGTACGCGGTTCGATCGCGGGATCGCGCGCGACTGGCGCACTCGTACCTCGAGCTGGCGGATGCGCTCTTCCGCACGGGCGCCGGTGACAAGGCGGTCGCTGTGTACGGCAGGGTCCTCGACCTGGATCCCCAGAATGAGCGCGCCGAATTCGCGCTGGCAACCCTGGCGCCCGACGAACTCGTCAGGCTTCGCGGGGTTCCCGCGCGACCAGAACACGGGCAGTGGACCGACGAGCTCGTAACGATCGAGGGCGGCGTCGCTCGCGAACAGGCCGAAAGCGTCGCCGTTGAACCGCCAGCGTCTGACGAGAATCTGGAGAACGATCTTCAACCGGCGGCAGCTGCGGTTGAGGTGCCGAAGCCGCACATCCCCGCGCCGGACACTCCGGTCGAGAGCCTCGAACTTCCTGATCCGGATTGGGGAGAAGGCGTCCCTGCTTCCGTCAGCCCGCTTGCGTCCGCCATCGTGGAACTTGAGTGGGTTGAGGCTACGAGCGCGTATCCCGACGGTCCAGCAGCGATCGCCGAGATCGAGCCGGTCGCTGAGATCGAGCCGGTCGCGGAGACCGAGCCGGTTGATGAGTTCGAGCCGGTCGTGGAGGCCGAGCCGGTCGCTGAAGCCGAGCCGCTTGCCGAACCCGAGCCGGATGCTGAACCCGAGCCGGTTGCTGAACCCGAGCCGGTTGCTGAAACCGAGCCGCTCGAAGAGGATGAGCCGGTCGCTGAGGCCGATCCGGTTGTAGAGGAGTTGGCGGAGACCGCGGCCGACTACGCGGACGAGCTTCAGCATCAGATACCCGAATTGCCCGCGGTCAGTCCACCTGAAGAAGAGGCAGAAGAACAGCCGGCTCCCGCACCCAGGGTGCCGACGCCGCAGGCGGTACCGGCGCGCACTGAACATTCCCGTCCTGTTCCGGTTCGGTATGAGACTCCGCCCAGCACCAACGCGGACTTCGATCTGGGTGAGTGGTTGCGGACCACCGAACCAGTGCGGTCCACGCGCATGCAGGTGGAGGATCCCAAGCCAACCGGTGACGAGCAGGCGGACTTTGAGGAGATGCTTCGTCGCTTCAAGCGCGGCGTTGCCGAGAATGTCGAGGCCGAAGACTACGAGGCCCACTACGACCTCGGCGTTGCCTACAAGGAGATGGGCCTGATCGACGAGGCCATCGCGGAGTTTCAGAAGGCGCTCCGCGGCGCCACACACCGCGTGCGGTCCTACGAAGCCCTGGGTCAGTGCTTCGTGGAGAAGAAGCAGTATCCGATTGCGGCGGCCCTTCTGCAGCGAGCCACGGAAGTCCCGGGTACCGACGACCAGCAGCTCGTGGGGGTCCTGTACCTCCTGGGATTCGCCACCGAGCATCTGGGTCGCCCCGCCGAAGCCCTGCCGTATTATCTTCGGGTCTTCGCGGTCGACATCGAGTTTCGCGACATCGCGGAGCGCGTCGCCGCCCTGGGGAACCTCACCAAGTGACTGCTCGCGCCCGGCCAACACCGGCCGGACAAGTGACTCTCGGATATATCCAGGCACCGGTACGGGCGTCGCTTGCCCGCGTCGGTGAGGAGATGTGGCGCATCGTCGCCGTCGACAGCGCGCTGTTGAACGGCGTCAGCGAGCATCTGATGCTGATGAAGGGCAAGATGCTGCGCCCGACGCTGCTCCTGCTGTCGTCCGAGGTCGAGGGGGTCGCCGAGTCGCGCGCGGCCTCATATGCCGCGGTGGTCGAGTTGATCCACCTCGCGACCCTCGTCCACGATGATGCGATTGATCACTCGGTAATGCGTCGCGGGATGCCGACCATCAATTCGCTATTCACGCACCAGGTGGCCGTGATTGCCGGCGACTTCCTGTACTCGCGCGCCGTGCAGGAACTGGTGCGACTCGGCGACCTGGAAGCATTGCGTGTCTTCGCCAAGGCTTCGAATGAGCTCACGCTGGGCGAAATGAGGCAGCTCTCGGCGCTCGACGCGCTCCGGTTCTCGGAGGAGGACTACGAGTTCCTTATCCGCGCCAAGACTGCGGCGCTCTTCTCCGGGGCCTGCGAAGTTGGGGCACTCTGCGGCGCGGCACGATTCCGCGACGCCATGGCTGCGTACGGCTCGCATCTGGGTATGGCGTTTCAGGTCGTCGACGACCTGCTGGACTATACCGAAGCATCGGCAACGGTCGGGAAACCCACGGGGCTCGACCTCAGGGAGCACAAGGTCACTCTGCCGCTGATTGCCGCGCTGAGGTCCATGCCGAAGACCTCCCGCGCCGCGGTGGATGTGCTGTTTGACAGCGCCGTGCCTGACGACACGCAGATCGCGCGCGTGATCGAGATCGTTATCGAGGAGGGTGGCTTGGAGTACGCCAGGGAACGCGGGGACCGGTATGCTTCCCGTGCCGATAACGTGCTGTCGGGACTGCCGGACAGTCCGGCGCGCCGGGCCCTGCAGGACACACTCACTTATGTGATGGAGCGCCGCGCATGAAGCCGGGAGCCTCTCCGAATCGGCGTCGCGCCCTCTTCCACGGCGTCGTCCTGTCGATAGGCTTCGTCGTGGGTGGTTTCATGACCCTGCTGGCCCGCAGGTTCCTGCCCGTAGGCGCGGTAAAGGAGTTTCTGACCAGCGGGCTGCAGCCCTCCGTGGGACCCCTGCAGGTGGATTTGATTATCTTGAAGTTCGCGTTGGGTCCGGTCGCCCTGGATGTCTCGGTCCTGAGCCTCGTCGGCGTCCTGATCGCGTACCTCATCGCTCGATCGCTCTTCTAGGAGTGTCGTATGAATTTCGGGAACCTTGGTTTCATGGAAATCCTGCTGATTCTCGTGGCCGTGCTGCTGCTGTTCGGGGCAAAGCGGCTTCCCGAAATTGGCGCTTCGTTCGGGAAGAGCATCAAGGAATTCAAGAGAGGATTGAGCGATGCGGATCGCGCGATCCGTGAAGAGGCCCCCTCTGACCAACTGAATCCCGCCGCGCCTTCCACCCGCGCCAAGGAAGAGGAGCCGGTGGAGCCGCGAAGGCTGATGAGTTGAGGGACTCCTGTCTCTTCTACTGCGGTGCCGACTGTGCCCGGGCGGCGGCGTTCAGTTGCCTGCGGCGATCCTTGATATTGGCGTTTTCGCGCAGGCCCTCCATGAACTCGCGGATCCGCGCCTCCTGCAGCACTCGTAAGGCATTCGCGCGCTGAATGGCTTTCTGCGCCTCGAATGCGTCTGGGCTCGCTTCGACCCGACGATCCACGCGCAGCACGAAGACGCCATCGTCGGTGACGATGGGCTCCGAGACCGCGCCGATGGGAAGCGCGAACGATGCACCCACGGCCGCGTTCAGGCGACCGAGCCCCGGCACGAACGTCGCGCGCGCGAAGGTGTTCGTGCGCGTCACCGTCAGGTCGCGTTCCTGAGCCGCTGTTTCAAGGGAACTCGCGTTGGCCCGTTCGGCGAACGTCCGGGCTTGCGCGGCCATGAGCTCCCCCTTGCGACGGCGCTGGAGCAGCGTGCGAATGTCGTCGCGCACGTCTTCAAACGGGGCCGTTCCGCCTTCAATCAGGGAATCCAGACGCGCGAGGAAATAGCCCTCGTCCGTGTCGAACAAGTCGCTCGTCTCGCCGCGCCGGGCGCCGCCGAAGGCCCAGGCACTCACACCCGCCGCCATCCCGTTGCCAGTGAAGAGTGGCTGCCCCTCGAACGCCTGGACCGTTTCGGCCTTCAGGCCCAGGACCGTAGCGGCACTGTCCAATCGCTGCGGTTCGGTGGACGAGGCCGCGATGCGCGACAATTCGTCCGCGCGACGGTCCGTGACGACTGCGTTGCTGTCACTCTGGACGATGCGACGGAGGATGTGCCGCAGGCTGACCGAATCGCCCGCCTTGGTGTCAACCTTGAGCAGGTGGTAGCCGTCAGTCGCCAGGACCGGCTGAGACAGCTCGCCCGCGCGGAGCGCAAACGCCGCCTTCTCGATCGCCGGATCCATCGAGCCACGTCCCCGGGTCCCCATCGAGCCGCCCGTCGTCGCCGTGAACTGGTCCTCCGATTCGCGGGCTGCCACATCCTCGAAGTTCGCTCCGCGCTGGATCTCCGCGCGAAGACTATCGACCCGTGACCGCACTGCCTGGGAATCCGCGGCGCTGACGGTGCGCGGAATCACCAGGAGACTCACGACCGCGCGGCCGCGGCGTTCGAAGCGTTTCTTGTTGTCGTCGTAGTAGCGACGGATATCGGCGTCAGCGACGGTCGCGGCACTGTCTGAAATCGTGTTCGGGTCGAAGGTCACGAAGCTGACTTGCGCCGAGTCGTGCTCATCCCGATAGGCACTCCAGAGCTTGGCATCCGAGACGTAGATGTCCGCCAGGACCTGGGACTCGAGCTTCAGCCGGGGAATCTCGTTTCGATAGTAGTTCTCCAGCTGGAGCAGCATGCCCTGTTGCCGCGCCTGTGGGCTGGCGAGTAGCCTCTGGTACTTTTCGATGTCGAAACGACCGTCGGTCTGGAGGGTCGGGTCGTTGAGGAGCGCGGCAGGAGGATTGGTTCGAGCCTGCTGTATGACCTCTTCGTCACTGACACGAATGCCGCGCTTGCGGTATTCCTGTTGTAGGAGAATGTCTGTGACAAGTTGCTCGAACGCCTGGTCTTCAGTAGCGCGCCGTTCGTCGCCATTGAGGCCGCGGCCCATCTGCTGCTCGCGCTGCTGGGCGATGGCGTTAGCTACGTTGACCCAGGTGAGATAGGGGATGTCTGTGCCATTGACCGTCGCCACTACCGAACTGGTCGTCACCTGGTCGCGGCCGAGCAGTCCCGACGTTTCCACGAACAGGAACCCGCCCACGAAGGCGATGACGATGAAGATCCAAATCCACTTCGCGGCGCTCCGCATTTGCTGCAGCACGGGCGCTAGCTCCTGGGCTGACTGGACGAGGGGGAAACCGGGCTTCCGTGAGCCCGGAAAGCTATTTGTGATCTGCGTCTAAAATCAAGTTACAGTGTCACTTCTGCCATCTGTCACTCGTCAGGAGAACGGTCCCACTCCGGACCGCACCCGCGCGCCCAGACCGGGCCGCGTCTCTGAGGACTTGGCATGATCATTGCGCGACTCGAAGAACTCCGGTCGAAGTTCCAGGAGAATCCACGACGCTACTTCGCACCCTTCGCGAATGAACTTCGCAAGGCAGGCGATCCGGCGCAGGCCATCTCGGTGTGTCGTGCCCATCTCGCCGGGCAACCGGGCCATGTGAGCGGTCATATCGTGCTCGGTCAGGCGCTTTACGAGGCGGGAGAGGCCGACGAGGCGCGCGACATCTTCACCGCGGCCCTCGAGCTCGATCCCGAGAACCTCATCGCCCTTCGTACGCTGGGGGAGATCGCCCAGATCAACGGTGAGTTCCCGATGGCGCGCCAATGGTACGAGCGGCTCCTCGATGCGGATCCGCGCAACAGCGAAGTCGCGCAGCTCCTCAAGGACATCCCGGCGGCGCCGGCGCCAGAACCGAGTGCGTCATCCGCTACGGCCAGCGAGATCGACGAAAGCGAACCGACGCCACTTTCTGTGCGCACCGAGATCGAAAAGGAACCGGAGCCCGCGCCTGCATCGAAATTCCACACGACCTTCAGCGGCTCGGGGCCAGCATACAAGTCTGAACAGGATGAGGAGCCTGTTCACGAGACTCCCTCCTCGGAGTTCGTCGACGAAGGACGGTCGGGACAGGTCGCCCAGGCAGGGGCCGAGTCCCCGACCGAAGCGTCGGCTGCTGCTGTGCCCTCAGAGCCGAGCGAGTCGATCGACATGATCGACCTGGACGCGCTCCCGCCGTCCCCGGACGCGCTCCCTGCGTCGATGCCAACTGCTGAATCGTCGGTCGAGTTCTCGGTGCCTGACGAGATGTACGCGCCGCCAGCGGCTCAAGCGCCGGTCGACCTGTCCGGATTCGACCTCGAGCCCGCCACCTCCAGCTACGAGGCTCCTTACGACGTCGAAGGAATCGGCGAGACGGCTCCTGTCGCGGAGGCGGAGGCCGAAACGCCGAGTGAATTTGCCCCGCCGACTCCGTCGGACGAGGCTCCCCACGCGCTCTTCGCCGAACACGGGTTCAAAGGCACGGAGGATGATCAGCTGGGCTGGATGACTACCCCGTCGGCCGACTTCTCCGATCCCGAGGCCGCGCCGGAGGATTGGTACGACGAATCGCCTGCTCACGAAGTCGCCGCCGAATCAGCCGAAGTCACTGAGGAGCCAGCCGCAGCGGAACTCGGCGTGCCCGATCAGGTCACCGACTCGTGGTTCGATGACGTCGAAGGCGCGTCGTCGATCGAGACGACAGAAGTCAGCTCTGAGGAGTTCTGGCTTCCTCCCGAACTGCCGCACGTTACTTCGAGCGCGGATACAACGGCGACGGAGGGGGAATTCCATGAGGCCGTGGCCGAGGCACCCGCCCCGGTCGACGCATACGACGAAGTCGATTCGTTTGCCATGGCCTCCGCGACGGAAGCCATGGATCACCTCGAACCCGAGAACGTCAGCATCGATGCGCCGGACAATGCCGGCGTCGATGCCGTTGTGATCGAACCTCCTGCCGAAGTCACCATGGCCTCGGCGGAGCCGGAGGCTGACGCTTCGTCGCCGATGGAAGAGACTCAGGCGTTCGAGTCCCCGGACTTCAGCGCCTACGACCGCGATTACGCGGCAGCGGAAACGACGATCGTCACCCCGGCCGATGCGGACGCGGTCATCGGGCGCACCCCGAGCTTCATTGACGAGGTGGTGCCGCCGCCGGCGCCCTTTGTGACCGAGACGCTCGCTGAGCTGTACTTGCAGCAGGGATTTCGCGATGAGGCACTCGGGATCTACCGTCAGCTGGCTGAGCGCGCCCCCTCCGACCAGACGCTGCAGCTTCGCATCAAGGCGATTGAGCAGGGCGATGTCCCGGAAGCGGCACCTTCGATAGAGGCTGCGACCGAGAATCGCGCCGCATCGCAATCGGTGAGGACGTTCTTTGCGCGGCTCGCGTGCCGGCCGGCGGTGTCGCCAGGATCCTCACCGCCAGATGACGCGAACCCTGGTCCGGACGTTCCGTTCGCGACGGCAGCGTCTGCGCTGGCGAATCTGTTTGCCGCTTCGAAACCGCCTGCCTCCGATGAAGGGGCGGCTGCGACGCTGTCTGATGCCTTCACGGACCCAGCGGGGCGACCCTCGCGCGCGGCCGACGGGGAGTTGTCACTCGACCACCTCTTTCGCGATGTTCCGCCCGGCGGATCAGCAAGCGGGGGAGTGAGTCTCGACGAGTTTTACGCTACCCCGAATGCACCTCCAGGCTCACCCACGGAGCCGGGCGAGGGTGATTCCGCGGAATCGGGTGGCACTGACATCCGACAGTTCACGGCGTGGCTCGAAGGACTGCGCAAGAAGTGAAGCTGGCGGTACTCAACGGACCCAATCTGAACCTGCTCGGGACGAGAGAGCCCGAGATCTACGGCACCACGACGCTCGCGGACATCGAGTCCCGATTGCGCGCGGTGGCGCGCGAGCTTGGCGTCGACGTCGAATTCACGCAGACGAATCATGAGGGCGCTCTCATCGACGCCATCCAGGGGCTGCGCGGGACGGCGGACGGCGTCATTATCAACGCGGGCGCGTACTCTCACACGAGCCTCGCCGTTCGCGACGCACTGTCGGCGGTCGCCATTCCCTACGTAGAGGTTCATCTGTCGAACATCTTCGCGCGCGAACCCGAGCGCCGTCACTCGGCACTGGCTTCAGGCGCCATTGCGGTCCTCTGCGGATTCGGCGCGTACGGTTACGAGTTGGCGATTCGGGGGTTGGCTGCCCGGCTTGCGAGGGCCGTTCCAGGCGCTCCAGCCAAAAGCGGCGCGTCGTGAGTGCGGAGCGATCCATAGGCGGACCAGCCTGGAACGGCACGAGCCGTGGCTGAGCCACAGCACGCCCGACAAGCCGCGCTCATCGAACTCCTGCTCGGGTCCAACCTCGACGGGCTGCTCGTGTGCAGCCTGCCGAACATCCGGTACCTGACGGGCTTCAGTGGATCGAACGCGCTCCTCTTCCTGACGCCGACTGAGACCTGGTTCCTGACTGACTTCCGTTACGAAGCTCAAGTCGCGAATGAGGTCGTTGCCGCAACTCGCGTCGTCATCGAGACAACCAGCCTCTGGAAAGGACTCTGGGAACAACTGGCGTCGCGACCGGGAACGGCGGCGTTCGGGTTCGAATCAGCGCATCTGCTGCATCGGGACTTTCAGCGGTTGATGGAGGACGGCGCCCGGTGGACGTGGCGACCAATGCTCGACCTCGTCGAAGGACTCCGCGCGCGCAAGGAGCCCCGCGAAGTCGAATCGATCCGGCTTGCCGGAGTGATTGCGACGTCGGCGCTGGAGCGCACCCTGTCGCAGGTGCGCGCCGGCCTGACGGAAAACGAAGTCGCCGGCCTGCTCGAGCACAGTCTTCGCGATGCGGGTTCGGACGGCTTTCCCTTCGACACGATCGCCGCATCCGGCCCGAGGAGTGCCCTGCCGCACGCCAGAGCCGGGTCTCGTCCTATTGCGCACGGGGACTTCGTGCTGTTGGATTTCGGAGCCGTATACGAGGGCTACTGCGCCGACGTCACCCGAACCGTGGTTGTCGGCCGGGCGTCCCCACGGCAGCGGGAAGTCTACGAGGCGGTGAAGGAAGCAAACGAGCTCGCCCGGGCGCTGATCGCACCGGGAATGACCGGCCAGCAAGCCGATGCCATAGCCCGGAACGCCCTCACCGCCCGCGGGTTCGGTGAAGCGTTCGGGCATGGCTTGGGTCACGGACTCGGGATCGAGGTGCACGAAGCGCCGAGACTATCCCGCGTTGCGGAAGGGAATCTGCCTCAAGGAGCTGTGGTAACCATCGAGCCGGGAGTCTACCTGCCAGGATGGGGAGGTGTGCGAATCGAGGACGATGTGCATCTCGCCGCCGGCGGGACGGAACTCCTCACTGATTTTCCGCGCGACCTGATCGAACTGGACTGACCGGCCCGAACGACGCTCACCACACGAAATGATCGACCTTCGCTACGTAAAGAAGCTCATCGAAATGCTGGATGGTTCATCCGTCGACTCCGTCGAGATCTCGACGGACAAGGGGATGAAAATCCGGATTGCCAAGACTCCTCAGCACCGCGGCACCGTACAGATTCCCACCCCTGTCCCGGTACCCGCACTTATCGCTCCGTCCGCCGGTCGATTGACCCCCTCGGAAGGGGCCTCCGTGGTCGAGGCCGAGGTCCCGAAGGCCGAGGCGCCCAAATCGAACCTTCTCGAGGTCAAGTCACCCATGGTGGGGACCTATTATGCCCAGCCGGAGCCTGGTTCCAAACCTTATGTGACCCCCGGCACCAGGATCGCCAAACGACAGGTGTTGTGCATCATCGAGGCCATGAAAATCATGAACGAGATAGAGTCCGAATTCGACGGGGTGGTGAAAGAAGTTTGCGTTCAGGACGCTCATCCAGTCGAATACGGGCAGGTGCTCTTCAGAATCGATCCGAATGGCTAATCCGCTGAGCGTTGAATCAACGGCTGCGCCGGGGGCTGCCCGGCCGCCGTTCAACTTCAAAGCCATCCTTCAGCAGATGGTGCAGTCGAGCGCGTCCGACCTCCACCTCAAAGTCGGTCGTCCGCCGACGCTCCGTGTGCATGGCGAGCTTTCGCCGCTGCCACTTCCGTCCCTGCGACCGGAGGACCTGAGCACGCTGGCGAAAGAGATCATGTCGCCGAAGCAGGTGAAGGAATTCACGGAGTATCGCGAGGCGGACTTCGCCACCGGCGTGCCGGGCATCGGCCGATTCCGCGTGAATGCCTACCAGCAGCGCGGCACGATCGCCTTCGCGATCCGGACCATTCCTCACCAGGCTCGTTCGATTCAGGATCTTCACCTGCCACCGGTGGTCGAGGAGATCGCGCTCATGCCGCGCGGGCTCGTCCTCGTCACAGGCGTGACAGGGTCCGGCAAGTCCACCACGCTGGCGTCGATCATCCAGCTGATCAACGAGCGGCGCTACGCGAACGTGATCACGATCGAGGATCCGATCGAGTTCCTTCACCGCGACCTCAAGTGTCACATCAATCAGCGCGAAGTGGGAACGGACACCGGTAGCTTCGCGCAGGCGTTGCGCCGGGTGCTCCGTCAGGATCCCGACGTCGTGCAGATCGGCGAAGTCCGCGACCTCGACACGCTGGATACGGCGCTCAAGGCTGCCGACACCGGTCACCTGGTCTTTTCCACGCTCCACACGACCGATGCGACTCAGACCATCAACCGCATCCTGTCGTTCTATCCGCCGCACCAGCAGAACGAGGTGCGATATGCGCTGTCGAGCGCTCTCGCGGCGGTGATCTCGATGCGCCTTGTTCCGCGAAGCGACCGGCCCGGTCGTGTGCCTGCTTGCGAGGTCCTGATCAACACGGCGGCCGTCCGCGAACAGATCCGCGACCTCAACAAGACCCTGAACATCCCCGACCTCATTCGAGAAGGCACCGTCCAGTACGGCATGCAGACCTTCGACCAATCACTGATGGCGTGGTACTCGCAGGGTGTCATCTCTTACGACAGCGCGCTGTTCCACGCGAGCAATCCGAGCGAGTTCGCGCTTCGCGTTCAGGGTGTGGCGGCATCCAGCGACACGAGCTGGGACGGATTCCAGAAGCCATCGGCCACGTAAGGCCGGAGTCGGGAAGACATGTTCAAGAAGGTCCTGGTCGCCAACCGCGGCGAGATCGCGCTGCGCGTGATTCGCGCATGCAAGGAACTCGACATCGAGACGGTCGCGATCTACTCGGAGGCGGATCGCGAATCCCTGCACGTCCGCTTCGCCGACGATGATGTCTGCATCGGCCCGGCGCCGGCCAGGGAATCGTACCTCCAGATTTCCCGCATCATCGCCGCCGCGGAAATCACCGGCGCGGATGCCATTCATCCCGGCTATGGATTCCTGGCCGAGAACGCGGAGTTCGCCGAGACGTGCGAGGCCTCCAACATCACGTTCATCGGACCGACGGCGGCGCAGATCCGTGTGATGGGCGACAAGGCGGCGGCCCGCAAGGCCATGCAGGACGTTGGCGTTCCGATCGTTCCGGGCACGCCCGGTCCGGTGGAAGACGTGGAAGCGGCGCTCGAGTTCTCACGCGAGATCGGATTCCCCGTCATCATCAAGGCGGCGGCTGGTGGCGGCGGCAGAGGCATGCGCGTCGCGAAAGGCGAGGACGAGTTTGCCCGTTCCTTCTCCCTCGCCCGCTCCGAGGCGCTCTCCGCGTTCAGCAACGACGCAGTGTACGTCGAGAAGTACCTGTCACGCCCTCGCCATATCGAATTCCAGATACTCGGCGACCAGCATGGCCACGTGCTGCACCTGGGCGAGCGCGACTGCTCGATCCAACGCCGCCACCAGAAGCTGATCGAGGAGGCGCCAAGTCCCGCGGTTACTCCGGAGCTCCGCGCGCGCATGGGCGAGGACGCCGTGCGCGGCGCCAAGGCGATCGACTACGTGGGCGCGGGAACGATCGAGATGCTGCTCGACGAGGACGGATCGTACTACTTCATGGAGATGAACACGCGGATCCAGGTCGAACATCCGGTGACGGAAATGTTGACCGGGATCGACCTGGTGAAGGAACAGATCCGCGTCGCCGCGGGTGAGGAGCTGTCCGTGACAGAACTGCCGCCGCTGCGCGGTCACGTCATCGAATGCCGGATCAACGCCGAGGATCCCGCCCGGAGCTTCCAGCCGTCTCCGGGACGCATTGACGCCTTCCACCCGCCCGGCGGACCGGGCGTCCGTCTGGACACGCACGTCTATGCCGGCTATACGGTGCCGCCCTTCTACGACTCGCTGCTGGCCAAGCTCATCGTCCAGGGGCGTGATCGCCCGGAAGCCATCCGCAGGATGCAGATCGCCCTCGATTCCTTTATCATCGAAGGCGTGACCACCACCACCTCGTTCCTTGGACGCGTGCTGTCACACGAAGCGTTCCAGCGCGGCGTGGTCGACACGAAATTCCTCGAGCGAGAAACAGGGCTGTTCAAAGAACCGGGGTAGGGTGCGGATCGACGTTCACTTCATCGGTAGCTCCACAGGCCCGGCCGACCTTCACGACCGCGTGGTGCTCGTCATCGACGTGCTGCGGGCTTCGACGTCCATTGCGGCCGCGCTCAGCAATGGGGCCCGGGCGGTCATTCCCATGCAGGGAGTCGACGAGGCAATCATGCGCGCCCGTTCGCTCGAGCGCAGTGAGGTCTTGCTGGCTGGTGAGCGGAAGATGGCCCCGATTCCCGGTTTCGACCTGGGGAACTCTCCGCGCGAGTTCACCGCCGATGTCGTGGCCGGAAAGACAATTGTCATGACGACCACCAACGGCACCGCCGCTCTCGCCAGTACGGCCGGCGCCCCCGAGGTCCTGGTGGGCTCCTTCGCGAATTATTCGGCTGCGCTGGCCTGGCTGCGCGCCGCCGCACGAGCCGGCAAGTCGCTGACGATAGCGTGCGCGGGCAGCAATGGCCGATTCGCGCTGGAGGATGCGGTCTGCGCCGGACGGTTCGTCCGAGGCGTGGCGCGTCGGGGAATCCAGCCCGACCTCGGCGATGCGGCGAACGTCGCCGCGATCATCGATCGGCGAATGGGAGCGGACCTTCTCGCAGTCCTCCGAGACTCCGAGCATGGCCGCGCACTCATCGAGGCCGGACTCGGCGACGACGTGACGTATTGCGCGGGAATCGACACGCACTCGGTCGTTCCGATTTACCGGGATCGCCAGGTGGTTCGCCTCGGCGACCGTCGCGGTCAATAGCGAAATGCGCGGAACGCTCAGGCGCGAACTGACTGGAATCGTCCTGGCGTTACTGGCGGTGTTCGTGGCTGGAACGCTGCTGCTCCAACCCGTGCCCGACGACCAACGGTGCTGGGCGATGCGCGGCATCTTCGGTCCCATTGGGAGCTGCCTGAAGCAGGGGCTTCAGGGACTCGTCGGCATCCCGGCCGCATGGCTCTTTCCTCTGGCCGCCGGCGTCCACGCGCTCCGGCTGCTTGGGCGAGTCGGATCCGGCCCCGATCGGTCGTGGATGATCTTCCTTCTCGGTGTGGCCGCTCTGCTGCCGATCGGCGTCGGGCTCGCCGCCGGCGGAGAACCAGAGGCGGCTTCGGTGGCGGGGCTGTGGGGGAGCTTCGTCGCCTTCTACCTGAAGCGACTCTTCGGTAGCGTCGGCGCCTGGGTCGTGGTGGCGCTGCTTCTGTCCGCATTGATGGCCTGGACCCTGCGATGGAATCCGGTGCGGGCGATCGTGGGGCCGTCGCCGGGGAAACCTGCTCCGGTACCTGAAGGCCCCACGCTCGCGCAACGACTGGAACCGCCACCGCAGGAGATGCCAGCGGTGGAAAGTGCGACGGATGCATCGGTCGAGCCGACGACGGCAGCGGCGGATCGCCGCCGGGCGCGAAGGGGCACCGCGCCGCATGTGGATGGCGATGGCGGGGCGTCCCCGGTGGCCGCCGATGTTGGAGAGGACTCGCTTCCCCCGCCTGAGCTACTGACCCTGGCGCCCGCGACGTCCACGGAACAGAGCACGCGCGAGCTTGATGAGATGGGCCTGAAGTTGATGGAGGCGCTTCGGACCTTCCGCGTGGACGGCGAGTTGGTGGGCCGGACCACCGGGCCGGTGGTGACGCAGTTCGAGATCGAGCCGGCGCCCGGCGTCAAGGTCCGCCAGTTCGCCAACCTGTCGAACGACCTGGCGCTGGCGATGCGCGCGCAGAGCATCCGGGTCGTGGCGCCGATTCCGGGGCGGGGCGCGGTCGGGGTGGAAGTCCCCAATCCGACGGCCGAACTGGTCTGGTTCCGCAAGCTGATCGAATCGCGGGAGTTCCAGTCGCTGCGGGCTTCGCTGCCGATCGCGTTAGGCGAGGACCTCGAAGGTCGCCCGGTGGTGGCCGACCTGGCGCGCATGCCCCACCTGCTCATCGCGGGCGCGACCGGTTCGGGGAAATCCGTCTGCGTGAACACGATCATCACGAGCCTCGTGTACCGGCACACGCCGGAGACGCTGCGATTCCTGATGGTCGATCCCAAGATGGTCGAGCTGTCGGTGTACAACCGGCTCCCGCACCTGCGGTATCGCGTTGTCACGGACAACCGCGACGCGGCATCGCTGCTCAAGTGGGCGGTGATGGAAATGCACGATCGGTATCACCTGCTGGCCGCCAACGGGGCGCGCAACATCCAGGAGTTCAACAAGCGGGTGCTGGATGGCGCTCCGCTGGTGGTTCCGAAGAACGCCGAGGTCGCGTTCGAGGACCGCACGTATCGAGACGGAGTCCAGCCCTACATCGTGATCGTGATCGACGAGATGGCGGACCTCATGATGACGGTGCAGGGGGAAGTGGAAACGCCGCTCGCCATGCTGGCGCAGAAAGCGCGGGCGATCGGGATTCATATCATCCTCGCCACGCAGCGTCCCAGCGTGAACGTGATCACGGGGCTCATCAAGGCGAACTTCCCCAGCCGGATCGCGTTCCGCGTGGCGTCGCAGGTGGACAGCCGCACGATCATCGACGGCATCGGCGCCGAGGCGTTGTTAGGCAACGGCGACATGCTGTTCATCCCGCCGGGGAAGTCGGAGCCGCAGCGGATCCAGGGCGCGTTCATTCCCGGCGAAGACACCGAGCGGCTGATGGCCTGGTTCGACGACCGGCGCTCGGCGCGGCGGGCCGCGCTGGCCTCGACCGGGCTGGCGACAGATGGCGGTGACGAGCCGGACATCCTGCGGGTCGTGCGCGACCGCGAGGCACTCGAGGCGGAACCGGACGACGACGATGTCGTGCCGGCGGGGAAGCGCGATCCCGAGTTCCGGCGCGCCGCCGAAGTGTGCATCCAGCACCAGCTGGGGTCGACGTCGCTCCTGCAGCGGCGACTCGGGATCGGTTACGGCCGTGCCGCGCGGATCATCGACCAGCTGCATGCCGCGGGTGTGCTGGGGCCGCCTAACGGGTCGAAACCGCGGGAGATTCTGATGGGGTTGGATGATCTCGACCGGATCACCGGGCCCGAATAGCGCCGGGTGCAGAGCGCAAAGCGCCAAGGCCGCTGACTTCCATCGCTCTGCGCTTTGCGCTTTGCGCTTGCGTGGAATTGCTGGGTAACGCGTTGAGAGGGTGACGCACCCGCTGACCCGCGACAATAGGTTCGCCCCGTGTCGAAGCAGACAATGCAGTTCGGGCTGCAGGGCGAGCGGGTAGCGGAGCGATGGCTGCAGGCCCGTGGCTGGAAAGTCCTGCAACGGCGCTACCGGTCCGGCCACCGCGACATCGACCTGATCGCCCAGCGCGACGAGCTGGTCGCTTTCGTGGAAGTAAAGGCCAGAATGGGGGCTGATTTTGGCGATCCGGTGGAGGCGGTCAACTGGAAGAAGCGGAATGAGTTGGTCCGGTCCGCCTTCACCTGGATCGACCGGCATGGGCGACCTGGCGAGGTCTATCGGTTCGACGTCATCGGGGTGCTCGTTTCGGGCCAGCGGGTCCGGGTCAGGCATGTGGAAAACGCGTTTCTTATCCACGGAAGCGCTTGAAACCGCCATGGCAGCTTCGTACTTTGTTCGGGAGTTTGTTCGCTGTTTCTTCGGGGTATCGAGCGTTTCCAGCCACCGGATAGATTGCCGCGTGGCCAGAGTCCTACCACACACGACAGCGGGTGCAGCATGGGCGTGACGGCGGTGCAAGAAGATCGGAAAAAGGCGTTGAATCTGGCCATCGCGCAGATCGAGAAGAGCTGCGGAAAGGGGTCGATCATGAGGATGGGCGCCGATTCGGCGCGTGTTCGAGTGGATGCGATTCCCACTGGCGCCATCAATCTCGACGCAGCCATCGGCGTGGGTGGAATCCCGCGCGGGCGCGTGACCGAGATCTTCGGGCCGGAATCGAGCGGGAAGACCACGTTGTGCCTCCATGTCGTAGCGAACGCGCAGCGTGCCGGTGGAGTGGCGGCGTTCATCGACGCCGAGCACGCACTCGACGTGGAGTACGCCAAGAAGCTGGGCGTCGACGTGCAGAACCTGTTGGTGTCGCAGCCCGACACCGGTGAGCAGGCGCTCGAGATCTGCGAGATCCTCGTGCGCTCGGGCGCCGTGGACATCGTCGTCATCGACTCCGTCGCCGCACTGGTGCCCAAGGCAGAGATCGAAGGAGAAATGGGAGATTCGCACGTGGGCCTGCAGGCGCGCCTCATGAGTCAGGCGCTCCGTAAGCTCACGGGCGCCATTGCCCGGTCGCGCACGTCCGTGGTCTTCATCAACCAGCTTCGCGAAAAGATCGGGGTCATGTTCGGCAACCCCGAGACGACCACCGGCGGCAAGGCGTTGAAGTTCTACGCGTCCGTCCGGCTCGACATCCGGCGACTTGGCGCGGTGAAGGACAAGGAAGAGGTCATCGGATCACAGGTCCGCGTGAAGGTGGTCAAGAACAAGGTTGCGCCCCCGTTCAAGCAGGCCGAGTTCGACATCATGTACGCCGAAGGCATCAGCCATGTCGGCTTGCTGGTCGACATCGGTTCCGAATCGAACATCATCGAGAAGTCGGGCGCCTGGTACAGCTACAATGGCCAGCGTATCGGACAGGGACGCGAGAACGCAAAGCTGTTCCTGAAGGACAACCCGGTCATGCAGGCCGAGATCGAGGAGAAGGTGAAGACCGTGCTCGGCATTCGGCCGCTCGCGACGACTCCCGAACAGGAGGCTGCGGACGAGTAGCCGGTCGAGCCGTCTTGTCTTCCGGTGAGCAGTTGTGGCCGGAGGGTCGTTCTCTGAGAAAGTTGGTGCCCGGTACACCACTTTTATCAGTGAGCTTCCCTTCGGCCTCTTCTCGTTGAGGGCGAACGTGTGTCCGTCGAACGAGTACCTCCCAACCGCGATCAGATGAAGGAGCGTCAGCGGCGGGGACCCGCCAGGCTGATCGTGGGCGACTTCGATCTGGGGACACTCACCGATCCCCTGGTCATCACTGACCTTGCCGAAGTGCCCAATCACCCCGGGCGACTGCGGGTGGCGATCAGTGGTGTCACCCTCGGCGACCTTACTCTCGACTTCGTCGCGGACCAGGGCATCCGCGAGGGACGGTCCTTGTCACGCGAGGAGGCCGACGAGGTCCTGACGGCGGTTGGCCGTACCGTCGTACTGGACAAGGCTCTGGATCTTCTGGCGGTGCGGGCCAGGTCGTCGCGTGACCTGCGCATTCGCCTGCGTCGTGCGGGCGCCCCGGATGCGGAGATCTCGTGGGCAATCGAGCGACTGCTTGCTCAGGGCTTCGTCGACGACGCCGCGTATGCACGGCAGGTGGCGCGGTCGAAGGTGCTCTCTGGCGGCGTGTCGCGTCGCCGGGTGATCACCGTGCTTCGGCAGCGAGGCGTGGCGGCGGATGTGGCCGAGGAAGCCATCGACGCCACGCTGGCGGAAGTCGATCTCGACGAACACGGTGCGGCACTCGCGGCGGCGCAAAGGCGTGTGCGCGCCCTCGGCTCACTTGATCCGGGCGCTCGACGGCAGCGCCTCTATGCATTCCTCGCCCGCCGCGGCTACGAGAACGACGTTGTAAGGCGCGTCCTCAAGGAAGTCCTCGAGCCGTAGGAGGTCTCGAACCGGCTTATATTTGGGGCTTATGCATGCCTCGGAAATCCGCACGCGGTTCCTCAGGTATTTCGAGCGACACGGTCATGCCGTGAGGCCGAGTTCGTCGCTGGTCCCCGGCGACGACCCGACCCTGCTGTTCACGAACGCCGGCATGGTGCAGTTCAAGAAGGTTTTCCTGGGGATGGAGGACACGGATTACGGGCGCCGGGCGGTGACCGCGCAGAAGTGCGTCCGTGCCGGCGGCAAGCACAACGATCTCGAGCAGGTGGGCCACACCTATCGGCACCACACGTTCTTCGAGATGCTCGGGAACTTCTCGTTTGGCGACTACTTCAAGCGCGACGCGATCCGTTTCGCCTGGGAGTGGGTCACCGGGGCTCGCGATGCAGGCAACCTCGGGATCCCGGCGGAGCACATTCGCATCTCGGTGTTTCGCGAGGACGATGAAGCGCGCTCGTTGTGGCGCGAGATCGCCGGCCTTCCCGATTCGCGCATCTACGGCCTGAGCGAAAAGGACAACTTCTGGCAGATGGCGGACACCGGTCCATGCGGCCCCTGTTCGGAGATGTATGTCGACCTCGCACACCTGACGAAGGACTGGGCGTTCCCCAAGGGGGCGACCGGCGAGTGGACCGACCTTGGTCGCAAGGAGTTCTCGACAGACGCGTTTTACGAGGGTGCCGAGGCCGGCCGGTTCCTCGAGATCTGGAATCTCGTGTTCATGCAGTTCGACCGGCAGGCTGACGGGACGCTCGTTCCACTCCCGAAGCCCTCCGTCGATACCGGCGCCGGGCTCGATCGGATTGCCGCCGTCATGCAGGGCGTGACGAACAATTTCCACGCCGCGCATTTCGAGAAGCTCATTTCCCGAATCGAGAAAGTGGTTGACTGGAAGTACCTCGGCCGCGAAAGCGATTCACCGCAAGAACAATCGCGGAGCGTTCAAAGACCGGGGACCAACATGGGTCGCGGCCTAAAGACCTGGGGACCAAGGACTCGGGAGGACCGATTGGTCATCGACCCGGCGTCCTTCCGCGTCATCGCCGATCATGCCAGAGCGGTCGCGTTCCTTCTTGCCGATGGAGTGCTTCCGTCAAACGAAGGCCGCGGATACGTGCTCCGGCGGATCCTTCGTCGCGCCGTGCGGCACGCATGGCTAATGGGACAGCGCGAGGCGACTCTCGTCCACGTGGTACCGGTGGTCATTGAGTCGCTGGGTGACGTGTATCCGGAGCTGCGACAGAAAGCGGCGCACATTTCCGAGACCACGCGCGCCGAGGAAGAACGCTTCCTGACGACGATCGACGGGGGCATGAAGCGGTTTGACGAAGTTGCACCCATGAAGAGAATGGGGAAGCCCTTTGGGCCTGAACTTGCCGCGGCCGTAAAAGGACCGCTGATCGCGGGGCAGGATGTCGTCCGAGGCACAATCAGCGGCGAAGACGCCTTCCGACTCTACGACACGTTCGGATTCCCGATCGATCTCACCGAATTGATGGCGCGCGAGCGCGGTTACACCGTCGACATCGTCGGTTTCGAGACGGCGCTCGGCCGGCAACGGGAGCTATCGCAGGAAGAGCGGAGGTCGAAGAAGATCGGCGTTGCGGTCGATGAACTCGCCGATGTATCAGCTTGGGAAGTGTCCCTGCGCGGAACCGGGAGGGGCACTCCGGCCAGGGCGACAGGTAAGCTCACCTTCAAGGACACCTGGCCGGAAACGCAATTCGTCGGCTACGACACGGTGGAGATCGAAACACAGGTCACTGCGGTTCGCCAATTGGGCGAGGGACGCGTGGCCATCCTGCTGCGCGAAACGCCGTTCTATGCCGAATCGGGCGGGCAGGTCTCCGATGGTGGTGAGATTGTCGGTGACAGCTGGCGCGTGGACGTCGACAACGTCCGGAAGGTCGATGGGCGTACTGCGGCGTTAGGCCGTGTGACCGGTACCGTCGCTTTCGGAAGGGCCGTCGCACGTGTGCCGAGCGATCGCCGGAAGGACACTGAGCGCAATCACACGGCCACGCACCTCCTGCACGCCGCGCTCCGTGAAGTGCTGGGGGAGCACGTGCATCAGGCCGGATCGCTCGTCGCGCCAGACCGCCTCCGCTTCGACTTCACGCATCACGGGCCAGTGAAGGAAGCGGCTCTCGCTGAAATCGAGTCGCGCGTGAATCGTGGCATCTGGGCCGCCAGGGAGGTGGTAAAGGAAGAAAAGCCTTACCAGGAGGCGGTGGCGGCAGGCGCCATGGCACTGTTCGGCGAGAAATACGGAGACGTGGTTCGGGTAATCACGATTCCGGGACTCTCTGTCGAGTTGTGTGGTGGCACGCACGTACGGAATACCAGTGAGATCGCCCTCTTCCATATCCTCTCGGAAACCGGCGTCGCCTCAGGAATACGCCGTATCGAGGCCGCGACCGGCCAGCGCGCGTACACGATCCTGCGCGAACGTGAACAGCAGCTTCGTCAGGCGGCGGAAGTTCTGAAGGCCACGCCCGACACGCTGGTGAAAAAGGCACAGTCGCTCATGGACGAGCGGCGCGCGCTCGAGAAGCGGCTCGAGGAGGCGATGCGCGGCGGGACCGACGAAGTGCGCCGTCTGGTCGACGCCGCTTTCCCGGTGGACGGAGTCCGTGCCGTGTCATCCGTCGTCAAGGCGGCCGATGCAAAGTCTCTCCAGGCGCTCGGTGACGCGGTGCGTGAGCACCAGGGCCCGCTCGTCGCCGCGCTTGGCGCCACGTTCGACGATCATAAATCGGCGCTGCTGGTGGTGGTGACGGACGACGCCCGGGGACGCGGCGTGCGGGCCGACGAGGTCGTCCGGGAGCTGGCGGCCGTGGCCGGTGGACGCGGCGGTGGCAAGCCGCACATGGCACTGGCGGGGATTCCCGATGGTGGCCGGCTGCCTGACGCGCTTGCTGCCCTGGAGCGCGTGTTGCGCGACCATCTCTCGCGGGTCTCGTGACCGTCCGGGACTGGCTGGCGCATCGCGAGCCGTCCCCTCCGCGGGTGCTGCGTGAGCGCGTCGAAGCGTTGGCGCTTGCGGTGCCGGAGCAACCCGACGATCTGGCCGGGTCGCTGCTCGCCGCCGCCGAAGTTGCCCTGGCCCGGCTGTCGCGGGCAGGCGCCGGGGACCGCGCAACCGCCCTGGACCTCCTGGCGGTGGATGCGCTCGTGACGTACGCGTTCGAGTCAGCGGCCCAGGCGCCGGACAGCATTCCCGGGCTCTCGGCGCGCGCCATGTCCCGCTTGTCCGGTGCGTCGGCCACGTGATCGACATCCACACGCATCTGCTGCCGGGCGTCGACGACGGATCGCCTAACGCCGATCATTCGGCCATGGTGATCGCGCGGCTGTTCGGCGAGGGGGTGCGAGGAATCGTCTGCACTCCGCACCTCAATGCCTCACGCGCCGGAGAGGCGCCGTTCGAGCATCATGCGGAGCTGCTGGCGTCGCTGCGCGGGCGCGCCCCCGCCGGCTTGACGTTGCATGCCGGCTTCGAGATCATGCTCGACACCGGCGCGTTCGACGTCTCGGACGCGCGCCTGGGCCTGGCTGGATCGCGCGCGCGCCTCGTGGAGTTCCCTCGTCGAGGTCTGCCACCAGACGCCACGGAGCAACTGCTGCGGGTCCGGTCGCAGGGGCTGGTTCCAGTCGTGGCGCACCCGGAGCGGTATCACGGATGCACCACGGAGACCATCGCCACGTGGCGCGAGCTGGGCGCCGTCATCCAGTGTGATGCCATGGGGCTGCTGGGCGGAGGACCCATGACGGAGTTTGGCCGTGCGATGCTGGGTGCGGGGCAGGTGGACATCATCGCCAGCGACAATCATGGCGACCGGCGCAGCCTCGCGACGGTGCTGCTGTGGATGAGCGAGATTGGCGCCGATGCTCAGGCCGGAATCCTCATGCGTGAGAACCCGGCGCTCCTGCTGGCCGGCGGCTCTCTGCGACCCGTGTCACCCGTTTCGTTTCAACGAGGGATGTTCGATCGCCTTCGCGAACTCATCTTCCGTCCTTCGCGGCGTGCGCCGGTGGAAGGGCCGTCTCAATGAGGAATACCCGATGACTGTGGATGCGGGCGTAGCCAGGGAGCTCGCGGTCACACGGTTGCGCGAGCTGGCGCGACTGGCCGAGCTGTCTGCCGAGGCGCTGCCGAGCGAGATCGCGGCGGCGGCGGCGCTCGTGCAGCAGACTCTCGCCCAGGGTGGCACGCTCTTCTTCTGCGGCAACGGAGGCAGCGCGGCGGATGCGCAGCACATCGCTACCGAGTACGTCGTTCGCTACATGCGGAACCGTCGCGCGCTGCCCGCGGTCGCCCTGACGACCGACTCGTCGCTCCTCACGGCGGCGGGCAACGACTTCGGGTTCGACCAGGTCTTCTCGCGGCAGGTCGAGGCCCTGGTGCGGGCCGGCGACCTGCTGGTGGTGCACTCGACCAGCGGGAATTCGCCTAACGTGGTTCGCGCGGCCGAGGCGGCGCGCGGAAAGGGGGCCAGGGTGCTGGCGCTCACGGCGCGTGACGGCGGCGCCGTCCGCCCGCTGGCGGACGTGGCGATCGTGGTGCCGACCGACCGCACCGATCGCGCCCAGGAACTGCATCTCATCATCCAGCACGTGATCTGTGAACTGGCGGAACGCGATGCCTGAAGACTCACTGTTCGACCTGACGGGGCGCCGCGCACTCGTCACCGGCGGATCACGCGGCATCGGGGCCGCCACCGTTCGGCTGCTGGCGCGGCGGGGAGCGGACGTCGCGCTGACCTATCGAACGCGCCAAGCCGACGCCGAGGCTGTGGCCGCCGAAGTCGCCGCCCTCGGGCGACGGTCTTCCGTCCACCGCGCGGAACTGTCCGACCGGGGAAACGTGGACGCGATCACGCAGCGCATCGCGTCGGATTGGGGAGGCGTGGACATCTTCGTCGGAAACGCCGGGATCTGGCCATCCGAGGAGGCCGCGGTTCGTGCCATGTCTGACGAGCGCTGGTCGCGAACCATGGCCGAAAACGTGGATGGCATGTTCTACTCGACCCGCGCGGTCCTGCGCGTCATGGGTGACGGCGGACGCGTGGTGCTCGTGTCGAGCACGGCCGGACAACGAGGCGAGGCGATGCATGCCGACTACGCCGCCTCCAAGGGAGCCATGATCTCGTTCGTGAAATCCGTCGCCATCGAGGTGGCACCACGCGGCATCACGGTGAACAGCGTGGCGCCGGGCTGGGTCGACACCGAGATGTGCGCGGATCCGTTTGCCGCCGGGGGCCGCGAACGGATCGCGGGGACGATCCCGGTGGGGCGCATCGCAACCGCCGCCGACATCGCGGCGCCCATCGTGTTCCTCTGCACCAACGGGGCACGCCATATCACGGGCGAGATCCTGAACGTGAATGGCGGGAGCGTGCTGTGCGGATGATGCGCAGGATGAGCAGGCGCATGTCTGACGAGGCTGGTTGGTGACCGCACGCGCCGGCGCGAGCGGAAGCCAGCGCCTGAACCCCCCGCCCGCCGTGCGACGCATTGCGGCGCGGTTGACGGACGCCGGGTTCGAGACGTGGTGCGTCGGCGGGGCAGTCCGGGACGCCCTGCTCGACCAGGCGCACGCCGACTGGGACCTGGCCACGGCTGCAACACCGTCTCAGGTCCGCTCGCTGTTCGATCGCACGGTGCCGCACGGTATCGAGTTCGGCACGGTTGGCGTGCTCGATCGCGCTGGGGTCATGCATGAAGTCACCACGTTTCGCAGGGATGTCAGGCACGACGGCCGGCATGCCATTGTGGAGTTCGGGGCCGCGCTCGACGAAGACCTGGCCCGCCGCGACTTTACGATAAACGCCATCGCATTCTCGCCCGCGACCGGCGAGTTGCGGGACCCCTTTGGCGGCCAGGAGGACCTGAAACGGCGCGTCGTGCGCGCGGTGGGAGAGCCGCGGGCCCGGATGGTCGAGGACCGGTTACGCGCGTTGCGGGCGCTTCGCTTCGCGGGCCGGTTCGACTTCGAAATCGATTCGGCGACCTGGGATGCCATCGTCGAATCGGCGCCGTTCCTGCCGCGGCTGTCCCGCGAGCGGGTGCGGCAGGAAATAGAGAAGACCATGGACCAGGTACGCCTGCCGTCGCGCTCGCTCAAGCTCTGGCGTCGCTCGGGCGCCATCGCGTCACTCATCCCCGAACTGTCCGCGGTTCCCGAGGTTGCCCTCACGGCGCCTGACTTCATCGGAACGCCCGACGCGACCAGGCGACCCGAGCTAGCGCAGTCTCGCAGTCGAAATCGCCTGGCGACGCTCTTTCTCGACCTCACACCGGCAGACGTGCGACGGACGCTGGAGGGACTGCGAGCCTCGAACAAGGAAACCGACTGGGTCACGCATCAGGTCGAATGCTGGACGGAACTGGGGGAATCGATTCGCGACGCAGCATCGAGTGCCAACGTGACCGATGCCGCGCTCCGGAAATGGGCCGCCGCCATTGGTCGCACCTACCTCGGCGACTTCATTCGAGTGGCGACCGCCCGGTGGAGCGCCGAAGCCAATTCGAGTGCGTTGCGGGAAGTCGCCTCGATCTATCGCCGAGGGACCAGGATTGCTTGGCGCGATCCACTGTCGATTGGCGACCTGGCCGTCGATGGAAGCGATCTCATGGAACTCGGCATTCCCGCCGGACCAGCTATCGGCGCAACATTGCGCCGCCTGCTCGAGGTCGTCGTCAGCGATCCATCGAAGAACCAGCGTGACACGCTGTTGGCCCTGGCCCGATCGTCGAGTGAAGGAGCGACGCGGTGAGTCCGCTCGTTTACGCCTTGCTGTCGGCGCTGGCGAACGTGGCCGGCGCGCTCGCGGTGGCCGGACGAGCCCGGCGCGGTATGCGCCTGCTCGAAGCCCTCATCGCGATTGCGGCCGGATTCATGATCTCCGTGGCGCTCACGCAGCTCGTGCCCGAGGCGCTGGCGCGGGGAGGCACGTCGGCGCCGGTCATCATGCTGGCGGGGTACCTCGCCGTGCACTTCACCCAACACACGCTCACCACGCACTTCCACTTCGGAGAGGAGACGCACCGCGTCACCACGGCGATCAGCATATCGGCCCTGGCCGGACTGTTGATGCACACGTTCGTGGACGGCGTCGCCATCGCCGCCGGCTTCACGGTCGGCCGCGAGCTCGGTGTCCTCGTGTTCATCGCCGTGGTGCTGCACAAGCTGCCCGAGGGCCTGGCCATAGCGAGTCTGTTCCTCGCCGCGGGTCAGCCGCCCCGGATCGCCGTCGCGGCCGCCGGCGCGTTAGGCCTGACGACGCTGCTCGGCGTCCTGGCCACGGACTTGGTCAGGCCGCTGGCCACACACGGCCTTCCGCTGGCGGCGGGGGTCACCCTCTATGTTGCCGCATCGAACCTCGTGCCCGAGTTTCAGGCGAAGCGGGGGTGGTCACTGGCCCTGTACTTCTTTGGCGGGTGCGGACTGTTTGCGGCCGCGAACGCGATGCTGCGCTGACATGCCGAGCCGCCGCGACCAAGCGACTGGATCGCTGTTCAGAGGAGCGGCGTCGGCGGCGCCGCTTGCCGCGCGCATGCGCCCGACCTCTCTCGACGAGTTCGTGGGCCAGGCAGCGATTCTCGGTCCGGGGAAACCGCTGCGCGATGCGATCGAGCGTGGGACTGTTGGATCGCTCATTCTCTGGGGGCCGCCGGGCAGCGGGAAGACAACCCTCGGCCATCTCGTGGCGCAGTTCACCGATCGGGAATTCGTTCCGTTCTCGGCCGTCACCGAGGGCGTGCCCCGGGTGCGCGAGATCATCGGCGAGGCGGCACGGCGGCTGGAAATGGGACGTGGCACGATTCTGTTCGTCGACGAGATCCATCGATTCAACCGGGCGCAGCAGGACGCATTTCTGCCGGCCGTTGAAACGGGGACCGTGACTTTGATCGGCGCGACGACGGAGAACCCGTCGTTCGAGTTGAACGGCGCCCTGCTGTCTCGAGCGCGCGTGGTGGTGCTCGAGCCGCTGAGTCCTGATGACATCGTTGTCGTGCTGCGGCGGGCGATGACCGACGCGGAGCGTGGCCTGGGCGCGATGTCGCTCATCGCGGCGGATGACGCATTACGATGGCTGGCCGTCGAGTCGGACGGGGACGCGCGCCGAGCACTCAATGTGCTGGAAGCCGCCGCGGAACATACGGGGCGCGGAGCGACACTCACCGTGGAAGTCCTGCGCGACGCCATGCAGCGCCGCGTCGCGCGGTACGACAAGTCGGGCGAAGAACACTTCAACCTCATTTCCGCTTACCACAAAGCGCTGCGGGGCAGCGACCCGCAGGGCGCCCTGTACTGGCTGGCGCGCATGATCGACGGCGGCGAGGATCCGATGTACGTCGCGCGGCGGACCATCCGGTTCGCGTCGGAAGACGTGGGCCTCGCGGATCCACAGGCGCTGCGGGTTGCCCTGGCGGCGCGGGATGCGTTTCACGCGCTCGGGTCACCCGAGGGAGAGCTCGCCCTTGCCGAAGCGGCCGTATATCTGGCGACGGCGCCGAAAAGCAATCGGGTGTACGTGGCCTGGGGCGCCGCACTGGAGGCGGCCCGGGAGTATCCCGCTGAAGGTGTGCCGCTGCATATTCGGAATGCGCCGACTCAGTTGATGAAGGAACTGGGTTACGGCAGAGGGTACCAGTATGCCCACGACGTTCCGGACGCGTACCTGCCACAACGCTACCTGCCCGACGCACTGGAGGGATCGACGTTCTACCAGCCCGGCACCTTCGGCTTCGAGCGCGATATAGCGAAACGGATGGCCTGGTGGCGCGACCTGCGGGAACGCTCCCGTGACACACCGCCTGACGAGGGCGGTCGAACCAGGGACGAGGAGAAAATGGAATGAAGCGCATCACACTCGCTCTGCTGGCGGTGGTGGCGACGGCGTGTGCCTCGCTGGGTCGCGCGTCGTTTCGCGATCCGGTTGTCACCTACAAGGACGCCGTCATTACAGGGCTGGGCATCTCAGGCGGAAGCCTGGAAGTCGTCCTGAGCGTCTACAACCCGAATAGCTTCAGGCTCGATGGAACTGGCCTTACTTACAGGATCAATGTCGACTCGCTGCCGTTTGGAAACGGTACCTTGAGCGATCGGTTCACTGTACAGGAGGGCGATTCGACGACGGTGCGACTGCCATTGTCATTCACGTACGCAGGAGTCGGACAGGCCGGCCGCCAGTTGATCCAGACGGGAAGCGTCCAGTACACGGTCAGCGGAGAGATCACGGTGGGCACGCCAATCGGGAACTTCACTCGACCATATTCCGGGAAGGGCAGATTGACGACCATGCGATAAGACAGGAGCTCAGTGCTCAGAGTTGAACGCCCAGCACCAGCACCAGCACCAGCAAGCAGAAAGCAGTAAGCAGCACTCAGCCATTAATCCCCGCTCCCATCGCACGAGACGTCATTGATCTTTCGCCGCCCGTTGAGCGCGCGCTGCTGGTGGGCGCGCCGCTGAAGCGGTCGAATGCAAAGCATCACCTCGACGAGCATCTGCTCGAGCTGCAGCGCCTGGCCGACACCGCCGGCGCCCAGGTTGTCGGATCGTTGACCCAGCAGATCGACCGTCCCAACCCCGCCACGTATCTGGGGAAGGGAAAGGTCGATGAGCTTCGCGACCGGATCGCCGCGGACGACGTTACGCTTGTCATCTTCGATGACGAGTTGTCGCCGAGCCAGGGCAAGAACATCGAGGATGCCACCGGTTGCAGGGTCATGGACCGCGCCGAAGTGATTCTCGACATCTTTGCCACGCGTGCGCGCAGTCGAGAGGCGAGAATGCAGGTGGAGTTGGCGCAACTCGAGTATATGCTCCCGCGCCTGACGAGGATGTGGTCCCACCTGGAGAAGATGCGCGGCGGCATCGGGTTGCGCGGGCCGGGCGAGACACAGCTGGAGACTGACCGCCGGCTCATCGGGCACCGCATTCGCGTGCTGAAGGAGCGCATGGTCGAGGTGAAGCGGTCGCGCGAGGTGCAGCGCCAGTCGCGACGCCAGGCGTTCAAGGCCGCGCTGATCGGCTACACGAACGCTGGAAAATCGTCGGTCCTTCGAGGCCTGAGCCGTGACCGCGACGTGTTCGTCGAGGATCGCCTCTTCGCCACGCTCGACACGCTGTCACGCGAAGTGGATCTCGGCGAGAACCAGCGGGCGGTGATGACCGATACGGTGGGATTCATCCGCAAACTCCCGCACCACCTGGTGGCCTCGTTTCGTGCCACCCTCGACGAAGTGAACGAGGCGGACCTCCTGTTGCACGTCATCGACGCCTCGCATCCGACCTGGGAAGACCAGCGGGTGGTGGTCGAGGAGGTCCTTGCTGAACTGGGCGTGCAGGCGCGCACCGTGCGGCATGTCTTCAACAAGATCGATCTGTTGTCGCCGCCAGACCTGGAGGCGCTTCGCGCCCGGGTCGATTCTCTGCTGCCCGGAAGTGTCTTCGTGTCGACGCTGACCGATGCCGGCCTGGAGCCGCTGCGCGAACTGCTTCGCGAGGCGGTGCGTCATCATCGGCCCGTTGCCGAACTCCGGATTCCCGTGAGTGACGGAAAGCTCCTCGCCGACGTGCACCGGAGCGGCGAGGTGCTGGAGCAACACCACGAAGGCGAGGAGATGGTCCTGCGTGCCCGGATCGATGCCACGACGCTGGGTCGCCTGCGACGCGCCGGCGCCATGGTGCGGGCGGAGTAGAGGCGAGTTCCGAACGGCTCCGTTAGGTTCCACGGCATGCAGAAAGCGCTCATCACCGGGATCACGGGGCAGGACGGATCGTACCTCGCCGAGTCGCTCCTGGCGAAGGGCTACGAGGTACACGGATTGGTGCGGCGATCCAGCGCCTTCGGGACGGGCCGGATCGAGCACATCTACCTCGACGAGCACCTGCCGGCGCAGGGCCTGCAGTTGCACTACGGTGATCTCAACGACGCATCGTCGCTGCAGCGGGTGCTGGCGCGGGTCGTGCCTGACGAGATCTACAACCTTGGCGCGCAGAGCCACGTCAGAATCAGCTTCGACATTCCCGAGTATACGGTCGAGGTAGCGGGCGTCGGGGCGCTGAGGCTCCTGGAAGCAATACGCAACCTCGGGATGTCACCGAGGTTCTACCAGGCGTCGTCGAGCGAGATGTTCGGCAAGGCGGCGGAGGTTCCGCAAACCGAAAGCACGCCGTTCCACCCGCGGTCGCCCTACGCGTGCGCCAAGGTGTTCGCGCACCAGATCACGGTGAACTACCGGGAGAGCTACGGGCTGCACGCCTCGTGCGGCATTCTCTTCAACCATGAGAGCCCGCGGCGCGGCGAGAACTTCGTGACGCGGAAGATCACGCGCAGCCTGACGCGGATCAAACTCGGGCTGCAGCCCAAGCTGTTCCTGGGGAATCTCGACGCGCGACGGGATTGGGGGCATGCCGCGGATTACGTCGAGGCGATGTGGCTGATGCTCCAGCAGAAAGCACCTGACGACTACGTGATCGCGACGGGCGAGACGCACTCCGTGCGCGAGTTCCTCGACGAAGTCGGGGCCGTGCTGGACATGGACTGGACTCCGTACGTCGGCGTGGACTCGCGATACTATCGGCCGGCGGAGGTGGATATCCTGCAGGGTGACGCCAGCAAGGCGCGTCGCGTGCTGGGTTGGACGCCGAAGACGACGTTCCGGGAGCTGGTGCGCCTGATGACCGAGGCGGACCTGGAACTGGCCGAGCGCGAAGCGGCCGAGCGCTCGGCGCGATAGCGCGCCGTTCAAACAGGCGAGGGATGGGAGAGGTCGGGTCATTCCCACATCCGCCATCCCACATCCGCCATCTGTCTCATATGGTCGCGCAGGGACTCGAACCCCGGACCTCTGGTATGTGAGACCAGCGCTCTAACCAGCTGAGCTACGCGACCGGGGGAGGAAGCTTAATCAGCGCAAAGGGCAATTGGCAGAGCGTCAACGGGCGCCCCTTTGCGCCTTGCGCTTTGCGCACTGTCCGTACTCAGGCGAAGCGGTGCATCTGGTGGCGGGCCCATTGGTATGGCGGGAGGCAATTGTGCATCATCATTCGCGTACTGCCGCCCCGGGCGTAACAGTATCGACGCAGGAGGAAATGATGCCATCAGACACCATCACGTCAACGCGCCAGGAGTCCGCGCGTGAAACGGGCACGAACAAAGGTGAAGTAGCCGAACGAGAACGAAACCTTGAATCCAGACGCGAGAGTGCCACGAAGCGGTCCGCTCTCACTCGCCGCACTCCGTACTTCGGAACGACCGCTTCGCCATTCCACTTGATGCGGACGATGGCCGACGATATCGAGCGACTCTTCTCGGATGTGGATTTCGCGCGAGTCGGCTTCGGTCTGACCTCACCCCAGCGACTCGGCCCGGCGTTCGAACCGTGGCGCCGTGAAAGTCGCCTGACCGAGGCCACCTGGGCGCCGCAACTCGAAACGTTCCGTCGTGACGGCAACCTCGTCGTCCGCGCGGATCTCCCTGGCCTGACGAAGGAGAACATCACGATCGAGGCCGACGACGACGTGCTGACGATTTCTGGCGAACGGAGCGACGAGGCGAGGGATGAGCGTGACGATTTCTACCAGTCGGAGCGGACGTATGGCCGTTTCTTCCGCGCCATCCAGCTCCCCGAGGGAGTAAACGCCGATCAGATCGAGGCGACGTTCAAGGACGGCGTACTCGAGGTCACGGTCCCGGCGCCGAAAGTCACCTCGACGCGTCACCGGCAGGTGAAGATTCGCTGACCAGTCGGATCCGGCGGGCCGTCTGCCGCAGCCCGGGGCGGTCGGGACGGGCGGCCCGTCGGAACCTGAATCAGACATCAGAAATCGAGTAATTCACCTCTCATCACCCACCTTCCGTCTCACGCCGGACGAAGTGGGCCCCGCACCGCGTTAGGTGCCGCGCGGGTCGCTCGACGATGAGCCATGGCATTTGAATCCGCTCACTTTGGGCTCGCTCACCACGCTGAAGGCGCGGGCGTTACCAAAACTGGTCGTATCGTGACGGTGTCGTGTTGACACGCGTCCGTCCTATGCTCGCTGCCTCCTTACACAGGTTCGCCACCTGCCCTTCCGTGCCAACCGATTACGCACAGACCGTCGACGTCGTCTCCACGCGAGTAGCCCAGGCGCTCATCAATGCGATGGAGGCCAAGAGCCCCTACCTCCGCGGACATTCACATCGAGTCGCTGCGGTGGCCGCTACCGTGGCGGCAGAACTCGGGTTTCCAGAGCAGTCGATCGAGCAAGTGCGGATGGCGGGACATCTGCATGACGTGGGGAAGATCGGGGTTCGCGAGTCCGTGCTCGACAAACCGGGTTCGCTCACCGCCGAAGAGTTCGCGCATGTCAAGGAACACGTGACGATCGGGCTGAACATTCTCGCCCCGCTCCCCCTCGGTCCGGCACTGGACTTCATCGCTCATCATCACGAGCGGATCGACGGAAGCGGTTATCCGTTCGGGCTGTCCGGCGACGCGGTTTCCCTCGGTGGGCGGATTCTCGGGGCTGCTGATGCACTGGATGCTCTCACGTCGCCGCGGGCGTATCGTGACGCGATGACCGCGGAAGAAGCACTGGTCTGTCTCGCGGCGGAGGGCCCTCGCGGCATCTGCCCCACGGTGCTCCCCGCCCTCGCGCGCCTCGTACAGGGCGGACAGGTGCTCGTGTTCCTCAACGACGGCACCTGAGCAGCGGTCGTTGCAGGGCTCGCGGCCGATGGCGTCGCGCGACGCCGTGCGACTTGGGGAGAAAGTCGGGACATGGGCCCTGCAGGGCTCGAACCTGCGACCGTCGGATTATGAGTCCGCTGCTCTAACCAGCTGAGCTAAGGGCCCGCGGTCTCTCAAGCTAGCGGTGCCTCACGACACTTGCCACGCAGCACGTTCCGCGCTTCTGACGTCCGATTCAGGGCGCGCACAGGCAGCGATGTGGCCCAACCTCAGCATCTGCCGGATTGCCCCGGGGGAGCGGGTCGCGCGCCAAGTTGACGCCAGCGAGCCCATCCAGGCATACTCGTCTCGTCGCGGGGCAAGCTGATTCCGCGGCGCGGCGCGGCGTCGCGCCCGCCCCCGTCACCCGAGTACTCCTGCCAGATACCAGCATCTTCGACCAGGTTTCCGCAGCACTTTCCCCTGCCTACTCGCTCAAGTCGGAACTGAGCCGGGGCGGCATGGCGCTGGTGTTCCTGGCGGCGGACGTGAAGCACGACCGCGAGGTGGCGATCAAGGTTCTGGCTCCCGACCTCGCCGGATCCATCGCGCGTGATCGCTTCCTGCGTGAGGTTCGGCTCGCCGCGCGCCTGTCGCATCCGAACATCCTCCCTCTGCTGGATTCCGGTGAGGCGGCGGGTCTTCCGTATTACGTCATGCCCTTTGTGAGCGGCGAAACGCTGCGGGGGCGTCTCGAGCGCGAAGGGAAGTTCCCGATCGAGCAGGCCCTGACGATTGGTGCCGAAGTCGGCGACGCGCTCGAATACGCGCACGCGGCGGGGATTATCCACCGCGACGTCAAGCCGGAAAACGTCATGCTGCTCGCCGAACATGCGGTGATCATGGACTTCGGAGTCGCCCGCGCGATGTACAGCGCCCAGGGCGCCGCCGACGCCACGTTGGCCGGCATCGCCGTCGGCACACCCGCTTACATGAGTCCCGAGCAGGCAACCGCGGATCCCCTGCTCGATGCCAGGAGCGACCAGTACAGCCTCGCGCTCGTCCTGTTCGAGCTGATCGCCGGCAGTAATCCATTCGGCAGCCGCGGCGGGCATGATACCATCGCGCGACGGCTCACGGCGCAGACACCACGGCTCCGCGATCACGTTCCGGAAGCGCCCGACTCGGTGGACCGCACCCTGGCGCGAGCGATGTCCCTTGACGCGGAGCAGCGGTATGGGAGCGTGGCCGAGTTCATCCGGCAACTGCGCGACGCGCGGATGACCGTGGGCGCATTCGCCGGCGTGGCGGTCACGCCTGACGACAGCGCCTCGCTGGCGGTCCTGCCGTTCGTCAACCTCTCGCGCGACGAAGACAGCGAGTACTTCGCGGACGGAATCACCGAAGAGATCATCACGGCGTTGAGCCGGCTCCGGAACCTGCGGGTCGTGGCGCGCAGTTCTGCGTTCGCCTTCAAAGGCCAGCACCAGGACGTGCGCAAGGTCGGGCGGGCGCTCGGCGTTCGGTCGGTGCTCGAGGGCACCGTTCGGCGCGCCGGGACGCGCGTCCGTGTCGGCGCGCAGCTCGTGGAGGCGTCATCGGGATTCCAGCTCTGGTCCGACCGATTCGACCGGGAGGTAGACGACGTCTTCGCCATCCAGGAAGACCTCGCGCTCGCGATCGTCGCCGTGCTGGAAGTTCGTCTTCCCGGCGGCGCGGCGCGCTCGTTGACCGACGAGTCCAGTCCGGGTGTGCTGGCGCACGACCTCTACCTGCGCGCCCGCTTCAACCTCAACCGACGCGTTGAGCCGGCGCTTCGCGAGGCGGTAACGCAGCTGCGCGAAGCGGTGTCGCACGACCCGGCCTTCGCGCTCGCGCACGCGGCGTTGGCGGAAGGTTGTCTGCTCCTCGGGCTGTATGGCGCCGAACCGCCGCTCGAGACCTTTCCGCGTGCTCGCGAAGCCGCGGCGGCGGCGCTGTCCATCGACCCGGCCCTTGGCGAGGCGCGTTCGATCCTGGGTTCACTCGCCGCCCTCCTGGACTGGAACTGGACAGAGGCTGAAGAAGCGTTCAGGCGGGCCATCACGCTCAGTCCGCGATCGCCGGGCCCGCGGCACCGTCACGCCATGGACTGCCTGCTGCCGCAACGGCGATTCGCCGAAGCGTTGCGGCAGCTCGATGATGCCCGCGTGCTCGATCCGTTGTCACTGATCATCCAGGCGAGCCTGGGCGTGGTGATCCACCTGTCGGGGAACGCGCGAGGCGCTGTCGAAAAACTGCAGCAGGTCGTGACGACCGATCCACGCTTTGCCATGGGGTCCTATTTCCTGGGAGCGGCGCTGCGGGACGCCGGCGATCTCGCGGCCTCCGCGAAGGCGTTTCGCCAGGCCATCGACGTCAGTGGCGGGACGCCGGAAATGAGGGCGGGACTGGCGCAGAGCCTTGCCTTGAGCGGTGAAGACGCCGAGTCGGCTGCGATCCTCCGCGATCTGTCGTCGCGAGGCGCGCGGCAATTCGTGTCACCGGCGCTCCGCGCCCAGGTTCATCTCGCGCGCGGCGAAAACGAGTCCGCGATCGATCTGCTCGAACAGGCGGCTGCATTGCGCGATCCCGAGGTTGTCCACTTGTCGAACCGCGCGGTGTATTCGCGCCTTGCCGGGGATCCGCGCTTCGAGCGGCTGCGGACTCTTGTCGGCCTTCCGGGTGGAACAGAGCGATCGACGTCATGAGTGCGATGCCCTGACCGCCGATGGCGGCGCCTCACGGCGCTCGTCACGGGCCGCGAAATCAGGAGGTGTGGTGGTGCCGCCAGGCTTCGAGGATCTCTTCGGGCGACACCGTGGCGGCACCGAGCTTCCCGACCTCCACGCCGGCGGCATAGTTCGCGATGAGCGCGGCCTCGTAAGGCGCGGCGCCGGCCGCCAGCGACGTCGCCAGATAGGCGGTCACGGTGTCGCCCGCGCCGACGACGTCGTACACCTCGCGGGCCGTGGTGGGGATGGGCCGCACCTCGCCGTCGCTCGCCACCAGGGCCATGCCGCGTTCGCCTAACGTCAGCAGCATGTGGTCGACGCCGAGGCGCTCAAAGGTGGCGGGCAGGGCTCCGGCGTCCTCGATACTCACCGTCGCGCCCAGCGCCGACTCGAGCTCGCGACGGTTGGGTTTGAAGATGGTCGCCCCTCTGTATGAAAAGAAATTCCGGAACTTGGGATCCACGACCGACGGAATGCCGCGGCGCCCGGCGGCGTCGATCGCCGCCGTGATCACGGCCGGGACGAGGACACCCTTGTTGTAGTCCTCGAGCACCAGCGCATCGGCCTTTGCGAGCAATGGGAGCAGCGTGTCAAGGAGTCGCTGCACGTCGCGCGCCGGCAGGTCGTCGTCGTCTTCCTCGTCGAACCGCAGCATCTGCTGGGCGCGAGCGACCACGCGCGTCTTGCAGGTGGTCGGCCGTTTGGTCGCGATCAGGGTGCTACTGTCGGCGCCGATGGCCTCGAGCATGGCACGGAGCCGTTCGCCCGCCGCATCCGAGCCGGCCGCGCCAACGAGCGTCACCTTCGCACCAGCGGCGGCGACGTTCTGCGCGACGTTGGCCGCCCCCCCGAGTGCATAACGACGATCGCGCACCTTCACGACCGGCACAGGCGCCTCGGGCGAGATGCGCTCGACATCCCCGCCCAGGTAGACATCGAGCATGGCGTCGCCAACGACGACGATCCGCTTCCGGCGCATGCCCTCGAGCAGTTGCGCCAGGCGTTTGCGGGTGATCGGGCTGCGAGGGGAAGGCATGACGAAACTTAAGGATGGCGGATATCGGATGGCAGAAGTCGGAAACGACCCATGGTGAGCAAGATCCCGCTGGTCCCTCCTGCCTTTCGCCATCTGCCAACCCCCCTCTCCCATCCGCCATCCCAGCGTCGATTATCTTTCCTCCCACATGGAACACCTCAACCTCGACGTGCTGGTTACCCGCGGCAGCCACGTGGAGTCCCGGCACCAGGTGCACGCCGCCGTCGTCGACGCCCAGCACGGGCTCATCGCCCGCGCCCGGAACGCGAACGAGGTCGTGCCCTGGCGTTCGTGCGCCAAGCCGTTCCAGTTGATGCCGCTCATCGCGGCCGATGGCATCGAGCGGCTCGGCTGGGGCGACGATCAGGTCGCGCTGGCTTGCGGATCGCACGGTGGCGAACCCGAACATGTCGCCATCGCGTTACGGATGCTGCTCGACCTCGGACTCGAGGATGGGGACCTGGCCTGCGGCCCGCACGAGCCGATGGCGAGACGCGGCGCGAAACTGCTGCGCGAGGCGGGTCTCGCGCCTACGCGGCTGCATAACAACTGCTCAGGCAAGCACGCCGCGATGCTGGCCCGCGCCAAGCTCGCCAATTGGCCGACGCAGGGCTACGAGAAGTTCGGCCACCCGGTGCAGGATTCCTGTCTGGGCACTGTGGCCGCGTGGACCGGCGTCCCACGGGAGAAGATTGCCTGCGCCGTGGACGGCTGCGGCGTCGTCGTCTTCATCCTTCCGTTGGACGGCATGGCGGGGGCCTATGCCCGCCTGGCGCGCGACGCGCAGGCCGGCGCCGAAATCCCGGCGCGCATAACGAATGCGATGCGAACGCGCCCGTTCCTGGTCGGGGGCACCGATCGGTTCGACACCGTGTTGATGGAGGAGACCGGGGGCCGGGTGCTGTCCAAGATCGGCGCCGAGGGCGTGCATTCAGCGGCGGTTCTCGATCGTGGCATCGGCATCGCGCTCAAGGTCGAAGACGGAGCGACTCGCGCCCAGTACCCGGCGATCCTGCGCGCCCTGCAGTGGCTCCAGGCGCTCCCCGAGACGTTGCCGTCACGTCTTGCCGAGTTCGCCTCGCCCCGCATCCGCAATACGCGCGGGGAATCCGTCGGCGATGTGCACGTGATCGCCGCCTGACCTTCGCGTTGCCACGCTACTACTCGCGCTGCAACGATGATGCCCGATCTGGGACCTCGCGTTACCGTGGCGGTCCTGGGAGAGGAGGAGCGCGCGCTCGTCAGGCTGGCCGCGGTGATCGCTGCCGGGAGCGAGGCGGATATTCGCACGGAGCTGGCGCGCGCCCAACAGGACGCGCGTGTCGATTGGATCGAGGAGGTCATCCTGCAGTCGTACCTGTTTGCCGGCTTTCCCCGCACGCTGAACGCGGCCCGCGAGTGGCGTCGCGTTTCGGGACGCGAGGCGCCGTTGGCGGATGACGGAGAGCGACTCGACCGCGCCGACGAATGGCGCCGTCAGGGAGAGCAGACCTGCGCCATCGTGTACGGCCCGTTCTACGACCGGCTCCGTCAGAACATCCGCGCGTTGCATCCCGCGCTCGATGCCTGGATGATCGTCGAGGGATACGGGAAGGTCCTCTCTCGTCCGGCGCTCGACCTGGCGCGGCGCGAGCTCTGCATCATGGCCGCCTGCGCCGCGTCCCGGCAGGAGCGTCAGCTGCACTCGCACCTTCATGGCGCGCTGCATGCCGGGGCTTCCGAGGCCGCCATCACCGACACGCTCGGCGCCATCAGTGTGCTCGTTCCGGCCGACGACGCCGCGAGGCACCGGATGCTGTGGGCGCGAGTGCAGGGAGCAGCCGATGTTCATTGACCGCGTCGTGGTTCGGGTGAAGGCTGGAACCGGCGGATCGGGCGCGTCGTCGTTCCGCCGGGAGAAGTTCGTGCCCATGGGCGGTCCCGATGGTGGAGAAGGTGGACGCGGCGGCGACGTGATCGTCCGTGGAGACCGCAACCTGGCAACGCTGCTCGACTACACGTACCGGGACACCTGGGAAGCGGAGCGTGGCGAGCATGGCATGGGGTCGAACAAGACCGGACGCTCTGGCGAAGACGTGATCCTGCCCGTTCCCCCCGGGACCGTGATTCGCGACCACGAGACGTCCGCGTTCGTCGGCGAGGTGCTGACCGACGGCGAAGAGATCATTGTCGCCAGGGGTGGGCGCGGCGGGCGGGGCAACTCGTCGTTTGCCACGTCGACACATCAGGCGCCGCGCGAATGGGAGCCCGGACGTGAGGGCCAGGAGCATACGCTCGAGCTCGAGCTGAAGCTCATCGCCGACGTCGGCCTGGTGGGAATGCCTAACGCCGGGAAGAGTACTCTGCTGTCGGTGATCTCCAAGGCGACCCCCAAGATCGCCGACTACCCGTTCACCACGCTCTCCCCCAACCTGGGGGTCGTCCAGCTCACGGACCACCGCACGTTCGTGGTGGCCGACATTCCGGGGATCATCGAGGGCGCGTCCGAAGGCAAGGGACTCGGCCTCCAGTTCCTGAGGCATATCGAGCGGACGCGCGTCCTCGCGTTCCTCGTTCCGATCGACGCGATCGACTGGCAGGTCGAGTTCGATCAGCTCCGCCACGAGATCTCGTCGTACTCGCGCGAATTGATGGACAAGCCGTACTGCGTGGTCTTCACGAAGCTGGACCTGCTTGGCGAGAACTACCTGCCCCCGATTCACGCACCCGGCGCATTTGGCATGTATGCCATCAGTGCGGCGGCACGGACGGAGCTCGAGCCGCTGCTCGCGGCGTGGTGGTCGGAGCTTCTGCGCGTGCGGGCCGAAGCCGAGGATCGCGCGCGCGATGAGGTCCTGCCGTGAGCCGCGCTCATTGCTTCGCATGACGGCCGACCGGAGAACCGGGTGACCCACGGATCGTCGGCGACGGAGCGCAGCAGCCGCTGGTTCGAGCGAATTCGCGTGAGCGATCTTGTCGTCTGGTACGCCATTTCGGCTGTGCTCGTCTACGCACTCCCCAGCCTCGCGCGATTTGGCTCGCCACCGTGGGCCCTGTCACCGCGCGAAGAGCTTCAGGCCTGGTACTGGATGTCCGCCTTCCTCGTAGCGGCCCTGGGTGTGACGGTGTATCGCGCGATTCGAGGTGCACCACTCCTGACGGCCCTCGGCCTGTTCGGGATCGCTCCATGGTTCCTGGCACTCCTGGCGCTTTGGCTCAGGGCTGACATCTCGCATTCGCGGCTCGTTGGCCTGGGCTCCTTTGTCCTCGGGAGCGCGCTCCTCATTGCTCCGGCGACGATGCCGTCACGTGTCCTGCGACTCGCAGCGCGTGTCGCGACGCTCCTTGTCGGCGTCGGCGTCGTTGCCATGGTCGTGAACACGAGGACCGCGCGGCCCACCGTCGCTCCCAGTCAGCGCGACGTCGTGAGCACCGCGCTCATTCCCCTGACCGTGACGTACGAACCAGGTCTCGTACCGAGACAGCGAGTTCGCGGCGGCGCGATGGTGCGCCTTGGGCCGGGATTTCTGCTCGTCACGGCCATAGGCGAAGCGTACAGCATCGCCTGGGATTCAGCCGGCGACCGCCTGACGTCACGACAGCTTCCCATTCCGGCGCCAATGAGCCGGGAAGGTGTTGTGGTCGACGTCGGGAGGCGAGCGCCGTTTGTTAGAGTGACCGGTCTGGCGCTCGACACATCGCTCAATGGAGGGACCGTCTACGCTGCGCACGAGGTGTGGCGACCGGATGATCGCTGCGTTGCCGTCCAGGTGTCCTCGATGCGGATGAATGGAACGACTCCCGCAGATTCTGCCTGGCGGCCTGTCTATACCACCCAACCCTGCGTCAAGCCTGTTGACCCCTTTGAGAACGGAGGGCGTCTGCTTCTCATGCCGGATCACTCACTGCTGCTGACAGTCGGTGACTACGGCATCAATCAGGAGGCAGCGACGGCGCCATCGCAGCAACGTAACAGTGACTACGGCAAGGTCCTGCGAATTGGCCTCGATGGCACGCGCAGGCTTCACACGCTGGGGCACCGGAATCCTCAAGGGATCACGTCGGATCGCGTTGGCCGCCTGTGGCTGGCGGAACACGGGCCCCGAGGCGGCGATGAAATTAATCTGCTCGAGGAAGGGTCCAACTACGGGTGGCCGCTGGCGACGTACGGAACGGTCTACGGGACCTACGCATGGCGCTTTTCGCCGCCAACCGGAACGCACTCGGGCTTCAAGGAGCCCGCGTTGGCATTCGTCCCTGCTGTCGGCATTTCGAGCCTGATCACCGTGCAGGGCCGACTGTTCGAGTCCTGGCGCGGCGATTTACTGGCTGGGTCACTGGTCGGGGAGCAACTGCTGCGTGTTCGCGTATCGGGCGACCGGGCGGTGTACGCCGAGCCAATCCCGATCGGGCGTCGTGTCCGCGATGTCGTGGAGGGTGAGGATGGACGCATCGTACTCTGGACCGACGGAGGCGACCTCGTCTGGCTCGCTCCGGCGCCGGACCTACTGTCGGGTTCCATCGCGTATGGAGCCTGTGTGCAGTGCCACGGCCTGCGGCGTGATGGCACGCCGTTCGGTCCCAGCCTGAGGGGAGTGATCGGCCGGGACGTCGCCTCAGTCGCGGACTTCGAGTACTCGCCCGCGCTGAAGAAGGCCGGCGGGCGATGGACGGAAAAACGGTTGGATGCTTTCCTGAAGGACCCCTCCGCGTTTGCCCGTGGCACGACCATGGAGTCCGGCGGAATCGCGGACAGCGCGCAACGACGGGCGCTGATGGAATACCTTCGTCGCTAACACCCCAGGCTCATGGCGCAGGCCCTTGGAGCCGTTGAAAGATCATGACAAACGGAGAGAGTGAGGTGACGGGGCTGCGCGAGGCCCTGGCCTTCGCCTTGATGCCGAAGGTGGGCTGCGTGGCGTTTCGTGAGGGCATAGAGCGAAACGGGTCTGCCGGGAGCGCGTTTCTCGTCAGCGGAACCGCCGGGCAGCGAGCGCAAGCGCTCGCCGACAGCGATGATCTCATCGCGCGCGCCGCCGCGGCGTCGGCTACGATCCTGCTGCAGGGAGAACCGGGATATCCGGAATCCCTCCTCGAGCTGGCGGATCCGCCCAGCCTGCTTTTCGCGTTAGGCGATCCGGGGCTGGCCGGCCGCAGTCGAGTCGGGATCGTCGGCACGCGTCATTCCTCATCGAGCGGGGACCGCCTCGCATACCAGATGGCCGCGACGCTCGTACGCGCTGGCGTGGTCGTCGTGAGCGGCATGGCCTTCGGCATCGACGCCGCTGCGCATCGGGGCGCGCTCGACGCGGGCGGTGGTACCATCGCGGTGCTGGGCGGCGGCGTGGACATCCCATACCCACCGTCGCATGCGGCGCTTCACGCCCGAATCGTCCGCGAGGGACACGCCTTGTCCGAGGCGCCAATGGGTTCGCGTCCCGTGCTGGGTGCGTTCCCGAAACGGAACCGCATCATCGCCGCGCTTTCGAACACGCTGATCGTCGTCGAGGCGGGGGAGCGAAGCGGGGCGTTGATCACGTCGCGGATCGCGCTGGAGCTCGGTCGTAACGTGGCCTCGGTACCCGGTCCGATCGATTCTCCGCGACATGTGGGAAGCAACCGGCTGCTGGCGGAAGGGGCTTTGTTCATTTCGTCCGTGGACGATGTCCTGTCGGTGGCGGGGATCGAGCCGAGCGTGGCGCCGGTGCAAACGTCGGTTGCGGGCGCCAACGACGCGGCGGCACGAGAAAACGACTCCTCCGTGATCGCAGTGCTGAATGCGGTGCGCGCTGGTGCGTCCGACGTCGAAGACCTTGCCCGCAGCACCCGCCTGGCGCCGAGAGATTTCGCGACGGCTCTCGCGACCCTCGAACTGGCGGGCCAGCTCCTTGTGAGTCCTGCCGGAAGCGTCTCGCTGGCCGAACACGCCTGAGCCCCGACGGCGCAAGGCGAGGGCGTCGGTCGCTAGTGCCGTTCCAAGTTGTTCCGCCTTTCGCCATGGCGCTCGGGCTTGCCCGGCCGCATTTGGAACAAGTGCCTGGAACGGCACTAGCTTTCGCCTGTGGACGCGAAACATGTCTACGTGCACGTGCCGTTCTGTGCGCGGCGGTGTTCGTACTGCGACTTTGCGATTGCGGTCCGGCGATTGGTGCCGGTCGACGATTTCGTCGAAGCGCTTGAAGACGAAATGCGGCTGCGCTTCTCAGAGACGCGGGTCCCCGTCGATACCATCTACCTGGGCGGTGGCACCCCGTCGCGCCTTGGCCCCGACGGCGTGCAACGCGTGCTCGATCTCGTGCGAACACGCTTTCCCCAGTCGATCGCCACCGACGTCACCATCGAGGCCAACCCCGAGGATGTATCGGCGGAGGCGGCGACGCGTTGGCGTGATGCCGGCGCCACACGCGTTTCTCTGGGAATCCAGAGCTTCAATGACGAGGTGCTCCGCTGGATGCATCGCACCCACGATGCACATCAGGCGGAGCGCGCATCGGCGATTCTCAGGCAGGCCGGGTTCGATGACTGGTCACTTGATCTCATCTTTGCGCTGCCGCCTGAAGTCCAGCGTTCATGGACGGATGACCTTCATCGCGCGATCGATCTCGGGCCCGCGCACATCAGCTGTTACGGCCTCACCGTGGAACCCCATACACCGCTTCTTCGATGGCGCGAGCGTGGGCAGGTGCGCGACGCCGATGAGGATCTCTACGAAGCAGAGTTCCTCGAAGCGGATCACCTCCTGACGCGGGCTGGTTTCGAGCACTACGAGGTCTCCAACTATGCGCGCCCCGGAAAACGGGCCCGCCACAACTCCGCGTACTGGCGGAGGGTCCCTTACGTAGGGCTGGGTCCGTCCGCTCACAGCTTCGATGGAGCGGTCAGGCGGTGGAACACGCGTGAATACGTCGCCTGGCGAGAACGGATCCTGTCCGGTCTGGATCCGGTAGAAGGGACCGAAATACTGGACCGTTCCTCGGTGGCCCTCGAGGAAGCGTACCTCGGTCTTCGGACCTGCGACGGCACCCTCGTTACAGCCGCAAACGCCCGGGATTTCGACCGTTGGCGTGACCAGGGGTGGGCCGAGGTTGTGGATGGAACAGGTCGCTTGACTCCTTCCGGCTGGCTGCGACTCGACTCCCTTGTCGCCGACTTGACCGACGTCCGAAGTCGTTAGTATATTTACACTTATGCCGTTTCCTGAGCTGTCGGAGCGCGAGAGGCGCGTTCTGGAGGCCGTTATCCAGAGCTACGTCGAGACAGCGGAGCCCGCCGGCTCTCGCATGATCTCGCGCCGGTTCGGGCTTGGCGTCTCTCCGGCCACTATCCGGAACACGATGAGCGAGCTGGAAGAGAAAGGATATCTCTTTCATCCGCATACCTCCGCGGGTCGCGTTCCGACCGACAGCGCCTACCGGCTCTATGTCGACTCGCTGATGGGGCCAGCGACGCTGACGCAAAAGGAGGCGAAGCGGTTGGCGGAGGAGATTGCCGGTGGGGGGTCCGCGATCGAGGCAATTCTCCGGCGAGCCGCGCAGAGTCTCTCGGTCGTAACGCAGGAGCTTGGCGTCGCGCTCGGACCCCGCCTGGACCGGACCGTGCTGCAGCACCTCGAGGTTGTTCGCGCTTCGGAGGAGCGGTTGCTTCTCGTGCTGACACTGAGCGGCGGCGCCGTGCGGACGATCTTCGTGGAGGTTCCGGGACAGATCGCCGAAAGCGCCCTGGCCGAGGTGAGCCTGGTGCTGAACGAGCGTCTGAGCGGGCTTTCGCTTCGCGAGATCAGATCGTCGCTCTCGGCACGCCTCCGCGACACCGGGGCGGAGCCGGGCAGCAGGGAACTCCTGAACGTTTTCGTGCAGGAGGGTGACCTGCTCTTCGACCTGCCCATCACGCCGTCCACCGAGGACGTGGTCCTGGGGCAGGCCTCGATCCTGGCGGAGCAGCCCGAGTTCTCTACCGGGGAGAGCATGCGGCGTCTCATCGCGCTGACCGACACGCGAGAGCATCTCGCCGAGATCCTGCGCAAGCGCAGCACGGCGCCCGGCATCAGCATAACGATTGGCGCCGAGCACGGAGATCCGCGGCTGGACCGGCTGACCATGGTGACGGCCGCCTACCGCACCGGCGCCCTGTCCGGCGTGATTGGCGTGATCGGCCCCACCCGCATGCCCTACGAGAAGGTCATCGCGCTCGTCAGGCATACGTCTCTTCTCGTTTCCGACCTGTTGGACTGAGCCTCCTTTCCGGCAATGGCTGATTTCTATGACGCCCTGGGCGTCCCACGCGGCGCCTCGGACGACGACATCAAGAAGGCGTACCGCAGGCTCGCGATGCAGTGGCATCCGGACCGCAACAACGGCTCGAAGGAGTCCGAGGAGCGCTTCAAGCAGATCACCGAGGCGTACGACGTGCTGCGGGATTCGAACAAGCGGGCGATCTATGACCGCTACGGCGAGGCGGGGCTGCAAGGTGGCGGCGGCGCCGGCGGGTTCCATCATGTCGACCTGAGCGAAGCGCTGAACATCTTCATGCGCGACTTCGGCGGGTTCTCCGGTTTCGGTGACCTCTTCGGCAGTCAGCGACAGACCGGACCGCGGGCCGGGCAGGATGTGAAGGTCACCGTGGAACTGACGCTCGCCGAAGTCGCGGCTGGCGCGCAGAAGACATTCACCCTGAAGCTGCTCGACCCATGCGACAAGTGCGGCGGTGCGGGGCTTGAACCCGGCACCAAACCGCAGCGCTGCACGACCTGCGACGGCGCTGGCGAGGTACGCCGCGCGCAACGGTCCTTCTTCGGGCAGTTCGTGAGCGTGATGCCCTGTCCCACGTGCCATGGCGAGGGACAGGTCATATCGTCGCCGTGCAAGAAGTGCCGTGGCGAGGGACGCCTGCGCGGCGAGCATTCGCTTCCGGTGCAGATTCCAGCGGGTGTTTCGACGGGACAGTACATGACGCTGCGCGGCGTTGGGAACGCCGGACCTCGAGGCGGGCCGCGCGGTGATGTGCTCGTCGTCTTCGACGTGAAGGAGGATCCGCGATTCGAACGTGACGGCGAGGATCTCTATTGCGAGGTACTGGTCACCTTCCCGCAGCTCGTGTTTGGCGGTGACGTGACGGTGCCGACGATCAACGGAACCGTGAACATGCGCCTGTCGCCCGGCACGGCGAGCGGACAGGTGCTGCATCTGCGCGGCCGTGGCCTGCCGCGCGTCAACGGTAGCGGGACCGGCGACCTGCACGTCCGCGTCCAGCTCTGGACGCCGGAAGCCGATGCGATGACGGAAGAGGAGCGCGGGCTCGTCCGTCGGCTGGGCGAACTGGCGGTGTCGCCGCCGCATCAGGCACGCGGAAAAGGCTTCTGGACGCGCATGCGCGAAGCGCTCGGGGCGTGACCTGGTTCAGCCTGCGCGTTGAGTCCGCCGCTCATCGCGACGAGGTGATGGCGGCGCTCTTCGCGGCCGGGGCCCAGGGCGTGCACGAAGAAGGCGCGGCGCTGGCCACGAGCTTTCCCGATGAGGCGGGCGCGGAAGCCGCGGCCGGCGCCGTCCGGGCGATCGACCCGGTCGCGAGCTGCGACGTACGACCCACCGCGCCGGTGGATTGGTCAATCGCCTGGCGCGACCACGCCCGGATCGTTACGTCGGGCGATCTGACGATCGCTCCGCCCTGGCTAGCCGGAGAACTCGACCCGGCGCGGACGATCGTGATCGATCCCGGGATGGCGTTCGGCACCGGTGATCACGCGTCGACTCGCGGCGCCGTGACGCTGCTGCAGGAGGTCATGCGGGAAGGGATGTCGGTGGCCGATCTGGGTTCCGGCAGCGCGGTGCTCTCGATCACCGCCGCCCGGCTCGGGGCAGCGATAGTCTGGGCCATTGAAATCGATCCTGAGGCGCAGACGAACGCCGCCGAGAATGTCGACCGAAACGCCGTCAGCGACGTTGTCCACCTGCTGGAAGGTGATGCGGCCGTGCTGCTGCCCATCATCGCACCGGTCGACGTCGTAACCGCCAACATCCTCTCGTCCGTGATCGTTGAGCTCCTGCCAGCGATGTCCGCCGCCTTGAATCCCGGAGGATTCGCGGTCCTGGCCGGGATTCTCGACAGCGAGAAGAACGAGATGATGGATGAGCTCTGGCGCGGAGAGTGGGCACTGCGAAAGACGCACATCGAGGAGGAATGGTGGAGCGCACTGATTCAACGGCCCTAGCGACGTTCTTCATGACCGAGGCGGCGATCGAACCGCACGCGCAGGTCGCGTTGGGGGAGTCCGTGGCACGCCACCTTCGAGCCAGGCGGCTCGGCGCGGGCACCACTGTGGCCCTGGTGGACGGCGCCGGACGGCGTGGAGTCGGAATGATCGTGCGCGAGGCGAAGGACTCCGTGACGGTCGAGGTTGGCGACGTCGAAGAGATCGCGCCGTTCCCCGAGGTGCACCTCATGGTGCCCGTGGCCGATCGCGATCGCATGCTGTGGCTCGCGGAGAAGGTGGCTGAACTCGGGGTCACGAGCTGGCGTCCCGTGCTCTGGCGCCGTTCGCGAAGCGTCGCGCCTCGCGGGGAAGGGCCCATGTTCAGCGCGAAGGTGCGAGGCCGGATGATCGCGGCTCTGGAGCAGTCGGGCGGGGCGCATCTGCCGCGCATCTATCCGGAAGCGCCACTCTCGCGCGCGCTGACGGCAGTGCCTGCCGGTGGGACCCGGCTTGTTCTGGACCCGGTGGGACCGCCAGTCTTCGGAGTGCCGGTGCAGGCGCCGATCACCCTGGCGCTTGGTCCGGAGGGAGGACTCGAGGACGCGGAGAAGGCTGAACTGACGAGCGCGGGCTTCATACCGATATCGTTAGGCCCGGGCATCCTCCGTTTCGAGACGGCGGGCGCCGCCGGCGTCGCGATCGCCCGGGCGCTCCTTCACCAGCACGATGGAGCGCGAGATGGCGTCTGATTGCCTCTTCTGCCGGATCATACGGCGCGAGATTCCGGCGAACATCGTGGCTGAGGATGAGCACTGCGTCGCCTTTCGCGACATCGGGCCACAGGCGCCCACGCATGTCCTCGTCGTGCCCCGACAGCATGTATCGACCCTGGACGACGTGACCGATCCCCTGTTGATCGGCCGCGTCATGGTGATGGCGGCGGCGGTGGCACGGCGTGAGAACGTCGTTGACGCGGGATACCGCACCGTGGTCAACACCAACGCCGGCGCTGGCCAGACGGTCTTCCATCTGCACGTCCACGTGCTGGGCGGCCGTCGTTTTGCCTGGCCGCCGGGATGAACGCGATTGGTCCGGGCCAGCGGCTGCCGCGACCCGGTGAACTCATCGAACCATCCGCGTGGCCTGACGCGGCGGCATGAACACGCACGCGCTCCAGGTCCTCGAATTCGCCCGCGTCCGCGACCTCGTCGCGGAGCGGGCCGCGACAGGTGCTGGGGCCGGAACGGTGCGCGCCCTCGAGCCGCGACACGACGTCGAATGGCTGGAACTGGAGCACTCCCGGGTGTCCGCCATGCGAAGCTTCGTGGAGTCGGACGCCGGGTGGAGGAGCGAGCCGATCCCCGATATCGAGGAGGGGCTCGAGCGTCTACGCGTTCCAGGGGCGACATTGCAGGTCAGTGAGCTGTCGGCGATCGGGCAGTTGCTCACGTCGTCGCGCCTGACCAGGACGGCCTTGTCGAACGCCGATGCACCGGCGCTTGCGACGGGTCTTCTGCGACCATATCGCGATGCGCTGATCGTCGACTCCGATGCCGAGCAAGCCGTCGGCAAGGTGATCGCCGAGGACGGATCGATCCGTGACAGCGCGTCGGCGACGCTCCGGCGGCTGCGACGCGAGCTCCGCGATTCCGAGGGACAGCTCGTTGCGCTTCTGGAACGCATCATGAACCGTCTCGAGGCGCATCAGCGCGTGCCCGACATGTCGGTCACCGTGCGCAATGGGCGTTTCGTGATTCCCGTGCGCCGTGAGGGGCGGGGAGCCGTGGGCGGGCTCGTTCACGACTCGTCCAACAGCGGGGCGACGCTGTTCGTGGAGCCGCCGGCGGCGATCGAGGCGTGCAATCGCATTCGCGAACTGGAGGCGGACGAACTGCGCGAGGTGGATCGACTGCTTGCCGAGCTGAGCGAAAGGCTGCGACCGCTCGCCGAGCCCCTCGTGGCGTGCCTCGAGTCGCTGGCTGCGCTCGACGGTTTTCATGCGCGCGCGCGATTCGCCATCGAGTTCTCGTGCACGCCGGTTTCATGGCGGGAGCCGGGCGGTTCGTTGGCATTGAATGATGCCCGTCATCCACTGCTGCAGGCACAGGGCGTCGCCGTTGTGCCGTTTACGCTGGTGATGGAGCCGGAGGAGCGCACGCTGCTCGTGTCCGGGCCGAACACCGGCGGGAAGACGGTACTCCTCAAGACCATCGGCTTGCTGTCGGCGATGGCGCAGTCGGGTATCCCCGTTCCCGTGGCGGCAGGCAGCGCGCTGGTCGTCTACGACGATGTGTTCGCGGATGTCGGTGACGAGCAGTCGATCGAGGCGAGCCTGTCCACCTTCAGCGCTCATCTCAGGAACATCGCGGAGATCCTGAAACGCGCAACACCGCGGTCTCTCGTTCTGCTCGACGAACTCGGCTCGGGAACGGATCCCATCGAAGGGTCGGCCCTGGGTGGCGCCGTACTCGAAGCGCTCACGAGGCGCGGGTCGATGTCGGTGGCGACGACCCATCTCGGCGCGCTCAAGGAACTCGCCAGCGAAGTTCCCGGCGTCGTGAATGCGTCCCTGCAGTTTGATGCCGACCGGTTGGCTCCGACGTACCTCCTGATCAAGGGGATTCCGGGCCGGTCGTACGGCTTGAGCATCGCGCGGCGGCTTGGACTGCCTGACGAGGTCCTGTCCAACGCCGAGGAGCGCGTGCCCAGGGTGGAACGCGACGTCAATGCGCTGCTGGAATCGCTCGAGGCGCGCGAAGCGACACTCACACACCTGGAGGCTGAGGCGGCGCAGTCACTCGACGGTGCACGAGATACCGCGCACCGGCTGGCGGAGCGCGAGCAGCGACTTCGTGAACGGGAGGTGGCCTTCGAGCGCGAGTCGCGCCAGGAGGCGCGCCGCTACCTGCTGGATTCCCGGCACGAAGTCGAACGCGCGATCCGCGAGTTGCGGCAGTCGGCGGCTGACCAGGCGGAGGACGCGGCTCGCGAGGCGAGGCAGCGCATCGAACAGCTGGCGGAGGCGCAGCGGACGAAGCTGCTGGAGCTCGAGCGGCCTGCCCAGTCCCGAACCGCCGGGGGCGTCGCCATCGAGCCCGAGCCCGGGATGCTGGTCATCGTGCACGATATGGGAGGCAAGACCGGACGGGTGATCGAGCGGCGCGATGACCACCTGCTGGTAGCGTTAGGCGCTGTCAAGATGAGCTTTCCCGCCGCGTCGGTGACCGTGGCGCCGGTCCAGGCCGCGCCCACGGCTCCGGCGCAGTACGGCGATCAGCCCGACCTGGACGTGGCGACGGAGATCGACGTACGCGGTGTGCGCGCGGGAGATGTCGACGACCTGGTCATGCAGGCGGTCGATGCCGCGATCCGTGGCGACCTCAAGTCGCTGCGGGTCATCCACGGCAAGGGGACGGGAGCGCTGCGCGAACGTGTTGCCGAGATGCTTCGCAAGGACACGCGGGTGCGCGGCTTCCGGCCGGGCGGGTTCAACGAGGGCGGCACGGGCGTTACGGTGGTGGAGCTGTGATTCCGGACGAGGAAGTCGAGCGCGTGCGCGAGGCAGCGGACATCGTCGGCATCATCGGCGAATCCGTCACGCTCAAACGCGCGGGGACCACATTCCGCGGTCCATGTCCGTTTCACCAGGGCAGGAATCCGAACTTCTCAGTCGATCCCCGTCGCCGGATCTACCACTGCTTCAAGTGCGGCGAGAGTGGCGACGTCTTCACGTTCCTGCGGAAACGGTACGGCATGGATTGGCCAACCTCGGTGCGTCACGTGGCCGAGCGTTCCGGCGTCGTCATTCGTGAAGTGACGACCCGTCGCGAGGGACCTGACCCGCGCGAGGCAGTCTGGGAGGTCAACGCCGCGGCGGAGGACTGGTTCCGGCGCACACTCCGCGACGACGCGAGCGGGAATCCGGCGCGCGAGTACCTGGCGCAGCGTGATGTGGGGCTGGACACGGCGGATCGTTTCGGCCTTGGCTTTGCGCCACGCGATGGCAGCCTGAGTGCGCAGCTCGCGACCCTGGGATTCGATGATGCCCGGCAGCTCGAGGCGGGCCTCCTGGTCAAGCGGGACGATTCGGACGCCGTGCGTCCGCGGTTTCGCGGTCGCCTGATGTTTCCCATCTACGACACATCGGGGCGGGTCGCCGGGTTTGGCGGACGCGTGATCGGCGCCGGTGAACCGAAGTACCTGAACTCGCCGGAAACGATCGCATTCTCCAAGGGCCGGATGCTATATGGCTTGAACTGGGCGAGAAACGCGATCCGGCGAGCCGACCGCGTGCTCCTCGTCGAGGGGTACTTCGACCTGGTCAGGCTCGTCGTCGCGGGTATCGAGGAGGTCATCGCGCCATTGGGGACGGCTCTCACTACGGAACAGGCGCTCCTGATTGCCAGGCATTCGAAGAACGCCTTTCTCGTCTACGACAGCGACAAGGCGGGACTCAAGGCCACCTTCCGCGCCGCCGACGAATTGCTGCGACACGGTGCATCTGTCCGCGTGGTGACGCTACCGCCGGGCGAGGATCCCGATACGTTCGCGAGGAAGACAGGTCGCGAGGGGATCGAGCGATGTCTCGCATCGGCCGTTGATGTCATTGAGCGGAAGATCCAGCTTCTGGAGCGCGGCGGCTGGTTCGCCGATCTGCACAAACGCCGGCGCGCCATCGACCACCTATTGCCGACCATCCGTGCCACCGTCGACCCGGTGACGCGGGACATGTACCTCGGTCGCGTGAGTGAGGCGACCGGTGTCGATCGACAGGTTTTGACGGCAGAAGCTGACGCGACGGATCGCGGAGAACGCCAGGCGCCGCCGGTCAGGCAGGAGAGTTCGCGTCGGACAGCACCCCGAGCCCCCCGTGAGCCGGCGCCAGCGGCACCTCGCGCCACCAGGCGCGGCGCCGGCACGTCCGCGGAGCGCGAACTCGTCCGGGTAATGCTGACCTCGCGAGCGCTGATAGAGCGGATCAGCGAGCGAATTGGCCCGGGGGAGTTTCGCGATGACCGCTATCGGGAGATCTTCGAGAGGCTCGCCGCGGTCGGTCCGGATGCGGTGATGGGAGACGTGGCCGCTGGTCTGGCCGCTCCCTCGGTTACGGTGCTGGAGGCCCTGCTGGAAGAACAGGGCGCGGTCATCGATGTCGAGCGAACGGTGGCCGACTGCCTCGTGCAACTGGAGCTCAGGCGGCGGAGAGAATTGAATGCGAAGATCCAACGTGATCTGATGGTGGCGACCCCGGCCGAAACCGACGGGTTGATCGCCGAGAAACAGGCGAACGCTGAAGAAATCCGGCGTCTCAGCGAAAGCATCACGCCGGCGTGAGATGTCGACACTCAACTTCATGGAGGTTTGGTGAATACGCTGCTGGATGCCCTCCTCGCGCTGCAGGCGCAGGACGATGTGGTGGACGAATTGCGTGCCCGTCTCGACGCCCTGACGCCGCGACTGGCCGAACTCGACCAGGTGCGCCAGCGCGCGGTCAAATCCATCGAAGAAATCCGCGCCGGCGTCGACGCCGATGAACGGCGCCAGCGCGAACTCGAGGGACGCACCGCCGATCATCGCCAGCGACATGAGCGCAACGTGGCTCATCTCGACGCGGTCAAGAGGATGCGCGAGGCGACGGCCGCGATGCTGCAGGTGGAGGCGGGGCGCAAGCTGCTGATGGAAGAGGAGAACGAGCTCAAGGCGCTGGTGGGCCGGGTAGCCGACGAGCATGCCTCACTCCGTCGGCAGGAAGCCAGCCTGGAAGCACTGGATGCGTCCCAGGCCGAAGCGCGCGCCCAGGTCGAAGCCGAACGTGCTGAGCTGGGAGGCGAGTTCGCCGCCGCGTCGGGGGTGCGCAAGTCGCTCGCGGCCGAGGTAAAGGCGCCGCTGCTGCAGAAGTATGACAGGATCCGGAACCGGCGTCGTTCCCAGGCGCTGTTCGCGCTCGACAACGGGGCCTGCAGCTGTTGCGATACCGCCGTACCGGTGCAGCGTCGTTCGATGATGGCGTCGACGGGTATCATCGAGGTGTGCGAGGCGTGCGGGGTCCTGCTATACGCGTCGTAGACCGGATGTCAGTTGTCGGATGGCGGAGTGGCCTGACACTCCACCTCCTCAGCGCTTCCGGGGAATGACACGGGCGTGACAGGCATCGACTAACTTCCATCGATGGCAGTCTCGCTGAGCGATCGTACGGTACCCGTCGAAGCACAAGCTCTCCCCTGGACGCGACCCGTGGCGCGTTGGACGGCGCCGCGCCCCGTTGATGTCGCCCTGGCGCAGCGGCTGGGCGAAGAGCTGCATCTGCCGCCCCTGATCGCCTCGCTCCTTGTGGCGCGCGGATTGGCCGCAGTCGAGGATGCGCGCAATTACCTGCGTCCCCGCATGGAGCAACTGCATCCGCCCCTGGCCATGCGTGGGATGGCGGAAGCCGTGGAGCGTCTCAGCACGGCCATTCGCTCGGGCGAGACCGTGCTCGTGCACGGGGACTACGACGTGGACGGGATGTGCTCGACCACCTTGCTGGTGAAAACTCTCCGGCACCTCGGTGCCAATGCCGTGCCGTTCGCGCCTCACCGCATCAATGATGGCTACGACCTCGGCGAGGCGGGCGTGCGAGCCGCGGTCGCTGCGGGCGCTGCGCTCCTGGTGACGTGCGACTGCGGCACGACCGCGCACGATCCCGTCGCCGACCTGCGCCGCCGCGGCATCGACGTGATCATCACCGATCACCACTTGCCCAGTCGGCCGCCGCCGGAATGTGTGGCGGTCCTGAATCCCCGGGTGCCGGGCTGCGACTATCCGGACAAGGACCTCTGCGCTGCCGGCGTGGCGTTCAAGCTGTCGCTGGCGCTCCTGGAGCAGCACGGCGCCGGGCCTAACGTCGCGTTGAACATGCTCGACCTGGTGGCGCTCGCCACGGTGGCGGATGTGGCGCCCCTGCGCGGGGAAAACCGCATTCTGGTTCGCTACGGTTTGCGGCTCATGGCGGAGACGAAGCACATCGGGCTCCGCGCCCTCATCAACGCGTCGGGGCTCGAGGGCCGCGAGCTGACCGCCGGCCGAATCGGGTTCATCCTCGCGCCGCGCCTGAACGCCGTCGGCCGCATTGGCGATGCACGACGCGGACTCGACCTGTTGCTGAGCACGGACGAGGGCGAGGCCAACGCGATCGCGCGCGACCTGGAGGAGATCAACAGGACCCGGCAAGCCATCGATCGCGAAACGCTCGAGGCCGCGCGCAAGCTGGCCGCGACCCAGGATCTCGACTCCGTCGCCGGGTTGGTGCTCGCAGCCGAAGGATGGCACGCGGGGGTGATCGGGATTGTCGCGTCGCGACTCGTCGAGGACCTGTACCGGCCCGTGGTTCTTGTCGCCGTGGAGAACGGGATCGGAAAGGGCTCGGGTCGATCGATCCCCGCGTTCGACCTTCACGGTGGCCTTACGGCGTGCGCCGACCTCCTGATGCGCTATGGGGGCCATCGGGCAGCGGCAGGGCTGACGGTGGACGCGGCGCGCATTCCCGAGCTCGCGTCACGGTTCGATGCGGTCGCCCGTGAGCGCCTGACGGGAGAGGACCTGACGCCGGAGCTTCGCGTCGACCTTGAGGTGCCGCTGGGCGAAGCCAACGACACGCTCGAGCGACTCCTGAGACACTTCGAACCCTTCGGCATCGGGAATCCAGCGCCTCTGCTGGCGACGCGCGGAATCCGGCTGGCCTCGGCGCCACGCGCCATCGGCCAGAACGGGCTCAAGTTCGCGCTGCGCGACGAGACGACGGAACTGGAAGGCGTGTGGTGGGGTGTGTCCCACCGCGCCTCGGAATGGACCGCCACGCAGGTGGTGGACGTGGCGTACCGGCTCGAGCGCGACCTCTGGAGAGACACGTCACGGCTGGTCGCCCGCCTGGCGGACATTCGCGGCTGACGTGCGGATCATCGCCGGCCAATGGCGAGGGAGGACGATCAAGGCGCCACGGGGCTCCCGTGTCCGGCCGACCGGCGACCGGGCACGAGAGGCGTGGATGAGCATCGTCCAGCCCGAGCTGCCGGGAGCGAGAGTGCTCGATCTGTACGCGGGATCAGGGGCGCTCGGTCTCGAGGCGCTTTCTCGCGGGGCCAAAAGCGCGGACTTCGTTGACGTGGCGCCGGAGGCCATCAAGGCCATCCGCGAGAATGGCACGGTGCTCGGGGCGTTGGACCGGATGCGGATCCATCGCGGCGAAGCCCTTCGTTACGCGCAGAAACTGGAAGCAGGGGCGTTCGACATCGCCTTTGCGGACCCACCCTACAACCTGGGCATGGCGCCGCGGCTGGCTGCCCAATGGCTCCGTGTTCCGTTTGCCCGGATCCTGGGGATCGAGCACGATGCCCACGAGGCGCTCCCCGAGGGGGGCGATATGCGCGTGTATGGCGGAACGGCGGTCACGGTGTATCGCGGCACCACCTAACGATTGTGCGCTCCTGATCTGAACGCCGGGGGCTCGCCTCGCGCTGATCGGCACTCCAACTTTCCTTGCGCGCCCCCCCCAGGCCCCACGCCCCAGGCCCCACGCCCCAGACCCATGACCCGCACCGCCATCTACGCCGGCACCTTCGATCCCGTCACTCGCGGGCACGAAGACCTCATCCGTCGCAGCCTTTCGTTCGTCGACCGGCTCCTGGTCGCGGTGGCGGTGAACGTCGCCAAGCAGCCGCTCTTCACCGTCGAGGAGCGCGTCGGGTTCCTCAGGGCCGCGGTCGCGAATGACGCGCGCGTGGAGGTTCACCAGTTCCACGGGCTCCTGGTCGATTTCGCGCGGGAGCGAGGCGCCACGCTCTTCATCCGCGGACTGCGAGCCGTCAGCGACTTCGAGTACGAGTACCAGATGGCCCTGATGAACCGTCACCTTGCTCCGTCGCTCGAAACGGTCTTCATGGTGCCGTCACTCGAAACGACCTACATCAGCGCGTCGCTCGTCCGCGAAGTCGCCCGATTCGGCGGGCGGTTGGACGATCTGGTGCACCCGACCGTGGCGACCGCGCTTCGAGAGAGGTTCCGGCAGCGCTGACCGTTCGGCGCGCAGGCGGCTCCTGCGAAGGAGCCAAAGCGATGTGGCGTGCTCACCACGCCTGCGCCCTCCGCTCTGTTGCGCGAGGGGGGCGAATGGCGAGATTTCCGTTCAACGCGCGTCGGTCCCCGGGACCGACTGCGACCAACCGGGATTGTCGATCGCTGGAGTGTGTATGAGCTTTTCGGTCCGGAAGGACGGCGACACGTGCGTCGTCGCAGTTGAGGGACAGCTGATTGTCGGCAACCGCCAGGAACTCAAGCAGCGCGTCCTGGACGAGCTGGAACGCGGCGAGCGGAAGTTCCTGGTGGACTTCGGCCAGACCGGCTACATCGACAGCTCAGGGCTGGGCGTCCTGGTCTCGCTCTCCAAGCGAATTCGCGAACAGAATGGCGACCTGCGCCTGTCGAACCTCAACGACGATCTCAAGACGCTGTTCGAGCTCACGAAGCTCGACACGCTGTTCCAGATCGCCTGACAACCCCTCGCCGCGGATGCGTCACCCTGTCGACTCCCCGCTGGCGAGCTGGTCCCACGCGTGACCCCGGAGGGTCCGCGGGCGTTTCTCATCTGGTGACCCATGAGTGAACATGCTGCCACCCCGCCAGCTGACACCTGGTTCGGGGATCTCCGCTTTCCGATCGACGTGCGCATCCCCAGCGACGTTCGTTTCATCGAACCCATCGTCGGGGCTGTCGTGCGGCGGTGCGTCGAGCATGCCTTGTCGGCCAGGGCGTGCCGTCTCAACGTACCCGTCGCGCTGACGGAGGCGCTGTCCAATGCGATCCTTCGCGGCAATCACGAGGACATGAGCAAAGGCGTCCGGATCCGGGCAACGATCGACGACCGCGCGCTCATCCTCGAGGTCGAGGACGAAGGATCGGGATTCGATCTCGATGCGTGCCTGGTCGACCCGGCCCGCAACGACAATCGCTTTCGCGAAGACGGACGTGGTCTCTTCCTGATGTGCAGCCTGATGGATCGGGTGGAGCAGGTGCCGGCGCGGGCCAACATGGTGCGGCTGACGTTGCACCGCGCGTGACCGACCTCGAGCGGCTGGTTCAAGCGTTCATCCGCGCGACCGGCTGCGACGCGGTTGTCTGGACGCGTGATGGCGAGACCGGCCCGCTGAAGGTGGAGGCTGGACGCGCCTCGGTCGCGCCGCCGGCGGTGATGGAACTGCTGCCTCCCGGCGGACCACCGGCCAGGGTCGAGTCCGGAGAGGCATCGCCATTGTACGTGGCCGCGGTTGCGGGACCTCGTCGGGCGTGGGTGGGCGTGGGGCCGTGTTCCGATTCGAGTGTGGACGCGGCCCGCTTCGTCGAATTCCTCGCCGTGCTCGTCGCGAATCTCCATCAGGCACGACTCGAAGTGGAGCACGCCGCGTTCGAGTTGGCCGAGCGCTACGAGGAGATCAACCTGCTGTACACGACGAGCGAGATCTTCGGCCGAACGGTCTCGCTCGAGGAGGCGGCCGCTCGCATCCTGGAGGAAATCGCCGACACCGTTGGCGCAGGTCGGGGTGCACTCCTGGTCCACGATCGCGTGACCGACACCCTGCAGGTGGTCACGGCCATTGGTTTCGATCCGAAGGATGCGATGCCCGTCTCGGTGCAGGATCCGCGATCGGATACGGCGCGCGTCTTCCGGGAGCAGCGGGCGGTCATTGTGGAGCCCGGGCCGGAGGCGCCCCAGTCGGAACCGTATCGGCTAGGCTCGCTGCTTTCGGTCCCGATTCTCTGGACCAATCCGGGACATCCGTCGGTTCCGCTGGGCGTCGTGAACCTGTCGGGGCGGCGGAGTGGCGCCCCGTTCACCTCGGGCGACGAGAAACTCGTCTCGGCCATCGCGACGCAGATCGGCACCGCGATTCAGATCAACCGGCTGGTGCGATCTTCCCTGAGCCAGCAGCGGATGCAGCAGGAGATGCAGCTCGCCAACGACTTGCAGATGAAGCTTCTCCCGAAGACGGGGCACTTCCTCCCCGAGGCGGACATTGCGGCGAGTGTCGTGCCGGCGGAAAGCGTCGGCGGCGATTTCTACCATCTGTTCCGCCTGGGGGATGGGCGCACCGGCATCATGATCGGGGACGTGTCGAGTCATGGGTACCGTGCCGCCCTCATCATGGCGCTGGTGATGAGCGCGGCGTCGATACATGCGCAGACGACCGCCGATCCACAGGAAATGCTCAACGCGATCCTCGCCACCATCGCCGAGGAGTTGGAGAGCACGGAGATGTTCGTGTCGGCGTTCTACGGCGTGATCGATCCGTTCCGCAGGCGAATGCGATTCGCGAACGCGGGCCACCCGCACGCGTTCTCCGTCACGGCGGACGGTTGCGTCGAGCGCCTGGCCGCGGGCGCCCCGCCGCTGGGGATGAGCGCGGCGGTTCCGCGCACCGAGGAGCGCACGTGGGATCCGGGATCCGAACTGCTGGTGCTCTTTACGGACGGCGTGACCGATGCTCGCGATCGATTCGACCAGCGGTTCGGTGAAGAAGCCGTGCTGGAAGTCGTGCTGGCGAATTTCACGGCGGCTCCACGCGTCATCCTCGACCAGGTGCTCGCGCGACTGCAGCAGCACACGGGCGATGTCATACGTCGCGATGACCTCACGATGGTCATCGCGCGCGTGTAAGCGGCGCCGATGTAGTGTCCGGAGACCGCGACAAACGCCTTCCACGGCCGCGGAAACGATTCGGCCAGCACTTTCTTGCCGATCCGCGCAGTCTCGAGCGCATCGTCGAGGCATTGGCGCCCGAGCCGACGGACACGGTGGTCGAGATCGGTCCGGGGCAAGGGGTACTCACGGACTTGCTGATTCCTCGATGCGGACGGCTGCTTGCCGTGGAGATCGATCGTGATCTCGTCAGGCACTTGAAATCACGCTATGAGGGGCAGGCCAACGTTGAAGTCGTCGAGGGCGACGCCCTCGAAACGGATTGGGGCGCGATGGCGGGTGGCTCATACCTGCTGGCGGGGAACCTCCCGTACTACATCACGACGCCGCTGATTTTCCGCATTCTGACGACGCCCAGACCGCGACGGGCAGTGCTGCTCGTCCAGCGAGAAGTGGCGGCTCGGCTGGCGGCGACTCCCGCGTCGAAGGAATACGGCGCGCTGACCGTGAACGTGCAGGTCACGGCCTCGGTCCGGGTCGTGGCGCGCGTCAGCGCCGGCGCATTCCGTCCGCGCCCGTCGGTGGACTCCGCGATCGTGCTTCTCACGCCGCTCGAGCATCCGCTGCTGGGCGCCGACGAGGAGGCCGATTTCCGCCGCTTCGTCCAGGCGGCGTTCGGGATGAGACGAAAACAGCTGTTACGCGTTATGCGGGAGCTCTGGGTGCACGATGCCTCGAGAGCCTCCGCAATCCTGGCTGATGTCGGATTGCCCGCGGCGGCGCGTCCTGAAGTGGTGAGCCCGTCCGATTTCGTTCGCTTATTTCGTGCGACGACGATCAGGTCTGATACGGCGGGACGCGGATAACGCGGATTCCACTGATTGCCGCGGATACTTCAAAGCGGTAAATCGGCTGTCATCCGTGGAACCTGCGCAATCCGTGTTCGCGCTGTGCGGCGGCAATCCTCAAGCCGCTACTTATCTCTATTGGAGAGGATGTAGCTCAGTCCCTCCAGCTCCATCGCCATGTTGACGTTGCGCACGGAGACGTCGGGCGGCGTCTGGAGTTGCGTGGGCGCGAAATTGAGGATGGCCTTCACGCCGGACTTGATCAGCCGGTTGGCGGCATCCTGCGCCTCGCTCACGGGAACGGCAAGAACCGCGATGTCGGGCTGGTTGGCCGCGATGTCGCGCTCAACCAGAGCCATGTCACGCACGAGGATGCTGCCCCATCGTGTGCCGATCTTTTTCGGATCGGTGTCGTACACGGCGCTGACATGAAAGCGGCGCTGTTCGAAGCCGTGATATTGTCCAAGCGCCATGCCGATCTTTCCGGCGCCAACGATGATCACGTTCCAGTCGCGCCCGAGGCCGAGGATTTCTCGAAGGCTGGCAGTCAGCTCTTCAACCGAGTAGCCGAGTCCGCGTTTGCCGAAGGAACCGAAGAAGGAGAGGTCCTTTCGAACCTGTGCTGATGTGGTTCCGCCGCGCCGAGCCAACGCATCGCTGGAGATGGTTTCGACCCCTTTTTCCGTCGACTCCTCGAGAAACCGGAGGTAGGCGGAGAGGCGGCGGACAGTGCTTTCGGCGATTCGCTTCACGGGCTGGTTCGTGCTTGTGAAATCATTCACAAGTGTATTCGGTTCGGTTCGTTAGGGCTAGTGAGGGCCGGCCCGTTCTCGCTCGTCCGTCAGCACGCAAACGGTGCGCCCGTATAGTTTTGACGGAATGACGAGACGGCCGAGCCGGTCAACGAAGGCAGAGGAAGGCGGAGGTCGGCGTCTCCCGCCGACCGTCGTCGAAGTGCCGCTCATGGTCTCGGTCAGTCGCGATCGGTCACCGCTCGTCGATCGGGCCCGGACTTATCTGGAAGCCGGACCGGCCGGCGCCGTTCCTCTCATCGAGCACGTGTGTCGGTTGCCGGGCGCCCCAGCGGCGGTGGCCGAACAGCTTGCCTTCGCGCTGTTCATGGAGACGCCTGACGTCCAGCGCGACCCGCAAGGTCGATGGTCTCTGGTGCGTGAGCCAACGGTCGTCAGGCGGGTGCACAGGGAAGTCGCGCGACGACCGCTGGATTCGCTCAGCTACGTTGTCGTTGACGTCGAGACGACCGGCGGGAGTCCATGGGGTGGGGATCGCATCACGGAGTTCTGCGCGGTGACCGTCTCCGACGGGCGCATCGCGGACGTCTTCGAGACACTGGTCAATCCACAACGGCCCATTCCACCAGCCGTGACGCGACTGACGCGAATCACCTGGGACATGGTGCGCAACGCGCCGACGATTCACGATGTGGCGCCGCGCATAGCCGACGTGCTGCGTGGCCACCTGTTCGTGGCGCACAACGCGGCCTTCGACTGGCGCTTTGTGTCATCCGAATTGTCGCGGTATGGTGGCCAGCAGTTGTCGGGCGAGAAGCTCTGCACCGTGAAGCTGGCCCGTGCCGTCGTGCCCAACATCCGGCGGCGGTCTCTCGACTCGCTCTCGTACTTCTACGGCATCGAGAACCACGCCCGCCACCGCGCCGGCGGCGATGCGGTGGCAACGGCCAAGCTGCTGCTCCGCCTGCTCGACGCGGCTCGTGAGCGCGGCTGTGAGACGCTGGAAGACCTCCGGATGATTACCCGGCGCGCTCCGTCGAGAGGGCACGGGCGCCGCCGCCGGCGCGGCATGCCGGGGTGGACCGATGGCGAGATGACCGCGTGAGTGCGCCTGGCCCGCTGGTCCAGTCATTCACGGTAGGTCGCCTGAAAGTCCACGCGATCCAGGCTGGCGGGCAGAAGCTCGATGGCGGCGCGATGTTCGGCGTGGTTCCCAAGCCGCTCTGGGAACGCCGTATCCAGGCCGATGAGCGCAATCGCATCCAGTTAGGCATGCGATGCCTGCTGGTCGAGCATGAGCGCGGGCTCGTGCTCATCGACAACGGCGCTGGGAACAAGGAGAACACGAAATTCCACGAGATCTATGGAGTTGAAAACTCCGGTGCGCACGGAAGGACGCTGCTCGAGGACGGGTTGCGATCGCTTGGCGTGAAGGCTGATGACATCGCGTTGATGATCGACACGCACCTGCATTTCGACCACGCCGGCGGGAACACGTGGATCGATGCCGGCGGCGTCGTGCGTCCGACGTTCCCCAACGCGCGCTACGTGGTTCAGCGTGGTGAGTACGAGTGGGCGACGCACACGAACGAGCGCACGGCCGCGAGTTACTTCCCGCACAACTTCGAGCCGATCGTCGCGGCCGGTCTGTTCGATTTCGTGTCCGGGGAGGTGGAGGTCTGGCCGGGAATCCGGGTGCTGCCCACGCCCGGCCATACCCCGCATCACCAGAGCCTGCTGCTCGAGAGCGACGGTGCTCGGGTGTTCTATCCAGCCGACCTGATGCCGACCTCGGCGCACATTCCGTTGCCCTGGATCATGGGTTACGACGTGGAGCCGTTGAGGACCCTCGAATCCAAGCGGTGGATCCTCAGACGCGCGGTGGACGAGGACTGGCGATTGGTGTTCGAGCATGATGCCTACGTCATGTCGGGACGGGTGGCGGTGGACGGGAAGGGCTACGGCTTCCGGGTGGAGGGCAGCGGGTAGCGGGCAGCGGGCTGAGTCTCCGCCCTCGGCGCTTTGCGCTTTGCGCTCCCCTAACCCCTTTGCCCTCTACCCTTTGCCCTGTTAGCTTCCTTGCTCCAATCCGGCAAAGCAGAGCCCCCCGGCTCTCACCCTCCGGCCCTCGCACCGAGGTGCTGCAGGAGTCCATGAATTCGCGACACGGCAACGCCGCCGTGATTCGCGCGTCGCGGGCTCCCAGCGGGTCCGCGATTTTCTTTTCATCGTCAGGCGAGTGCCTGACGAGTCACCCGAGCGCAGGAGACGTTGCCATTCAGGACGCATCCAAACGCATTCGCGTCAATCGACAGATCCGCATCAGCCCAGTACGAGTGATCGGCCACGACGGCGGTCAGCTCGGAATCATGGAAGTCGACAGGGCCATGGCGCTGGCCGAAGAACACGGACTCGACCTGGTGGAAGTTGCCCCCACCGCGCGTCCCCCGGTGGTCCGGGTGATGGACTTCGGCAAGTTCAAGTTCGAGCAGGCCAAGCAGGCGCGGATCGCGAAGAAGAAGCAGCACATCATCCAGCTCAAGGAAGTGAAGTACCGGCCGGGCATCGACGAACACGATTTCGCGACGAAGACGCGGCATGCGCGCCGCTTCCTCGAGGAGAAGAACAAGGTGAAGGTCACGCTGATGTTCCGCGGTCGTCAGATCGCGCACCCGGAGCTGGGCGTGGCGGTGGTGGAGCGGGTCGCGACGGAATTGGCTGATGTTGGCAAGATCGAGAGCGCGGCCAAGATGGAAGGCAAGCAACTCACTATGATCCTTTCGCCCAAATAGACAGGACTGAACGATGCCAAAGATGAAAACCCACAAGGGCGCGAAGAAGCGGTTCTCGGTGACCGCCTCCGGGAAGATCCGCCGCCTGAAGGCCAACAAGAGCCACATCCTCACGAAGAAGGACGCGAAGCGGAAGCGGCACCTTCGCCGCGCCACGATCGTGACCACGAACGGCGAGACGCGCGTGCTGAAGCGTCTCCTTCAGGCGTAGGAGCGGACGATGCCAAGAGTCAAATCGAATGTCGTGCGCCTGAAGCGCAAAAAGCAGATCATGAAGGCCGCGCGTGGTGCGTTCGGCGCGCGCAGCAAGCTGTGGCGCCCGGCGAAGGAGACGGTCGAGCGCGGCTGGCGTTACGCATACCGCGATCGTCGCAACAAGAAGCGCGACTTCCGGCGCCTCTGGATCACGCGCATCAACGCGGCCGCGCACCAGAACGACCTGAGCTACAGCGTCTTCATGAACGGCCTGCGCAAGGCGGGAATCGAGATCGACCGCAAAATTCTGGCGGACCTCGCGGTTCGCGATGAAGCCGCCTTTGCGGCGCTCGCGACGGCGGCCAAGAGCGCGTTGGCCTGACCAGGGTTGCGGGTAGCGGGTCGCGGGTAGAGGTGGCGACTTCGACCCTCGACCCGCCACCCACGCTCCGCGATTCTCATGACCAGCAACATCACCACGTTCGATCAATTCGTCGCCGAGCTCGATCGGGCCAAGGCTCGGGCGGACGAGCTGATTCCCGGCGCGACGACGGCCGAAGCCGTGGAATCGGCGCGCGTGCAGCTCGTCGGCCGGACCAGCGGCGTCGTCTCGATCCTGAGCGGCGCTCTCAGCGTCCTGCCCAAAGAGGACAGGCCCGAAGCCGGCCGCCGCTTCAATGCCTGGCGTGTGGCCACCGAAGCGGCGCTCGACGCTGCGCGCAAGAAGCTGTCCGCATCCAGCACCCAGCAACTCTCCGACCCCACCATGCCGGCGCGCCCGACATGGCGCGGCTCGCGGCATCCGGTGTCGATCGTCCTCGACGAGATCGAGGCCATCTTCCATGAACTCGGCTTCACCGTCGCGTTAGGCCCGGAAGCGGAGCATGAGTGGTACAACTTCGGCGCGCTCAACTTCCCCGCCGAGCATCCGGCGATGGACCTGCACGATACGCTGTACCTGGGAGAAGGGCGGCTCCTGCGAACACATACGTCGCCGGTCCAGGTGCGGACGATGCAGGCCTATGCCCCGCCGATCCGCGTTCTGGCCCCCGGCAATGTCTACCGGCGCGACTTCTTCGACGCCACGCATGCCCCGGTCTTCACGCAGCTCGAAGGACTGGCCATCGATGAAGGCATTTCCTTCGCTGATCTGAAAGCCACGCTCTCGTGGTTCACCCACCGGTTCTACGGTGCGAGCACCCGCACGCGGTTCGGACCCTCATACTTCCCCTTCACGGAGCCGTCGGCGCAAATGGAAGTCGAAGTGGACCTGGGGGATGGTCGTGGCCCACGGTGGCTGGAGATCATGGGATGCGGCCTGGTGCACCCGGCGGTGCTCGAATCGGTCGGCATAGATAGCGAGCGTTACTCGGGCTGGGCGTTCGGGATGGGACCGGGACGGATTGCCATGTCACGCTACGGCATCAACGACATCAGGCTGCTGTACGACTCGGATGTCCGCTTCCTCGAGCAGTTCGCCTCATGCTGATCTCCCATGATTGGCTGCGCGCGTTCGTGCCGCATGGACGGAGCGCGGAGGAGATCCGGGACCTGCTGTCGGCGCACGTCGCTACCGTCGACCGCATGGAGCGCCTGCGCCAGGACCTCGTCGATGTCGTGGTCGCTCGCGTCGTGCAGGCCGGCCGGCATCCCAACGCGGACACGCTATGGGTAACCAAGGTTGACGACGGCAGCGGTGATCTGCTGGACGTCGTCTGCGGCGCTCCAGTCGTCACCGTGGGAACGCTGTACCCCTTCGCCCGCGTCGGCACGACGCTGCCCGGCGGCGTCAAACTCGAGAAGCGCAAGATCCGGGGTGAAGTCTCGAGCGGAATGCTCTGCTCGGCGCGTGAGCTGGGGCTCGGCGCCGATCACTCGGGCATCATGGCGCTCGATATCGATGTGAAGCCTGGAACGCCCTTCCTCGAGGCGGTCAGCGTCGCCGACGTTCGCTTCGACATCGACGTGCTTCCGAACCGCCCTGATCTCCTGTCACACGCCGGCGTCGCGCGCGAGGTCGCGGCCCTGACGGGGATCCCCACCGGCGTTCCGGAAGAGCTGGGCGACCTCCCGGGCCTGCCGCCCGGGACGAGGGTGCGCGGCGAGCATGAGGCCGCGAGCGGCGGCGTCACCATCCGGCTCGAGGATGGTGAGGGCTGCCCGCAATACATGGGGGTGGTCATCCGCGGCGTGCGAGTGGGTCCGAGCCCCGATTGGCTCGTCAGGCGACTGGAGTCCGTCGGGCTGAGAGCCATTTCGAACGTGGTCGACGCCACGAATTACATGCTGCACGGTTTTGGCCAGCCCATGCACGCGTTCGACCTCGCGAATCTTGCCGATCAGACCGTCGTGATTCGACGGGCGCGAGGTGGCGAGCGGATGGTGACGCTCGACGGCGTGGAGCGAGCGCTGGACGAGCGCATGACGATGATCGCGGACGCGAAGACACCGGTGGCGATTGGCGGCGTGATGGGAGGTCATGACTCGGAGGTGACCGAAACCACGACCGACCTCCTCCTCGAAGTGGCGACCTTCGATCCCGCGCGCATCCGTGTGACCCGGCGCGCGCTCGGACTGTCGACCGATGCGAGCTATCGGTTCGAGCGGGGCGTCGACGGCGCGGCGACGGCAACACTCCTTGAACTGGCGGCTGGACTCATCATGAAGGTCGCAGGTGGCTCGGTGGACGGCGCCCCGATTCTCGTCGGCCGCGAACCGCCACCCCCGGCGAGTGTCGACCTTCGCCCTGCCCGCGCCGAGCGCCTGCTTGGCGACGGCGTGCCAGCCGAAGAAATGACGCGGCTGCTCGCGTCGGTTGGTTTCGCCGTTCAGCCGGGAGCCAGTGGCCACCTGCGCGTCACGCCGCCAAGCTGGCGCCGCGATGTCTGGCGCGACGCCGACCTGGTTGAAGAAATCGCGCGACTACGCGGATACGACGTTCTGTCCGACACGGTGAGTCCGTTTCGACCGGGGACCGTTCCGGATCATCACGTTCACGTCACCGGCCGCCGAGTGCGCAACGCTCTGGTGGGCGAGGGGCTCGCCGAGGTGCGGCCGCTTCCATTTGTTCGTGGCGATGACGAGACGCATGTGCGGGTCACCAATCCTCTGGCGGAGGACGAGCCGCACCTCCGGCGCTCGCTGCTGGAGACGCTGGCACGACGGGCCGAGTACAACCTCACCCGGATGCAGGGCGATGTCCGTCTGTTCGAGATCGGCTCGGCGTTTACTCCGAGGCCCGATGGGCTGCCGCTGGAGGCGGTGCGTGTTGGCGCCCTCATCATGGGCCGGCGGCGTCCGCCTCACTTCACCGAGCCCAACCCGCCCCTGTTCGACGCGTGGGATGCCAAGGCGCTCGGCGCCCGCATCGCAGAGCTGGCGTTCCCGGGTGAGGGCGCCGTTCTGGAACCGGCGGATGATGGCCGGTCGTGGGTCATCGTAGTCGGAACGTCTCGACGCCGTGTCGGACGCGCCGGACCGGTGGCGCTTGATCGGCCAGCCTGGTCGGCGGAGGCCTTTGGGGTGGAGCTGACACTCGATCCGATGCCTAACGGTTTCGTGGCGCCTCGCGGGGCGCACGCGCACGACGCTCGTCTGGAGCCCCGGCATCGGCCATCGGTTCGATATCGTCCGCTACCCACCACGCCGGCAGCTGAATTCGACCTTGCCCTTCTCGTCCCGGACGGCACCGCGGCCGCCGACGTGGAGCGCGTACTGCGCGCGTCGGGTGGTGACCTCCTCGAGCGGGTCGCGCTTTTCGACGAATATCGGGGCGAGGGTCTGCCGTCGGGGGTGCGGAGTCTCGCCTGGCGGTTGACCTTCAGGGACCCGGTGCGCACTCTACGCGACAAGGAGATCGAGGGACGACGTCAGAAAATCCTGCGGAGCCTGGAGAGCGAGCTCGGTGTCCGACCACGAATCACTGCCTGAAACCCATCCACTTCCGCAGCTGGCGCAGCTCGTCCTCAAACTGGGGGACGAGTTGGCGGCGTTCCGGAAGCGCGCGATCCAGGCCGAGACGAAGCTTCGCGGCTACGAATCCTCGAGCCGCACCGGCGACCTGTTCGCGCCGCAGCGCGTTGAGGCGCTGGAGAAGGAGAACGCCGACCTCCGCCAGCGCCTCGAGTTTGCGACGGAGCAGACGCGGGCCATCCTGGCCCAGGTGCGCTTTCTTCGACAGCAATCCGAGCGGCCGGTGACGGGACCGCAGGCCGTGGTCGGAAATGGCCTCGAGCCGACCCGGGGCGGCAAATCGAGCAGTCGCGGTTCGCGAGGCGGCAAATGAGCGAGAAACGGCACGTCGCCAAGGTCAGCATCGTCGGCGAGGAGTACACGATCCGCAGCGACGCGACACCGGAGCACACGAAGGCCGTCGCGGCCTACCTGGATCGCGAGATCCGGAAGGTGCTTGGCGCGAACGCGCTGATCGAGACGCACAAGGCGGCGATTCTCGCGGCGATGCAGATCACCGATGAGTTGTTTCGCGAGCGCACGACCGCCCGCGTCGTGGAAGACGAACTACGCGGGCTTGGGAACGAGGTGCGGCGCTGGCTCCCTCCGGCCAGGCGGGGCGACGAAACCTGATCGTGATACGTGACTCGGCACTGCGTGGCGAATCACGAGTGCGGTTTGATCAGGCTGGTGTGGTCGCAGGTTCACTGTCGAACTGCAGGGCGCGCTCCACGTCGTTGTGCGCGGCGATAAGCCGTTGCACCTGCTTCGAGACCTCAGCGGCGACGCCGATATGGGTGGTGAAGCCTTCGACCGTCGCTGAGCCCGCGTGCAGTCGCAGCAATCCGAGGCGCAGGGTCTCCAGCGTGCCCACGGCCTCGCCCAGTCGCGCCTGAACGTCGTCGCGCATCACGCGTAGATCGTCGAATTCCGGAGTGTGTGCGGCACTGGACCCGGACACAGCCTCCTGAAGCGACTCGTAGCGCTTGCGAAGGGACTGCGCGTCGTTCTGCAGCCGTTGCAGGAGGGTCGGCAGGTCGCCGAGCGCCTGGCGCGAATCTTTGGGCAGGCTCTCGTACAGCTGTTCAGCCGCCAGGCCTAACGATAGCTCGGTAGCGCGGTGCGTCATGGCTGCCACGGCGGTCCTCGCGCCGCCTGACCGGCGGGCAATCGAGAAGGCGAGACGGCCGAGTGGCCCCTTCCAGACGCGCGCCCAGAAGCCGGTGTCCACGTCGGTGCGGCGCTGCAGCAGCGCGAGATAGGCGAGACCTGACAGCACTCCGACGCCGTTCGACATCGCCATCCAGAAGATCAATGTCCCTGTCAGATGGGAAATCTGCTGCGTCGGCAGGATGTCGAGCATGTTGATGCCGAGAGTTCCGAGGAGCACCAGCCCGGCGCCAGTCAGGCCGCTCAGCGAGCAGATCTTCAGAAACCGCTCCATCGCGATTGGACCACGACGATGATCCACGGCAAGCTCCTCACTTGCCTGCTCTCTCTCCCGCTGGTACGCTGGCGCCACGTCAGCATACGAGAAACCCTGTCGCAACAAGCGGCGAGCAGCATTGACCATGAAACCGAGCGGGCCCAGCGTCGTTCCCGCGATGAGCGTGGCCCAGCCGGCCTCACCGCCATAGATACGGGCCAGAGTCACCGCCGCCGTCGCCAGGCCGATCGTCCCCAGGAGAGTCCCACCGCCATCCATTCGCGAGTTGCGCTTCACAAAAGCGCGCAGCGCGACCGGCAGCTCGCGACGCTGTTCCAGCGCGAGGCCGAGCTGCTCCGCCACCTCGTCTGCGCTTGATGGCCGGTGCGCAGGATCCTTGGCCAGGCATCGGTCAACCAGGGCAGCGACCTTTCGAGGCACCGCCACGCCCGTCGAGACAATCGCCGGCGCCGTCTCGGTGGCGTGCTTGGCAAGCACCTCCGTCGCCGTTCGCCCTTCGAACGGGAGCCTGCCCGAGAACGCATAGAACGCTGTTGCGCCCAGCGAGTAGATGTCGCTCCGCGCGTCAATGGCAGAACCGGTCGCCTGCTCGGGGCTCATGAACTCCGGCGTTCCCGCCACGCCGTGGGCACTCGTGTCGGCAATCGCGGCTGCGATACCGAAGTCCGCCACCAGTGCGCGACCGGAGCCTGCTTCGAGCAGGATGTTGTCCGGCTTCACGTCGCGGTGCACCAGACCCTGCGAATGCGCGTGTGCCAGCGCCCAGGCGACCTCCCGCAGCACCCGCGCGCCGTCGGTGCCGGTCAGTGGTCCACGGGTCCGCACGCGCTCGGCGAGCGTCTCGCCATCCACGAACGCCATGACGTAGTACACGAACTCGCCCGACTCGGCGACCGAGTGGATCGGGATGATGTTCGGATGCGAGAGCTTCGCGGCGAGCCGCGCTTCGCGAAGAAAGCGCTCACGTAACGACGGATCCGAGGCGCGCTCGGGAGGAAGGAGCTTGATGGCCACGAGGCGATCGAGATGGACCTCGTGCGCGAGATAGACGATCCCCATGCCGCCCCGGCCCAGTTCCCGGTCGATCGAATACTTGCCGGCCAGAGATGACTGGAAGGCGATGAAGATGGAATCGGGACGCGAGGGATTGGCCATTTCTGGGGAGCGGTATTCCATTGTAGAACGAGTACGTTGGGCGCAGGCAACTTCGCCGAACCGGGGCGTCTCATCCGCCATCCGCCATCCGTCAACCGTCACTATGGCTTCCGCCAGTTCCTTCGACGTCACCACCGGCGTGGACCTCCAGGAGGTCGATAACGCCGTCAATCAGGCCCAGAAGGAGATCGCGCAGCGTTACGACTTCAAGGGCTCCAGGGCCGCGATCGAGTTCAGTCGCGCTGAGGCAAAACTGAAGCTCGTCGCCGACGACGATTTCCGGATGCGTGCGCTGTTCGATGTGCTGCACGGACGTCTCGTCAAGCGCGGCGTTTCGGTGAAGAATCTCGATGTCGGCGAAACCCAGCCGGCCGGCGGCGACACGGTTCGCAAGGAGATTGGCCTGAAGATGGCGCTGGACTCCGACACCGCGAAGAAGGTCGCGGCGGCCATCAAGGACGCGAAGCTCAAGAAGGTCCAGGCAGCCATTCAGGGCGATCAGGTGCGCGTCAGTTCACCGTCGAAGGATGAACTGCAGGCGGCGATGGCCGTGCTGCGAACGAAGGATTTCGGGGTGGAGTTGAAGTTCGGGAACTACAGGTGAGGGAAAAGGGCAAAGGCGTTCGTCTGCGACCAGTTGCCCTCTGCCCTCTGCCCTCTGCCCGCAACTAAGATTCCCGCGTGACCCTCACTCCCACGGCTCCGCCCCGGGAAGCGACGCAATTCACCTTCGAACAGGCCGGCGATCTCGTCTCGCGGCTCGAGCGGGAGGTATCGCGCGTCATCATCGGCCAGCGGCCGGTCGTGCGCGAGGTGCTGACCTGTCTCCTCGCCGGCGGACACTGCCTGCTGCGCGGCGTGCCGGGCCTGGCCAAGACGCTCCTGATCAAGACGCTGGCCGAGGCATTGAGCCTTCGATTCAGCCGCATTCAGTTCACGCCGGACCTCATGCCGTCGGACATCCTCGGCGCCGAAGTTATCGAGGAAGACACCGCGACCGGGAAACGCAGCATCCGCTTCATACCGGGGCCGGTGTTCGCGAACATCATCCTTGCGGACGAGATCAATCGCACGCCTCCACGCACCCAGGCGGCGTTGCTCGAGGCGATGCAGGAGTACCAGGTGACCGTTGGCGGCGTGCGCCACGAGCTGGATCGGCCGCTGTTCGTTCTCGCGACGGAAAACCCCATCGAGCAGGAGGGCACGCACCCGCTGCCCGAGGCCCAGCTCGATCGGTTCCTGTTCAACGTCGTCATCGGGTATCCCACGCCGGATGACGAACGGCGCATCATCGCCGAGACGACGACGGGCGAGGAGCGCTCGGCGAAAGTCGCGGCGTCAGGCGCCGAACTCGAGGCGGCGCGCATGCTGGTGCGGAGCCTGCCCGCGGCGTCGAACGTGGTCGATTACGCGCTGCGCCTGACGAGAGCGACGCGGCCCGGCGACTCCTCCGCGCCCCAGGCGGTGCGCGACTGGGTGCGCTGGGGCGCCGGGCCGCGTGCCGGACAGGCGCTCCTGCTCGGCGCCAAGGCGACCGCGCTCCTCGACGGCCGGCCGGCGCCGGCACTCGAGGACGTGACCGCTGTCGCGTTGCCCGTGCTGCGACACCGCGTGCTGGTGAACTATCAGGCCGAGGCCGATCGGATCGATCCGGACCAGGTGGTCGCGCGGCTGCTCGACGCGGTTCGTCCGTGACGGGATGACCTCCGTGCTGTCTGCCGACGTCATCACCGCGATCGACGATCTGGAACTCGCGGCGAGGCTCGTCGTCGAAGGAATGCGCGCCGGATCGCACCGCAGTCCGTTTCACGGGTACAGTTCCGAATTCCAGGAACACCGGCCGTACCGCGTTGGCGATGACCTGAAGTACCTCGACTGGAAGTTGCTGGCGCGAACGGACCGCTTGTACACGCGGCAGTTCCGCGAGACGACGAGCATGTCGGTGATGCTGGTGATGGATGGCAGTGCATCGATGGCCTTTCCAGAGATCGGCACATCGAAATGGCGCTATGCCGCAGTGCTGGCCGCGTCGCTGGCACACCTCGTGGTATCACAGGGTGACGCCGTCGGACTCCTTGCGATGGCAGGCGATCGGATGACCTACCTGCCCGCCAGGGGAGGGCGCCCGCACCTGCATTCGCTCATCGGGACGATCGGCCGGCTCGAGCCGTCCGGGTCATGGTCGCCGGCGCGAGGAATCGCGCGCGGAGCGGAGCTTCTGAAGCGCCGCGGAGTGGTCCTCGTGCTTTCCGACTTCCAGGACGCTGAAGATGAGACCCATCGGGAGCTCCGACGCGTGGCGAGTCACGGACACGATGTGGCCATGCTCCAGGTGATCGCGCCTGGCGAGGCAGGTTTTCCGTATGCCGGCGACGTGGAGTTCGAGGACATGGAGACGCGCGAGCGGCGCCTGATCGACGCCGGTGCCGTGGCCGGTGACTATCGCCGCGCGTTCCAGGAATTCCTGAATCGATCCCGTGAGAGCGCGCTCCGTGATCATGTCGACTACGCGCTCATGTGGACCGACACGCCGCCCGGCCGCGCTCTCCGTGACTTCCTCATGCGGCGGGAAGCGAAACCAGAAGCGCATCATGCGGGTTCACGGGAAGCTTCATGAGCTGGCTCAATCCCGCGGCCTTCGGTGGACTGCTCGCGCTGGCCGTACCGATTCTCGTGCACCTGTTCGGCCGCCGCCTGGCGCGCCGTGCGCGATTCCCGAGCCTCAGGCTGCTCCGTGATGCACGCCCCAGGCCGGCAACACGGAGCCGGCCGAGCGACGTCTTGCTCCTCGTCGTGAGGTGCGCGGTGATTCTCGCCGCGGTACTGGCGCTCGCACAACCGATGTGGCTTGACTCGGAACGCGCTCGCACCGCTCTGATCCCGGTGCGAGCAATCCTTGTGGACACGAGCCCGAGCATGCGCCGCCTGACGAGCGACAGCACGAGCGCCCTGCAGCGCGCCCGCGCACTGGGACAGCGAATGCTCGATTCGGCTCGGGAAGGAATAATCGTCGAAACGTTGCAGCCGGGAGCCAGCGTGGCCGGCGCCGCCTCGTGGCTGCAGGCTCACTCGGGCGTTCGCGAGCTGGTCATCATCTCGGATTTCCAGGCGGGCGCGCTCGTCGACGGCCAGCTTGCGTCGGTGGCACAAGGCATCGGGATTCGGTTGGTGAAGGTGTCGGTGTCCTCAGTGGCGCCAGGTTCGGCGGAGGCGTCAGGTGGCATAGTGAGGCTGGGCCTGCAGCCGAATCGCACCGATGCGACATGGGCCACCTCGCCAGAGGACACTACTCTACCCATCGTGGTGCTGGCACCGGCAGAGGACGCGGGATTGGTGCAGGCGTCGGTTGCCGCGGTGCGCGCCATCGCTCCTCGTCCCGGCAGTTCAGCCAGGAAGGTGGCGGTGGTATTTCCGCGATACTCCGGGCGTCGCGAACTGGCGGCGGGCGTCGCTGCGCTCAACAGTCCGTGGCAGGGTGACCGGTTGATGGCGCTCGGACGCGACAGGTTGCTCACCGACGCCGCTGCTTCAGCGCGTGTGACACCGTCGTGCGACCATGCTGGAGTCGCGATCGCGCATAACGCGAGCGGCGAGGTGGTCGCAACGATGGCTGGAGGCTCCAGCGCAACGGACTATGATGTGCTCGTCTTCGCTTGTGTCGAAGTGGGAACTGTCGCCGGGACGGCGCTGCTCGCGAGCGTCGTGGCCGCCGTACAGACGGCGCCCTCGTTGCAGGAACTGGAACCGGTGGTCGTGCCTGACGAGGCGCTCCGGGGATGGGAACGGCCAGCCAGCGAGCCTGGGCCGCGAGTCACGGAGGACACGTCGCCGGATGGCCGTTGGTTCTGGCTCGTTGCCATCGCGTTCCTGCTGGCGGAGGAATGGCTGCGAAGACGGGCGCCACGCCGCGCACCGTTGACGGTAACCGAGGCGCCACATGAACGCGTGGCCTGAAGGGACGACGGTCGAGCACTTCCTGGTCCGGGTCCGGCGGCGGATGGTCGTGCTGCGTGCCATGGAGGGCGTGGCGGCCGGATGCGCGCTGGCGTCGCTGTTCATTCTTGCCGGCATGCGACCCGACAGGGTTCCTGCTGTCGCTGCCCTGGTAGCGACGGTGATCGTCGTCGCCATCGTGCGCGTGGTCTTCGGAGATGAATGGCGCATTGGCTGGTGGCGATCGCTGCCGGAAATCGCCGGTCGCCTGGAGCGGCGCACAACGCTTGGTCGAAACCTGATCGTCACCGCTGCCGAGCTGAGTCACGTTGGCAGGCAGTACGTCCGCGATGTGGTTATGGCGCGCGCGGCAGGAATTGTCAGTGGCCTCGATCCAACGCCCCTCTTTCCGGCGCGGGCCGCGGGAATTGTGCTCACGATTGGCGTGATCATGCTCGCGGTCAGTCTTCTGCGACCGGCGGAAACGGCCGGCACGATGACTCGAACGCTGGTTCACACTGGGGGGCCCGCCGTTCGCTCCGTTGAAGTCAGGATTACTCCACCCGCCTACTCGGGAATGCCCGTTACGACCGCGATCAATCCGTCACGGATCGAGGCGCTCGCCGCCAGTCGAATCGACGTGCGAGTCGAGGCGACCGCGTCTTCGGTCAATCTCGAGACGCTCTCGGGAACGCGAGCCATGGAAAGGCGTGATGGGTCCTTCACGGCAGCCCTCACGGCGGAGTCTGACGGTTTCCTCGCAATGGAGCCGCGCGACTCGACGGGAGCAGCCGGCGCTCGACAGCTCGTGGGAGTGGGGGTCACGACCGATCGACCACCACGAGTCAACCTGACGTCGCCGGGCCGGGATCTGTTCTTCAGCTCCGTGCCTGACACCATACCGGTGGTGATCACCGCTGACGATGACCTCGCCCTTGGATCGGTACGGCTTCGTTACACCGCGGTATCGGGGAGCGGCGAACGCTTCACCTTCACCGAGCGCGACGTGCCCGTCGCCGTGACGGCAGCCAGTCCACGCTCCTGGACCGCGCGCGGAACGTGGCGACTCGAGGAGCTTGGACTCGCACCCGGCGATCTCGTGGTGTATCGCGCCGCCGCGACCGATCGCCGCCCGGGTGCAGCGCCGGTTGAATCGGAGAGCTACGTCCTCGAGGTCGTGACTCCCGGCGCCATCGCTGCTGAAGGATTTGCCGCTGACGACCAGCGGGATCGTTATGCGGTCAGCCAGCAGATGGTGATCCTCAAGACCGAACGCCTCCTGGCCCGTCGACCCTCGATGGCCGCCGATTCCGTCAGTGTCGAGGCGCGCCAGCTGGCCGCCGAGCAACGCCAGGTCCGCGCCGAGTTCGTCTTCATGATGGGTGGTGAAGTGGAGGACCTGGCGGCGGAAGCGGCGGGCACACTGGAGCTGAACGAGGCAGCCGAGGCGGAAGCGGAGAGCGACCTGCTGGCGGGACGTCTCCAGAATCGGGGTCGCGTTGACATGATGCGCGCCATCCGCGCGATGAGCCGCGCCTCGTCTTCGCTCACCGATGCCAATCTGGATCAGGCGCTGCAGGCCGAGCGGTCCGCCCTCGAGAACCTGATGCGCGCGTTCGCTCGGTCGCGCTTCATCCTTCGCGCGCTGACGCAACGTGAGCGCATAGACCTCGAGCGGCGGCTCAGTGGAACGTTGAGCCTGACCGCGGGGCTTTCCGGGCCGGCCGCGACGCCAGTTCCGGATGACCGGACCGCGGCGCTCCGCCGACTGCTGGCCGATCTTGCCGCCATGTCGTCAGGCGATTCCGTGGCGCAGCGTTCGTACCGGGTGACGAATTCCGCGCTCGATTTGTTGCGTACTGATCCGGGTTCTGACTCCCTGCGGGCGCTCGCGCTGCGCATCCAGGAGGTGGCGGGGCAGGCTCGCACCGGGCCCGTACCTGACGTGCGCATGCGCATCGACAGCCTCGTGAAGCAGGTATTGGGGCTGGTTGCCGGTTCGCTGTCCGCGGCGCCGGGCAGCCGGACGTTCCTGGAGACGGGTCTGTTGGAGGGAGCACTGCGAGACGCGTTGAAGCGCGAGGGCCGGCGTCCATGATGATGACCGCCTTACGCGCGGCCGCGCTCGTGATTGCCGTGCTTGCCGTGGCTGATCCTGCACTGACCTCCACGCGGCGCGCACGGCCGCTGGTGGCGATCGTGGCCGCCGACCCGGTGAAGGATGCGTTGTTGTCAGATCGGGTCGCGCGTGAGCTCGACCGGCGATTCACCGTCGTGCGCGGCGCGTTTGAAGGGGCATCGGGCACGGTGTTGGCCGGTGACGCCATGCCTGACGAGTGGAGCCAGTTGACGGCGCCGCTGATGGCAGTCGTGCCAACGAGTCCAACTCCTTCGGTGCGGTTCGCGATGCTCGACGCACCGGCAACGTCGCCCCTGAATGCGCGAGTGCCGGTCAGCGCCGGAGTCATGGTCATTGGCGCGCGGGGGCGTCGCTTCGATGTACAACTGAAACGCGATGACGTGGTCGTGGATCATCGGAGCGAAATCATTTCCTCCGACAGCGCGATGCTCCGAGTGCCGCTCGTCCACGTGCCGACGATGGAAGGGACAACGTCGCTCCGGGCGGTCGCAGTGATCAACGGGACGTCAATCGCGGACTCGGCATCGACAGCCGTGGACGCCGGGGATCGCCGGTTCGACGTGCTCTTCTTCGATCCGCGAGCGTCCTGGCTGTCGACATTCGTCAGGCGCGCCGTGGAGGGCGACACGCGATTCACGGTTACCCATCGTGTCGTAACGTCGCGTGGCGTTTCGAACACCGCCGGCGCGGCGCCGGTATCCTTGCGCGATGAGCAGGTGCTCGACGGCTTCGAGACCATCGTCGTCGGTGCGCCCGAACAGTTGACGGAATCGGACGCGGCTGGACTCGACGCGTACATGCGCCGTCGCGGCGGACGCGTCGTGTTGCTCATGGATCGTCGCGGCGCCGGCCCAGTCGATCGACTGACCGGGGTCACCAACTGGCGTGCCTCCCGGCTGCCGGTCGCGGCGCAACCCGATGACGCCGATGGAGGCAACGGACTCCGCGCGCAGGAAATCGCCTGGCCCGTCACGACTCCAGCCGGCGCCTCGCTGCATTCTGTGAGTATTGGTCGCGACTCGAGCCGCCGAGCAGTTGTCTGGAGCATTTCAGTCGGAGCGGGACGCCTGCTCGTGAGTGGCGCGCTCGACGCGTGGCATTATCGCGACCGCGCCACGTCCGGGTTCGACTCCTTCTGGACCACGATGATCGCGGAACTCAGCGCCAACGCGCCCCCCGTCGTTGATGTCGCGGTGTCGCAGCGTTCACTGGCGCCCGGTGAGACAGGACACGTTCGGGTCACCGTTCGCGACGCGATGCTGTCGAATCGGGCCGAGCGAGCGGCCAGTGTTGCGGCGCTGCTCGTGACAGAAGGCGACTCCACGATGGTGAGGCTGTGGCCCGAGGCGACGCCTGGTGCGTTCTCGGGGACGATCGTCGCGCCTCAACGCCCCGGCACGTATCGGCTCATCGTTTCGTCGGGAAGCGAGTTTGCCGAAGCGCCCATCGTTGTTGATCCTGCCGCACTCGCACCGCTTCGTGACGACCGGAACCTTGTCGAAGCGTTCGTTTCGTCACGCGGCGGAACCGTTGTCCAGGAAACGGAATTGAGTCAGCTCCCAGGTCTGCTGTCGGCAACGTTCCAGACGGTGTCGCGCGTAGAAACGTGGCACCCGATGCGATCCGCGTGGTGGATTGTCCCGTTTGCGCTCCTTCTTGGCGCCGAATGGTGGTGGCGCCGACGCCGCGGACAAGCGTAGACGCGAACACGACGGTGCAGATTGCCGTTTACGCGAACCGAATGCAGCTTGCCCAGCACCGGCCGAAGGAAGAAGCAAGAAGCAAGAAGCAGGAAGCAACCAGCAATCACCTTGCCATCCATGTACACACGCGAACAAGCCAAAGCGATCGTCGACAAGGTCCTGAACATGGCCACCGCCGATGCGGTGGAAGTGAACCTGACCGGCGGCGAGCGGTCGGGCACTCGATGGGCCAACTCGTCGATCACGACAAACCTCGTGCAGTACGACCGGCAGGTAACCGTCACCGTTCGACTCGGCCAGAAGAGCGGCAGCGCTGACACCAGAGACTTCAGCGACGCTGGCCTCAAGACCATGGTCGACGAGGCGCTTTCCGAAGCGCGACAGGCCAGGGACAATCCGAACCTGCAAGAGCTGCTCGGACCGCAGGAGTACATCCCGGTCGATGCCGCGCTTCCGGATCTCGTGAACTTCGGGCCCGGCGAACGCGCGCGCCTGGTGAAGGACTCGATCGATCTCGCCGAACAGAAGGGCGTTCTGGGCGCGGGCTACATCCCGAAGATCGACCAGACCACCTGCAACGCGAATTCAAAAGGACTCTTCGCGTACTACCGCGTTGCCGAAGCGGGATTCGTGCTCACCTGCCGCATGGCCGATGGCAGTGGGTCCGGATGGGCAGGGACGACGGGGATCAAGGATATCCGCATGATCGACGCCAAGGCGCTGACTGAAGTCGCCGCCGATAAGGCGCTCAAGAGCCGGAGGCCGAGGGCCATCGAGCCCGGCCGCTATACGGTCATCCTCGAGCCGCGCGCCAACGCTCGGTTCCTTTCGCTCATGACCGGTCTGTTTGGAGGCGGAGGATTCGGGGGCGGAGGATTCGGAGGCGGGGGTGGTCGCGGCGGCGCTCCACCGGGCGCTGGCGCCGATCAGCCTCCGGATGCGCCTCCGGGTCGCGGTGGCGGTGGAGGTGGCGCCGCCGGACTGAACACCGCGGGTCGGTTCATGGCCGACAAGAAGATCGGTGACAAGCTCTTCAGCGATCTCTTCACGCTGAAGAGCGACGTCGGGAACCCGATCCTGCGTCAAACGCCCATCATGAACGACAATCGGCCCGCGAAGCCGGTGACCTGGATCGACCAGGGCGTGTTGCGGGCATTCGGTCCCAATCAGGGCGCGACGCCTAACATGAGCCTCTCGCAGGAGGGCTCGGATCTTTCGATCGAGGAGATGGTGAAGCAGACGCGCCGCGGCCTGCTCGTCACGTTCTTCTGGTACATCCGCGGCGTGCCGTCCGATGACCAGCCGCTGCTGAACACGGGGATGACGCGCGATGGCCTGTTCCTGATCGAGAACGGCGAGATCGTCGGGCCCGTGCAGAACTTCCGGTGGAATATGTCGCCGATCGTCGGCTACAATAACCTGTCGCTGGTCGGCAAGCCGGTCCCGATGCACACGGGCGAATCGTACGATGGACTGGGGACTGCTTTGGTGCCCCCTGTTCGCGTAGAAGAGTTTTATATGACGAGCGTTTCGCCGGCGCTGTGAGAGCTCGCTGATCGCTGATCGCTGACCGCTTTTCGCTGCTCGTTTATCGCTGCCCTCTGCCCGCTGCCCGTATGACATCGAGAAGAAACTTCATCAAGACCGCCGGATCCTCCGCTGCTGTCGCGCTCTATTCGCGTGACCTCATCGGCAACATCCTGGCGACCTCGCCCAAAGGCCGTGTTCTCGAGACGCGCTTCAAGGGTCTGGCGGACATCGTGCTCGCTGAAGCGAAACTCGCCGGTGCGAGCTACGCCGACGTGCGGTTCACGATGACGTCGATCCTGCCCGGAGCGACCGCGAGCTTCAGCGCGGCCGGAGCTGGACGAGGGGGCGGCGGCGGGCGTGGTGGCGGCGGTGGCGGCGGTGGCGGCGGTGGCGGCGGTGGTGGAGGCCGCGGGGGACGCGGCGGCGACACGCTGGGGATTCCGGGCGACGCCGATCGGCGGCCCGGTGGATTCGGCGTGCGCGTCATACACAGCGGCGTCTGGGGATTCGCCAGCAGCCCGATCGTCACCGAGGACGAGGTCCGTCGCGTCGCACGCCTGGCGGTTGAAGTCGCGCGTGCCAGCGCGATCGCGAAAAAGGCCGACGTCCGGCTCGCTCCGGTCCAGGCATACGTCGAGAACTACATCACGCCGATGGCAAGGAACCCCATGAGCGTGTCACAAACCGACAAGCAAGCGTGGGCACAGGCCGTGGTCGACAAGGCCAGCGCGGTGCAGGGCGTGACCGCGGTGAACGTCTCGGCGCAGTGCAGGTATGAGTGGCGCTATTTCGCGTCGAGTGAAGGGTCGTTTATCGAGCAGGAGCTTTTCACGACGACGCCTAACATGAGCGTGACCGCGCGCGTCGGTGACGTCACCAAGACCCGGAACTACCCCGGCGTGGCGGGGGTCGCGGGATGGGAGATCATCGACGAATGTGATTTCCCCGACTCGGCGGAGCGCGTTGCCAACGAGGCCGTCGAGAACTGTTCGGCCAAGCCGTTAGGCTCGAGCGGTCTGCGCGACCTGATCCTGTCGCCGTCGCACGCGGCGCTCACCATCCACGAGATCATTGCGCACGCGACGGAGCTCGATCGCGTGGTGGGCTATGAGGCCAACTATGCCGGGACGAGCTTCGTGAAGCTCTCCGACGTGGGGAAGCTCAAATACGGGTCGAAGCACCTCAACATCTACGCCGACAAGACGTCCCGCGGCCTTGGCTCCGTCGGGTTCGACGACGACGGCGTGAAGACGATGAAGTGGGACATCATCAAGGAAGGCACGCTGGTCGGGTTGCAGACCAACCGCGAGACGGCGCACTACATGAACGAGAACTTCAGCCGCGGTTGCACGTTCGGAAACTCGTGGCGTGACTATCCGTTCCTGCGCATGCCTAACATCCAGCTGGCGCCTGGGCCGGACAACGCGCCCACGCGGGAACAGATGATCGCTGATGTCCGGAACGGCGTGATGATCGATGGACGCGGCAGCTACTCGATCGATCAGCAGCGGTACAACGGGCAGTTCGGCGGCCACGTGTTCTGGGAGATCAAGAACGGAAAGATCACACGGATGGTCACCGACGTGACCTACAATGCGATCACCA
>DATCIJ010000040.1:0-13931 GCA_036507855.1 Gemmatimonadaceae bacterium | reverse complement strand
GTGGATCGCGCACGACGGCTCGACGTCGTCCTCATCGAGGCCGAGGCGCGACCGGAGGAAGCCGAACCGGCCATCCACGGCGAGCGTGGCGCTGGTGACCACGCACGTCTCGATCTTGCGGAACAGATCCTCGCGCAGGATGGGCGCCAGATCGAGCGGGACGGCAGACACGGCGATGTTCCGCTCCTTGCCGCGGACTTCGATCCAGCGCACAGCGGGAACTGCATCGTCAGGCGGCTGGAGTGCCGCACGGAGGGCGTCTCCGGCGTTGACCAGCCGCCGGGTTACGGCCCGCACTTCGCCCAGGAGCGCACCGTAACGCTCCTGCGCTGCGTCGTCGTCCTCCATGCGATCGCGGACGAGCTGCAGTCCCTTGGCCAGAATCTCGATTTCGCCGAGCAGGTCGGGGAGCGCCGCATTCAGCCCGCCGCGCCAGATCGGATGCGTGGCGAAGTCACCATCAAGACGCCTGACCGCGATCGATTCGGAAGCCAGCAACGTGTCGAGCAGATCGAATGCGAAGCCGCCCTTTTCGCGTCCGGCGCGGGTCGACGCGGTGAGGCGCGCCTGAACGAGATCCAGGCTCGCCACACTGACGAGGTCGCGCCGGCCATGCAGCCTGGCCACCAGCGTTGGAAGCAGGCCTTTGCCCCGCCGTTCCAGTCGCGCGAAGAGTCGATCCAGTCCGCGCCGCGTGATGGTCGATCCCAGGTGCGCACCCGCCGCGTCTTCCAGGTGATGACCCTCGTCGAGGATCAGGCGTGTGTACGGCGGCAGCACCGCGGCGTCGTCCCAGTTTTGCGTGATGCGCCTGACGGCGATATCCGACAGCAGCAGGTGGTGGTTCACCACGATGACATCGGCCTGCGCCGCCTTTCGTCGCGCCTGAAACAGGAAGCATTTGTCGAAGAACGGGCACTTGAGGCGGGTGCAGAGGTCGGGCTCCGCCGCCACTTCATCCCACACTTCGTCGCCCGGCTGGACCGCCAGGTCGCTGAGCGATCCGTCCCTGGTCTTCCCGGCCCACTCGATCAGCTCGGCCAGGCGTTCCTCGCCTTCGCCCGGAAACAGCGTGGCGTGCGCGCCCGCGGCCTGGTCCAGCCGGTTCAGGCAGAGGTAGTTGCGCCATCCCTTCAGGAGCGCATAACGAACCGGCTGGTCGTTGAGCGCGTCGGCCAGGAACGGCAGGTCCTTCCCCACCAGCTGCTCCTGGAGGTTGATCGTGTTGGTGGACACGACCGTTCGTTCACCGTTGGCGGCCGACCAGCGCAGCGCCGGGATCAGGTAGCCTAACGACTTTCCGATGCCGGTCCCTGCCTCGAGCACGCCGATCCCGCCGAGGTTGTAGAGCCGTGCCACGGCGCGGGCGTAGTCGCGCTGTCCTTTCCGATCTTCATACGCGCCGTGGCGTTTCGCCACGGCACCATCGGGACCCAGATCGGCGTCGATCGCGTCGAGATCCAGCGGGACCAGCACCTGGGGCGCGGGAACCTCGACGACCACATACAGCTCGGAGGCGTCGTTGTTGGTGATCGCGAATCCCACACCGAGGTCGTGGATCCGCGCCGCGACCTGGAGATCAGGCTCCGAGGGCTCCAGTCCCCCCGAGGGGTGATTGTGCAGCAGCAGCTCACCTGCCTTCGCGAACCCGGGCAGGGCCAGCACACTGGCCGCGTCGCCACGCGCCACCACGCGGGCCGTGGCGATGTTGCCTTCAGGGTCGATCGTGCAGGTGAAACAGACCTCGCGCCCACCGGCGAGCCGGATGGCAGCGCGAACCGCGCCAGCAGCAACTGCACTCAAACCGGCCATCAGCCTGCGTCGGACTCCGTGAGCACGATTCTCCTCCGAACGGAAGGTAAATCGCGCGCATGCTGATCGCTGATCCCGTTTTTCTACCGACTCAGATTCGCGCCGGAGATCCGATAAACACTGACCTGATCTACATCGTCAGGACCAAGGGTGCGGAGGTAAAGGCGATTGTCACGTACATCGAGCAGTGTGGACTCTGGGGGAAGTTGAAGGCGTCCAAGATACGCACCGGTGGGCGCGAAAACGTCATAGGTCGTTCGCTCCCTTCAGCTCAGCGGCCACCGCCACGTCGCCCAATGAGGCGTTCGAATCTTCCGTTCGCATCGTAAGGGCGGATCTGTGACTGCTTGTAGTCGTAGATGTAGAAGGCTCCGCCGTCCTCAGCGGCCAGAAGTCTCACCATTCCAAATTCATACTCGGGCGGGCCGTCGAGCTCACCAATGGTGAACTCGTGGACAAGGCGAACGTCGGATCCCCATTGCCCCGGGCCATCGCTCCTCACGCGTCTCATATCCTGCGCGCCACTGACGCTGGCCGGCTCGGGAGCCCCGACCGAAAAAAATCGCTGCTTGGTGTCGTGTGCCGCGAAGAATTCTCGTTTGCAGGTTGGACGGCCAACTGGCTGAGTTGAAATCCTGTCTGCATCCGCCCCGCTCGCGCAGAAAGTCGTAGGACGACGGTCGTTTAGGTGGTACGTTGGACTACGCCAAGGCCGCGCGAGAACCTGGAGCCCTACCACCCGGGAGTTTCTCCCATGCAACAACACATCACGAATCTGGTGGCGCTGGTTTTCCTTGTCTCACCTATTGGCGTCGCGGTCATCGCGCCACGCGCTGAAGCGCAGGGGTGCGAACCGATCCGGTTCAGCACACCGGTGAACCTTGGTGCCGAGGGCCAGGCGTACCAGCGGGCACGCGAGTGGCAGGTCACGTTGGCCTATCGCCGCCTCACGTCCAACGAATGGTTCATCGGATCTGAAGACAAGTCGTCGTTGGCGCCGGGGGGTGAGTCTCCAGTCTTCAAGGTTCACACGCTCGTGGCGGACGTGGCGTACTCGATCGACGAGCGATTCCGTGTGCGACTCAGTGTTCCGGTATCCACCGCATCGTTCTCACGCATCTGGCCGGACCAGCTGCGTCACAAGCAGAGCGCCACTGGAATCGGCGACGTGAGTGTCACGGGTGAGGCATGGGTGTTCAGGCCGCGCACGCATTCCCGCGGCAACATCTCACTCGGCGTTGGGGTCAAGGCGCCGACCGGCAGCAATACGCGCTCGAGCCAGTTCTACTCGGCGACCGGCACCGTGGACTTCCCCGCGGACCAGACGATCCAGCCGGGCGACGGCGGGTGGGCGCTGCTCCTCCAGAGTCAGGCCTTCCGGCAGATCACCGAGCGGACGTTCGTATACGCCGGCGGCTCGTACATGGTGAGCCCCAGGGCGCGGACCGGTGCACGGTTGAACCCCACGTCAACGGTGTATTGGTCAGTGCCGGATGTGTATTCCGCGCGTCTGGGCGGTGCGTTTTCGGTGCTGCCCGATCAGGGACTGTCGCTGAGCCTCGGCGGTCGGATTGACGGTATTCCCGTTCACGACTTGTTAGGCGGCGGCGATGATTCAACGATCAAGCGGACGGCCTACGTAGTGTTCGCCGACCCCGGATTATCGCTGACCCAGGGCAAGAGCACGATCACGCTGAGCGTGCCGTACCGCCTGAAGGTCAATCGGCAGAAGAGCCTTCTGGAGCAGCGCACGAACGGGGTCAACGGTGGGGGGTTCGCGAAGTACCTCCTGTTCGCCAGCTACTCGCATCGCCTGTAGTGCGTCTGGAGCCACAGCGCCCCGGGACGATGGCTGCGGCCGCGCTGGCGCTCGCGCTGGCCGCCTCGCCGGCCGCGACGCAATCCGTCCGGCAGGGCGGTATCGCGCCGGAGATCAACCTGCCCACCTTGGCCGGCGGCCGTGTGCAGCTCTCCAAGCTTCGCGGTCGTCCCGTCGTTGTCTCGTTCTGGAATACGTGGTGCGCGCCGTGCCGGACCGAGTTTCCCGAGTTGGTCCGCGTCCACCATGAGCATGTCTCGGCCGGGCTGTACGTGCTGGCCGTCAACGAACGCGACCAGGAACTGCGCGCGAAGGATGTGCAGGAGTTCGTCGACGAGTTCTCGGTGCCGTTCGCCGTGGCCCTCGATCAACGCGGTCGTTCGCGGCGCACGTATCTCATCTTCGGTTTGCCAACGACCGTGTTCATCGACACGGGCGGCGTCGTGCACCGCATTCACCGCGGACCGATCAGTCGCGAACAACTGGATCGCGGAATCGCCGCCATCCTCCCGTTGCGCTGACCGCGTGGTGCGGCGAGTGATCTCGTCGAAGAACCATTACGGAACCAGGCGCACTCGCTGGAGCAGAGCCTTGAACCGCGCGCTCTGGCGAATCGGGTCGTTAATCGGATCGACGTAGGATTCCAGAACACCCCAGATCTCCCCGGCCTCTACCGCGCGCTCCAGAGCGGACAGCGCCTTCGCGGTGTCTCCAAGCCCAAGATAGGTATAGGCCCGGCGCTTCTCTCCCAATCCGGGCTGTGGCGACTCGGCATCCTGTTCCCGGAGTCGGCGCCGTGCCGTCACGGTGTCGCCGGACTTCGCGATCACGTAGGCGATGAAAGGCGATGTCTCGGGTGCTCGCTCGATGAGCTTCCGAGCCTCGTCCGGACGGTTCATCGCGAGTCGCACAAACGCTCCCAACACGAGGCTGGTCCTGTTGAGGGAATCGGTCTCCAGCGCCCGTTCGCTTTCCGCCAATGCGCTGTCCAGCTGATGATCCAGGTAGTAGACGTAAGACAAATGACTCAGCACAGCCGCCGACGTGGGGTCCTCCGCCCGCGCCGCCCGCAACTGGGTCAGAGCTTCGTCCAGCCGCCCCCGATTCCTCAAGTATCGTCCGTACTGGGTGCGGGCCTCGACGTCATGGCTGTCGAGTCGGACCGCAGTCTGAAACTCCGTGGCTGCACTGTCCCATTGATACGCGAACCCATACGCCATCCCGAGCGCGATGTGGGGTTTCGCGAGCGTCGGGTCGAGCTGGAGCGCGCGCCGGGCAGCCCTCACCAACTCGTCGTGGATGTCCTTGACCGCGGACCCCTGATGACTCGGATAGAACGCGAGCGCCATGCTCAGGCCTGAATGTGCGCTCGCGTACATCGAATCAAGACTGATCGCCTTGCGAAAGAGATCGGCGGCTACCGCGACACCCTGGCTCCGCTGGTCGAGCTTCAAGTGACCCAGCGCAGTCAGGCGGTACGCTTCATTGTTCAACGTTTTCTGGTTGGCGGTGAGCGGCGGGGCCGGGCCGATTGATTTTGGAAACCGGCTACGCAACGCTGAAGTCAGGCTCGCGGCAATCGCGTCAGCGGCACTCGCATGCTCGTTAGGGTCAAGCGCGAACGATTCGCCCCAGATGCTTGTCCCGTCAGCGGTGCGCGCCAGGTCCGCCGAGAGGACCCAGCGCCCACGCTCCTGCCGCGCCACACCGGTCAGGAGATACGCTGCCTTGAGCTTGGCACCTGCCTGCGTTGCGTCCACATTGAGCTGGCCTCGATAAGCCAGTGCCCCGGTGCGGCTCTTGACCTGAATGCCAGGCACTCGAGCCAAAGCACCAGCCACTTGGTCCGCGAGCCCGTCGGCCAGGAAGCTCGTTGTGCTGTCCGCCCCGATGTTGCCGAAGGGGAGCACTGCGAGCGTGAGCGGCGCGGATGGCCCGGCAGCTCGCGTCGCGATGTAGATCGCGGCGCCGATCACGGCGGCGACCATCGCCCGCGCTGCCCAGGAGACAGCCCGGGGCAAAGGCGGTGCCGCATAAGCCGTTGACGCCGCTCGCGGGTCCGTGGTGGTCGCTCGATCGAGTGCGCTCAGCACGTCGTGTGCGCTCTGAGGCCGCGCCGCTGGATCCTTCGCGAGGCAATGCGCGACGAGCTCCGCGATGGCGGGAGGGACGTTGGCTCTGAGCGTAGTCACCGGTGGCGGGACCGTCGAGGCGTGCGCGTCGGCAACCTGGTGCGTCGGCTGATCGTGGAACGGCGCGTTACCGGTGAGCAACTCGAAGGCGAGACAGCCGAAAGAATAGATGTCCGCGCGGTGGTCCGTGGACGGATCGCCGGCCCCCTGCTCGGGCGACATATACGCGGGGGTTCCGATCGCCGAGCTCAATCGCGCCTGCGCGCTGGGTGACATGGCGCTCAGTGCATCATTCTGGGCGACGCTGACGGCTTTGGCGATGCCGAAGTCCGTGACGACGGCCGCGCCGCCCGACATCATCACGTTGTCCGGCTTCACGTCCCGGTGTACGACGCCGTGCTCGTGGGCATACGCCAGCGCGCGAGCGACGTCCCGCAGGATGCTCACGCATTCCGGGATGGGCAGCGGCCCGCCCGCTCCCAGGCGCGTGCGGAGCGAGGGGCCTTCCTCGAACGGCATGACGAAGTACAACACGCCGTCGGCGTCACCCGAATCGTACAACGGAACGATGTTGGGATGGCGGAGCCGCGCAGCGATGCCGATCTCGGCGAGAAAGCGCTCACGACCTAACGAGGCCGCCAGGTCTGGCCGAATCACCTTCACCGCGACGTCACGACTATGCTTGAGGTCGCGCGCCAGGTGCACCAGCGCCATCCCGCCGCGACCCACCTCCCGGTCGATGCGATACCGGCCGCCGAGTGTCTCGGGTAACGGGATTCCGGGTTCTTCGCCGAGAAGCCTGGCGAACCGCTCCGCCGCCGGCCGATCGAGCAGTGGCGCATCGCACTCGCACTCGGCCACGAGGCGCTCCAGTGCCGCGCGTCGCTCAGGGTCACCGGCACTGACCTCGGTGAGCACCGCGTCACGTCTCTCTGGTGGCGTGTCGAGCACCGTATCGACGAGGGCTTGCAGTTCCCGCCAACCGGGAGGCAACAACGAATTGGCCGCAACATTCGGATGTGGCCAGCGCGCAGGAGTGTCGCTCATAACGAGAGCGCCCTCCGAAGCAGCATGCGCGCCTTCGCCCAATCGCGTTGTACGGTGCGCGTCGTGACGCCGAGCGCCTCCGCGGTTTCGTCTTCGCTCAAACCGCCGAAGAAGCGGCATTCGACCACGCGAGCCAGCCGCGGCTCTACGGCCGCGAGCCGATCGACTGCCTCATTGATGTCCAACATGACCTCGGGCTGTTCGTCACCGGCGATCTGCTCGTCGTCGAGCGTGACACGGTGCAGTGCCCCTTCGCGCTTCTGCGCGACGCGCGCCTTCGCCCGATCGACCAGTACGTGCCTCATGGCGACCGACGCGAGGGCGAAGAAATGTCCGCGATCGCACCACGCGGCGCTCGACTGATCGAGCTTCAGGTAGGCTTCGTGGACCAGCCCTGTCGTGGACAGCGTGCCGCCACCCTCACGCCCCGCGAGCTGGTGACGTGCGATCACCCGAAGGTGGTCGTACACGATCGGCATGAGCCGGTCGAGCGTTTCGGGCCGGCCGCTTCGCGACTCGGGCGCCAGATCCTCATCGTCCTCGAAGGCATCCATGGGCTCCAGCCGACCCGGTCGGGAGGCGTCGAGAGTCGCCCGTCTACGACGGCGAGCGGTTTCTCACACCCACGCTTGAACATGGAGAGGCGTCTCCGGGAAGGCAAACGAGCCTCACGAAGCGCCCTGCTGAATCGGCAGCCCTGGCCGGCTGGAACGCGACTCTGGTCGCGGCGAGTCGTGATTGGGCGCGTTTTGTCGTGTCTGCCGGCGAGGACCCACTCGATCTCGCCAACGGAGTCCCACATGCGGTATCCAGGATTCATTGCCATTGTCGTCACGGGCGCGCTGCTGTCCTGCGACAGCCCGACATCCGCCGGCTCCGTGACGCTTACCTTGTCCGCGTCCGAATTGAGCCTCATCTCGGTGAGCAGAGCGTTCTTGGTGCCCGGTTTCTCGACGCAGATGGGCGGCCCGCGAGCGGTTCGGCCGCGTGGTCATCCGCCGACGCCACGATCGCTACGGTGGACGAGGACGGCACGCTTGAGCTTGCGTCGGGCGGCCTCGGCCCGCGCCCGATATGGCGCGTCTCCATTCTTCCACGTCTCGGCCACCTTGCGGTAATGGACCAACGCGCTATCAGGCTGCCCCCCGCCTCGAATCCACGCGCCAGGCCGTCGTGCACTTCGGTGCGCGTGAGGTACCAACCCTCCCCAACAGACGATCCGCCTAACGCCTCGCGGAGGGTTCGTATGGCATCGTTAGGTCTGCCGAGCGACATGAGCGCACGAGCCAACTCGAGGTTGGTGCCGGTGTAGCCACGCGTGGGGGAGTGCATGGCGGCGCGGAATTCCTTGGCGGCGCGTGCCGGCTGACCGCGCGTGCCCCGAAGCGGCGATGTCGGGGTTCGGCACGTTCTCTCGTAATTACCAGTGAGAACAGGGTCATCAGAACATCACCGAGCAGGTCATCTCGAAACGGCGTGCCCCGCTCGCCGGCACAAACGGAGCAAACATGCGATACAGCAGAATCCTATTCAGCGCCGGGGCGGCGTTTTCGCTCCTTTCCTGCACCGATGCGACAGCAACGGAAGACCTCGTACCCGTGGCGATCTCGGTTTCCATCTCGGACTTGAAGCTTGTCCTCGGTGAGACGGCAGTCCTGCGCGCGTGGCTCGTCAATTCGGAAGGGCGAGGGGTGAATGGCGCGCCCTTGTGGTCGTCGAGTGATGCGGGTGTCGCCACGATCGGCGCCATTAGTGGCATCGTCAGCACGATCGCCGTCGGTACGGCGACCATGACCGCGTCGTTTGGAGACCTGAGTGCCGCCACGATCGTTACGGTTCGGCCACCCGCCCCTCCTGTCACCTTGACCCTGTCAAAGCCTACTTCGGCGATCGTCGTTGGTGGCTTCGATATTCTGAGTGCCGTAGCTCGCGACTCCACGGGTCGCGTCGCCAGCGCTCGCGTAGAATGGTCGTCGGCAGATCCAGCGGTCGCGACCATCGGCAAGACCGACGGCATCCTCCTCGGCGTCACCGTTGGGACAACCGCAGTCACCGCGACTGCCGGACAACTCAGTGCTTCCGTAGCGGTGTCAGTCATCGCGGTGTCCGGCTCACTGTCCGTGGCCCGCTGGACCTGGGGGTTGGGCGGGGGCAACTGGGCCAGCGACGTGATCTCGTTTTCCACCAACTCGATGCAGCTGCTGCCCGTCAAGCGCGACGCGCGCTTCGCATCGATCGCGGCGCCCTCCTGGTCAGCGGATGGTTCGTCCCTGGCCATTGAGGTCATTCATGCCTTCGACTACGACGACTACAGTCACGAGGTGGACTACTGGAGCGACGTGTACATCCTGCAGGGCGCGTCCCTTGACACTTCGAAGTGGCGCCCGCTCACGACGGATGGCCTCAGCAAGGCCCCCAGCTGGTCGCCCAATGGCGAGCGAATCGCGTACCTTCGACAGTCGGCACCGTTTTCCGGAAATGACATCTACGTAATCAACGTGGTCGGCGGCCAACCGGTCCGCGTCACGGCCACGACCGGTGGGTACAGTGCGCCGCACTGGTCGCCGGACGGCACGCGGCTCGTATTCTCCGCATTCGACGAGCAGCTTCTCAATTCGGACGTGTTCACCGTTAGGCCCGACGGAAGCGGACTGACTAATGTGTCGCGCCACTCCTCCGAAGACTACGATCCGAGCTGGTCACCCGATGGCAGGCAACTCGTGTTTGTCAGCTGGCGCGACGCATCCGTCGGGACCCCATCAGCCGCTGTGTACGTGATGGATGTCGACGGGGCAAACGTCAGGCGACTGACCTCTCGAAACGACTACAGCTCCCGCCCGGCCTGGTCGCCAGACGGTCGTCAGCTAGCCTTCCTGGCTGGAGGGGCACTGTTCATCATGAACGCCGATGGATCGTCGCAGGCGCAGTTGACCCAGCCACCATCGGGGTCGTGGGACACCAGCCCAACGTGGAGACGATTACAGTGAGCAGTCGAGTCGTCGGCAGGCGAGAACGCCTCAGCCGCTCGACGCCGCCTTCGCCGGCCCCATGATCTCCTTGAACGCCACCATGAACTTCGCCATTTCGTCCGGCGTTCCGATCGAGACTCGCAGCGACTCGTTGAGGGGCGGGAACGGCCGGCCGACCACCAGGCCTTTCTTCCGGAACTCCGCAATGATCGGAACCACCGGCTTCTTCAGGTGCACCATGAAGAAGTTGGTCTCCGACGGTCTCATAGCCTAACGTCTTCAGCTCAGCGATGGCCTTCTGGCGCTGCTCGATGGTCGCGCGGCGGACCTTGTCCTCGTTGGCCTTGTCCGCCAATGCCGCCACGGCACCCCAGCGCACGCAGGCGTTCACGCTGCCCGTCGCATAGGGACGCAGGACTGCGAGCTGCTCGCGCGGCGCCACTGCGTAGCCAAGGCGCATGCCGGCCACGCCGGCGATCTTGGAGAACGTGCGCGCGACGATGACCGAACGCCCTTCCTTCACGTAATTCATCGACGTCTCGTACGCCGGGTCCTCGACGAAATGGTGATACGCCTCGTCGATGAGCACCGGCACGTCTTCCGGAATCGCGTCGAGGAGCTGCCGGACTTCGTCGCGGGTCACGATGCGACCGGTGGCGTTATTGGGATTGCAGAGGTACACGAACCCGAGCGATGATTCTTCTTCGTCGCGCGAATCATCGCCGGGATGTCCTGTCGGAAGGCCGCGAGCAACGGGATCCAGCGTGCCGCCGCCCTCACGCCCCGCGAGCTGGTGGCGCGCGATCACCCGAAGGTGTTCGTACACGATTGGCATGAGCCGATCGAGTGTTTCGCGCCGGCCGCTTCGCGACTCGGGCGCCAGATCCTCATCGTCCTTGAAGGCATCCATGGGCTCCGGCCGACCCGTGTGAGTTGAACCCATCACCGGCGGAACGTGATGTCGGGAGGCGTCGAGAACCACCGTCCTCGACGGCGAGCGAGTCTGACACCCACGCCTGCCTGAACATGGAGAGGCGAGAAGGCAAACGCTACTCGCTAACCGGAGTGCCCTGCCTGGGATGACCGGCGGGCGGCCAGGTCGCCCGGTCAGGAGCTCATCCAATGGGATGGGATCGCGCACGGGCGGAGCCATGAACCCCGAGCCAGGGGAGCGGCCCTCCGCCTGGCAGGAATCCGATGTCGCCTTGCCGTCCGATTTCCCGTGTTGAGGTCAGAGGGAAGCGTCCCTCTGCTTGAACATGTTGCGAGCCTAACGGGAAGGCAACCCGGTTTCACTCGCCCAACCAGGAGAGTTGATGTCATCCCGTAAGAGTCGTTTGTTCTCAAGCCTCACTACGGCGCTGGTGGTTGCGGCCTGCAGCGAAACAATCGGACCCGGCAGCACTACTCCAGCCGATCCCGGCAGCATCTCTCTCTCCATCGGCTCGACCAGCGCGAGCCTGTGGCCGGGTGAATCGCACGCCGTCACGGCGACGATTATCCGGAGCGGTGCGTTCCGCGGCCCCGTCAACCTCTATGTCACCGGCCTGCAGAGTGGCGTCACCGCCGGAGTTTCCAACATGCAGACCACGGGCGCGGTGACCACCGCCACCATCACCATCGTCGTGGGCGCAGCGCATCCGCAAGAGTATTCGCTGGTGGTGCATGGAACCGGCAGCGGAGTCGGTGAGGTCACGCAGGCGTTCACACTCACTGTCCCGGACGGGCCTGAGCTGGGCTTTTCTATATCGCTCTCGGCAGCGGCGCTCTCGATCGTGCAGGGAGCCAGCACGCCGACAACCACGGTGTACATCACCTGGTTCAACCTTCGCAACGGGGTGGGCCTTTATGTGACCGGTCTGCCGGCTGAGGTTACCGCCTCGTTCGACCCCGCCCCGTGGCCGGTCGGCAACAGCACCGTCTTGACCCTGACGGTGGGCGTCAAGGCAGTGCCGGGCATCTACAACTTGCAAGTGAATGCCTTCGATGCGGAGCAGGACGGCGCCGTGAGCGTGCCGCTCACGCTCACCGTCACGGCCCCTCCACCGCCGGCCTCCTATGCGCTCATACTGACGGCGCCCACGCTCAGCATCGCGCAGGCCACGTCGAGCGGCCCAGCCACGACGGTGTACCTGCTTCGCACCTCCTTCACCGCAACCGTGACGCTGAGCGTCGAGAATCTTCCGACCGGCGTCACGGCCTCGCTTTCTCCTGCCAGCCCGATCTCCGACAGCGTCTGGCAGCTGTGGCTCCATGCAACAGGCAACGCGCCTACCGGCACGTTCACCAACGTGCTGGTGCGTGGGGTGGCCTCCGGCCTCACCGACCGGACGGCGTCTCTCACCCTCACGATCGCGGAGGCGCCTTTCGTCCTGACCCTTTCGTCGCCCGCGCTCAGCATCGTGCAGGGCGGCTCGACGGCGACCACCACCGTGAACGTGGTCCGCCACACCATCACAGGCCCAGTGACGCTTTATGTCGACGATGGGAACTACTGCGGTGTGATGCCGCCCGGAGTGACGGCTGCATTCGCGCCCAGCTCCGCGACCGGCAACAGCTCGGAGCTCACCCTCACCTTGAGTGCCGCGGCCGAGCCGGGCGTCTACGAACTCTGGGTTTATGCCGAAGCCTCGACGGGGTGGTTTGACGGCGTCATGCTCACACTCACAGTCACCGCGGCGGGGATGGACGCTTCACCCTGATTCTGTTGTCTCCTTAGGAAGTTAAGCGACTCAAGGGGCCGATCTCGATTCGAGATGAGCCCCTTCGCTTCGCTGAAAACATCGATCCGTGTCCCCAAGATGGCGACGGCACCTCGGGGACATGCCGCCTAACTCTCCTAACGAGTTCAATGTCAAGAGGGCGAGCTGATTCTACGGAGCACCCGTAGGGTGCTCACGTCTTTCGTCTTGCTTTCGTGCGCGCGGCAGGGCGTCGGATGAACGCATCGCTCGACCGTCCACCAAACAGTGGCGGTCACACACTCCTTCGAGCCCTCGGGCTCAGATGCTCACGGCCGACCTGCCGCCTGGCTTCCCAATCAGGGTTGCGGACGCTCAGCGGCGCCAGTTAGGCGGGCGGGTTTGCCAGGCGGGGCCACCGCCGGGGTTTGGTGCGAGTCAGCTGGAGTCCACGAAAACGTCCATTGAACGCCTCCTGTCGGGTGAGGACGTGATAGACGATCGAGCCGAGTTCTTTCGCGATCAGGGCACGCGCGATCGCTTTGCCCTTGCGGCGAATGAGCTGCGCGTACTCTCGGTGGATCTCGGGAAAGTACTGGGCCGCTCGGATGGCGGCGTGGTGAAACGCGATCTTGAGATAGCGATTCCCATCCCGCGATCGTTTGTGGCGTCGGCTCGCCGCGGAGTCGTCGGCGCCCGGCACGAGGCGGCAATAGGAATGAAACTGGCGCACGGTCGGGAACCGATGGATGTCATCGATCTCGAGCAGCAAGGCGTACGCGACCATCGCCCCGATGCCCGGAATCCACACGAGCCGCTGGGCGTCAGGGGTCGGGAGCACGCGGTCGCGGAGCTGATGCTCAAGCCGTCGGATCTGCGTCTTCAGCAGGGCGTGTTGCTCGGCGTGCAGCGTCGCCTGGAGCCGCGGCAGCTCCGGCAGGTCCGCCGGCGTCGCGACGTTGTCCTTCTCGAGGAGCGCGCCGATACTGCGCTGGCACCGGAGCACTCGACTCACCAGGACCAGGCGAGCGCGGAGCAGATCGCGGGTTTCGCGGAGCGCGGGGCTGATCATATGCGCCTCGGGCATCAGATCAACGCGGAGGAGCTGCGCGAGCGTGGCGGCGTCGACGGCATCGGTCTTCACCTTGGCGTAGCTGATCGCCTTGAGATACTTGGCGTGGCCGAGCCGGAGATCAATCCCCTGCGGCACGAGCAGGTCCCGGACCCAGTACCACATCCCCGTACACTCCACGACCGCGCGGTGCGGGCCGGGCAGCGTCCCGAAGTAGGCGGTCAGCGCGCGGTGCTGCGCGGGGAGATTGGCCGCGCGTACCGCAGCTCCGCCGCCAGCTGCAACGCCTGATATTCCCAACGAGCCCTAACGACAGCATCCTCGTCGGTACTTCTCGCCGGGAGTATCCATGTTGTTTTCCGGGATCGATCTTCACAAGCGCTCCGTCGCCATCCACAC
>DATCIJ010000039.1:0-10680 GCA_036507855.1 Gemmatimonadaceae bacterium | reverse complement strand
ACGGGCCGGGTCTCCATCGGCAGCGTGGCTCCGGATTTCACGCTCGAGGCCAAGGACGGCGGCACCGTCACGCTGTCGCAGTTCCGCGGCAAGAAGGATGTCGTCCTCGTGTTCTACCGTGGGCACTGGTGACCGTACTGCACCCGTCAGCTCGGGGAGCTGAAGAGCTTGTTGGACAATGGCCGGAGGGGCGACACGGAACTCATCGCCGTATCGGTCGACTCGCGCGATCTGCTGCAGACCATGGCGGACAAGATTGAGAAAGACGGCAAGAAGGCGGACTTCCTTTTCCTGTCCGATGCGGGGCACAAGGTGATCGACCGTTACGGTCTCCTGAATCCTGCTGGACAGGGCTGGCCGCATCCCACGACCTACGTCATCGATAAGAAGGGCGTCGTCCGGTGGAAGTTCACCGAGATCAACTACAAGATCCGGCCGACGAATGCGATGATCCTCGAGGCGCTGGACCGCTTGAAGCGGGAGGGATCGTGACGTTGCGTTGGCGCCGCTGGCTTGCGGTCGCGGTCGTCCTCGTGGCGATTGCGGCCGCCTTCCGGCTTGTTGAGTCGGGGTGGGCACCGAGCGTGAGCCTCGCGCCCCGGTTCGTGGCGCAGACGCTCTCCACGCCGGCTGAGATGCGGTCCCTGGACGACTACAAGGGAGCGCCGCTGCTCATGAACGTCTGGGCGACCTGGTGCGATCCATGTCGTGAGGAAATGCCCAGCTTGGAGCGACTGTATCGCGAGTACCGCGAGCGTGGTCTGCGGGTGGTCGCCATCAGCATCGATGACGGCGGGCAAGCAGATCTGATCAATGAATTCGTCAGCGAGCACGGACTGACGTTCGACGTGCTGCACGATCCGAAGAGCGCGATCATGCGCCAGTATCCGGTCCGTGGCGTGCCCCAGACGTTTCTCATCTCACGTGACGGTGAGATCAGGGCGACCCGCTATGCGGAGGATTGGTACTCGGCGGCCAATCGGGCGCTAGTCGATTCGCTCATCGTGCGGGACCGGTAGAGGACGCCGCCTCAAAGTGCGAAACGCTGAAGCCAGGAGAACTGCCCGGCCAGCCACGTGAGACGCCCTGACATGATCAGCACGCCGACACCGATGAGCAACGCGCCGCCGGTCAGCTCCACGCCTCGGTAGAAGCGACGGAATCGGATCAGGAAGCGCATGAGGTATCCGGCGAAGAGCGCCGCCAACAGGAAGGGAAGCCCCAGTCCCAGTGAGTAGGCCGACAGCAGCCTGACTCCCTGCCAGACGCTGTCCTGCACTGCGGCGAGGGCGAGGATCCCGCCGAGAATGGGGCCGATGCAAGGTGTCCATCCAAATGCGAACGCGGCTCCGACGGCGGCCGCGCCACCGAACGACTTCGGCGGGTTCGAGGACGAGAAGCGCTTTTCTCGATACAGAATTGGAATCCGCACGACGCCCATCATGTGCAGCCCGAAGGCGATGATCAGCACGCCAGCCAGGCGTGCGAACAGGGGGCCCTGTGCGTTGACGTATTGACCGAGCTGCGTGGCCGAGGCGCCGAGCAGGATGAACACGACACTGAACCCGCCGATGAACGCAATGGCACGGTACGCCAGCTGTGGCACTGGCACTTGTGGTGCGCCGTCCGGTCCGATGTCGGGGGACGCCGAGATGAAGGCGAGGTAGCCCGGGACGAGGGGGAGCACGCAGGGCGACAGGAACGAAACGACGCCGGCGGCGGTCGCGGCCGGAACGGAAACACCAGCCATGGAACGGATCCTGGCAGCGGGTGACGCAGGGGTACGCGGGGCGCGCCCCCTGCCGGTGGGACAAGGCACGGGCGAGCCGAAGAGTTCCGTGGCGATCGGGAACTTCAGCGGGGCTTCGTGCGTTGCCCGGTCGTCAGACGGTCACACCGTGCGCGCGAAGGCGTGCACGGTGCGGACGACTCAAACACGGAACGCTCGAGGCACAAATGCGGATCAACTTTGGAAAGGCCGTTCTGGCCGGCATCATCGGTACGCTGGTCATGACTGCCGTCGGACTCTGGGTTGCGCCGATGATGGGCATCCCTCGCATGAACCCTGCGGATATGCTCGCGGGGCAGATGGGTGGCAACATCGTCCTGGGCTGGGTAGGCCACCTCATGATCGGGACCATCCTCGCCTTGATTTACGCGGGCGTCTCGTCGCGACTGGCGGGTCCATTCGTGCTTCGTGGTGCGATCTTCGGATTGGCGCCCTATCTGATGGCTCAGCTCCTGGTAATGCCCATGATGGGGATGCCGGTCTTCTCGGGCTCGCTGCCGATGGCGGTTGGAAGTCTCATCGGCCATCTCGTCTACGGAGCGGTGGTTGGCGCCGTGTACGGGGCAGGGGCGGAAACGTCGAGCCCGCGCCGCGCGATCGCGGTCTGAACCGAGATCGCCGAGCTCGAGGGCGCGGCGGTGATGTAGCGTTTGTGGAGATCGAGTCCGACGGTGACGATGAGGCCTCCCGAGAGTGGAACCGGGAAGGTGCCCCTCGCGTCGCGGTCACGCGACGTGGCAGGCTCTCATGAGGTCGTGTTAGGCCGCAACCCGAGCCTGCTGGTATAGGAACTCCGGCGCAAGGTCCGCACCGTTCGGCCACACGAGGGTGTGAAATTCTGGGTGCACGCTGAAGCGACGGAAGTACTCCACGTCACGCAGCTGCTCGAATACCGGGCCGCGCAGGGCAGCGGTCAGGTCAACTTCCCCTTCGGTTCCGTCGCGGAACCGGAGCCAGACCGTGTGACCGGCTACGTGTCTGGCCTCCAGCACGTGATAGTTCATTGTGGTCACTCCAGCGCGGGTTACGTGCTCCCCGTGGAAGCACGGAAGGGGCCGCGCGCACCACGGCTCACCGCGCTCCCGCGTCGGTCGTCTCTGGTGCTTCGGGCCTAACGCCAGACACGGATAGAAGCTGGTTGCGGACGCTCAGCGTCCGGCACGTTCCCGACCGAGTGCGCGGAACTGGGCGGATCGCTTGTTTCACAGCCACGGCTCGCCGCCGTGGGCGTCGCGCACGCCTGCTCCCGCGCCCTTGACAACCTCAGCCTCATAGAAGCTGCAACGGTTTGTTAGCCAGCATCCCGCTACCGTTTCATTTTCATTGGCAGGACCACCGCTCGAGCCCAGTCCACGAGCTGGAGCGTCGCGGATGCAAAGTTGGTCAACAGCAATGTTCGTCTGTCCGGCGTCGTCGTGAGTTCACGGGGGAACGCATCGGCCGGGATGGTTCCCACCACGGCGGCGGCACCGGCTGACATTCTCGCAGCTTCGACGACGGACAGATAATGACCTTCGGTTTGGGGACCGCCGAATCGGTTCGAGTTAACGACGATGATCCTCGCTCCCTCATCCACTACAGCGACACCGACTGGTGCTGAGCCGACGGGCACCCAGCCGAGGAGCGAGCTCATAGGTGCCTCGCGGAGCTTTCTCGTATCGAAAGCGAGCAGTGCGTCGCTGTTGCGCGCTGTCACGTACGCCACGTCCCCCGCCGGAGAAAGCACGAGTCGCACCGGACTGCATCCTGCGGGCGCTGCAGCTACGACGGCATTCTCCGGATCGATCTTCGCGCGCTCCACGTCGATGACCAAAACGGCGCCTTGGGGATTCACCGGTTCGGCTGTTTTCGGTCCTGATCCTTCCCGCGGGCATTCCTTGGCCCAGCCGAGACGCGCGGGAGCGATTTGGCTCGTCGTGTAGAGATAGCGCTGATCCGACGAGAACGTGAGCGCGATCGGAAGCTGGCCAACGGGAATCCTGCCGACCACGGCGGTCGCGCCATAGCCTGACGCCCTCGCCTTGGCCAGGTCTACGACCGTGATGGTTTGTGCGCCTTCGTCGCTCACGAAGAGAAAGCGGTCGTCCGAGCTGGCATTGAGGTGGAACCGCACCGGCCGGCCGCCGTCGCGTAGCTCGCCGAGAATGGCATCGGTCCGTCCCATGATGAGACGTTGCAGATCAACGAAGGCGACGCCGTCGCCGGCAGCGACCATGAGCAAGGATCCATCGCGCGTCAGTGCAATCCCGTACGCAGGAACTTCAAGCGGGAGCACCCGCGCGAGTGACACGGCTCCCGTCGAGCGGCGGAAAAGCGCTATGGCGCCTGGCCACCCAAGCTTCGTCGTCGCGAGGGATGCCACCAGCCAGCAGCCATCCGGTGTCGTTAGCGCCATCACCGGATTGCCGGGCAGCTCGACGCGCGTGAGCGCTTCACCGGTTGCCTCGTTACAGCGGTCGAAGCTGGTGACGGGCAGCGCGCCGTCTAGCTCACCCCGTCGCGGTGCCGCCCGCCGACTAGATGAAAGCGTTCCCGCCGTCCGCGTGGCATTCCAGCGCAGCGCGGGAATCACTCCGCTTGCGATGCTGCCGTCCGGCAGCATGGCGATGCGCGCCTCGCCGAACCCGGGAAATACAACCGTCGCCGAGTCGGGTGACGGCCAGGCGACGTTCCAGCTCGTTGTGTCCAGTTGTTCGAGTTGCAGCAGTCGCACGCGCACGGCCTGACTGTCTGTGTCTGCGCGTGTCGAACGGAGTAGCTGCTCAAGGAGCGCAAAGGACACCAGGAACATCGGCATGGTCCGACCACCCGTAGCGATGTCGCGCTGTTGCGGCCGTCCGCGCAGGTTGCCTGAAAGGCGGATCGTATCTTCCGTGAATTGCATGACACTGTTCGTCCACCAGCCCCAGTCAAGCGACGACTCGAGCGAGGCGATGGTGCCATCGAGCCGGAGGCGCGCAACATAGCGAAAACGCCTGCCGTTGGGTCCGAACACATTCCCGGATAGAGTCTCCGCGTCACGTTCGAACTGCTCGACTGCGACGGTGTCGGTGCCGCCTAGGATCACGAAGCCGCCTCGCGTCATGCCCCCCTGCGCTTGAGCTGGGGTCGGCAGGAATAGGAACGCCAGCGCCGCCCATCCGAAGATGGTCAGCGATCGCTCGTGTGCCCTGTTCATATGAATGAACCCCATTCGCATATCGTCTCACCGCGCTCTGTTCGTACACGGTGGCGCTCACGTTCTAGCAGCTGCAGATGGCGTGTGTTTGTCTGGCTAACGGACAAGTTTCTGCTGCGGCGGCTGCAATCGAAGCGGTGGATGCGCTCGAACCCTCCGGCCGCCGCCAGCAGGCAACCCGTTGTTAGGCTGTGGGCCGACGCTGCGCCGGCCGGTAGCCAGAGCACGGAGCATTCGCGCCGGCCCGAGACGGAAGCTGCGCCCAACCAGCAACGTGAGCAAGGCCGTTGGACTGCCACGCGACGCGCCGAGACGGTGGAGAGCCACCAAAGTCGATTACGGACGGCGCGCTCGCCAGCGGTTGCGCTACGTGGGCCGGAGGGAAACCGGCCAGGACGCCGTTGAGGCGAAGTGGCATGAAATCATCGGTGTCGTCAGTGACTTCCCGGCCAAGCCGACGGAGCCCGACGCGCTGCGCGCCATGATCTACCACCCGATCGCCGAGGTGAAATGGCCGGGATGACGGCGATCCGGTTGGGCGGCGTGTCCCCGTCATCCGTCGGCAACCGGTTGCGGGAGATCGTGGCGACGGTGGATCCCGCCCTGCAGGTGCGCGACGTCCGTCCGTTCGACGTGGCATTGCGCGAGGAACACCTGGCGATGCGGATGAGAGCGTTAGGCATCGCCGTGGTCATCGCGAGCGTCCTGCTGCGGTCCGCGGCCGGGATCTACGCCATGATGTCGTTCACCGTTGAGCGCCGGCGGCGGGAGATCGGCATCCGCATGGCGCTCGGTGCGGACCGGGGGCGCGCGGATCCAGCCGACGGAAGCGCTCAAGGAAGGATAGGGCGAGCTCTGCTTCGCGCCGGGCCGGCATATTGCCCTTCGCACCGGTTTGGCGGACTATTCAGGGCGCCAGTGGATCAGAGGCTGCCAGGTCGCAACCTGGGGCTGGCTCCAATTCGCCGAGGACGAACGGGCGATTGGCCGAGGGCAATTGAGTTGTCCCCTACTCGGGAGCCCGGATGAAACGCCTCATCCGCATCGGCACACTGAGTCTGCTGCTCTTCCCGCTCATCGGATCGTCGCAGGGTAACACCCCAGTCGTTCCCGGCGCGCGAATCCGCGTGACCGCACTCGGAGCGGTTGGTGCGCCTCGATCGGGAACCGTCGTCACGACGGCGGCCGACACGGTCGTCCTGAGACTCGACAGTGGTGGCGAGACCGTGCCGATTCCCTTCTCAGGGATCTCGTTGCTCGAAGTGAGTCGAGGATTCCGGAGGCACGGCGGTGATGGGGCCAAGGTTGGATTCCTTGTCGGTTCGCTCACCAGCCTGATCCTGAGTTGTCCACCCGGGAAGGGCTGTGACGCGCCCCCCGGAAGTTGGGAACGCCTCTCGATAATAACCGGGGTCCTTGCCGTCGGCGGCCTCGGGATGATTGTCGGCGCTGCTGCCGGTTCCACGGTGAAGACTGATATCTGGGAGGCGCTGCCTTCGAGTCGCTGGCAGCTCAGCATCCTGCCGATCGCCCGGTACCGTCTTGCCCTTTCCCTGCGATTCTGACGCGACGGCACCAGGGCGCTGACGTCATTCCTGCTTCAGGACCTCAGCCGGCTGGATGCGCAGTCCCCTCCGGGCCGGCCCGAGCGACGCGAGGATCCCCACGGCGAGTATGATCGTCGACACCGCGGCTACCAGTGGCGCATTGCGACTGAGTGCGCCGCGCAACGCGTAGGCATCAACGAGGCCTATCGTCGCGAGCCCCCACCGCGATGCCGACCCCGGCCTGCGCGACCGCACGCGCTCGACCTGCCGCAGTCGCGCAGTGATCACGCCTTCGTTCGCACCGCGAAGTCGCACGGACAGCGTCGCGAGGTACATCGTCCCGGGCATCGCCGCCTGGTACGCCTTACAGCTCGACCGGCGGTGCTCGGCGAGCACCGTGCCCGCGTCGTCCAACGCGCAGGCGGTGATGTAGCGTTTGTGGAGATCGAGTCCGACGGTGACCATGAGGCCTCCCGAGAGTGGAACCGGGAAGGTGCCCCTCGCGTCGCGAACCCGCGACGCGTCAGGCTCTCATAAGGTCGTGTTAGGCCGCAACCGCAACCTCTAAACAAAGCAAGAATCAACGTTGCTAGTGTTTCGACCACTTTCCACAGCGTTCCTCTCCGTTTCCCGACGGCGCCTTCACCCCCCACTGACTCTTGTGGGGTCGTGGAGTCCGCTATACTTTGTACTACAGAGTACTCTGCACTCAGTGCCAACGAACGGTGGCGCGGTGCGTTCACCTGTGGGTAGAGCGACATGATAAAAACCTTCGCGATGCTGCTCATTGCTCTCGTCATCGCTGCCAGTGGCGTCGCACTTGCCCGCTATGCCGAGGCCGACGACTCGCCTGGTGGTGTGGTCATCGGTTGGGTGCTCGTCATCGGCGCGGTGGCGCTCGGCGCCAGAGCATTCCTGCGCAGGGAATCGTAATCTCTACTGCGTCTGCCCAACCCAGGTCGCGTCGCTGGGCAGATTGGCTGGGCGCGAGCGTCACCCGATTCGAAGCACTGGACTCGGGATTGGCGGCCTAACGGCTAGAGTTGAGCTGCAAGGGCACAATCAGAGCGGCCGAAGGCCGCGAGTCGGTAGCTTCGCCCTTGACAGCTCCAACTCCTGTTAGGCCGAAAGGCTTGCGCGTGGTCCGTTGTCGGCGTGGACTGCGGAATCAAGGTCGCCGGACGATGGTGATCTCCAGATCGACGACGCCAGGGCAGTTGAGGCGTACCTGCCTGGGACTTGTTTGGATGACGTAGAAGCGACCCCCTGACAACACGTAGCCGTCCCAGTCCTTCGGGCTATATGTCTTCGAGGTCTTCTGGGAGTCGGCGGCAGTCTTAACCATCATGTCCCTGACTGAACGCTTCTCCTGGAAATTGCTGAAGAGCACATCATAGGTCTTTCCTTCAATGGCAATATTCCCCCAGCGAATATGATTGCCGCCACTGCTGGGCGGATCGACGATGTTCAGTTCGAGAACGTGGATCGCGCTGATGGGGTTCTTTCGGTGAAGCGCCTCAGCTAGGAAGCGGTCACCATTGCACGCGTCGGATACGAGATTCAGGAAGTCGATGTTCACACTATGGATTGCTGTCAAGAAGAATCCAGTGGAGTCGTCCTTGCCGGTCAAGACTTGTGGACCCGCCACGGCATCACCGCCGGAATAGGTCACCTTGACGCTCCTCACTTGCGGTAGCGGCCAGGCAGCGGCGGATCGGCCCGACGGAGCAGCATCGGCGACCACAACGGCGGCGGCACGCCGTGACTCTACTGGAGTTACGGCCAATAGGAGCAGAGAGGCTAACAGCGCGGAGGAAAGGGCTCGCGCGGCGATCATGGTATTCCTCCTTTCGGACTAACGCTCGCGAATGAGCTGCGGCGGGCCAATCAAATGCGGCAAGCGGGCGTAGCGAGCCGGCCGCTTCCTTTGCTGGCGCCGCCAGCTCCATTCGCTTGTTAGACCGCATTCTAAGCAGACACGCGGTGAATGCCTCGCGCGGACCGTTCCGGCTGCGTCACACGCAACGTTGATTCGGCGAGGAATCAACTGACGCAGCAGCCTCTCTCGATGCCGGTTGCGCGCTCCGTAATGGTCTGGCAATTGCCGGCTCAGGGGGGAGGTGTCGTCCTGCCTGTGGTTCATCGTCCAGCGCGTGCGCGCGCGTACCGGATCCTGGACCGCGTTAAGAGCTGACCATCGTGCGACTGAAGAGACGCGCGGCGCGCCTTCGTGAGTGTAAGCCCGTGGCTACGGGCGAAGTAAGTGGACCTCGGCGCTCGGAGGAAGAGCGCCGGTGCGTGTGACGCCGTGGCATTGACCGGCGGGCGTCAGAAGATGCCGACGCGCCCTCGAACCGACTCAATGAGGGACCGCGGATCGAAGCCGACACCGTTCTTGAACACCAGCTCGACCTTGGCAATGTCCGACACGTTCGCGGTCGGGTCGCCGTCGATGATCACGAGATCCGCCTGTTTCCCGACCTCGATCGACCCAACCCGCGCATCCCGACCGAGGTACCTGGCGCCGTTGAGGGTACACACTTGGATCGCCTCGACCGGTGTCAGCCCTGCCTCAACGAGCAGCTCGATGGCGCGTTGATTGGAAAACCCCGCAATCACGCCGCCGCTACCGGTCGGGTCAGTGCCGGCAAGGAGCATCCCGCCGGCGCGGAAGAAACTCACCTCCATAGCGGCGACCTTTGGATACAGCAGCGAATAGCCCGAGCTGCCCTGTTGCGCCAGCCGAGCGTGGCGAGCTTCGTACGTCTCCCGAAGCGCCGGTATCAGAACGTCGAGTCCCGGTGGCAGTGGCCGCCCCGGCACAAAGGTCTCGAAGATCGGCAACGTTGAAGTCAGCGCGACGCGGCGATCGACCAGCGTCCGCACGAGCGCCTTGTACGGCGCGCCAGCCGTATCGACCGCATAGATCGATTGAAAGACGTCGTTCTGACCGGGACAGGAATCGGGCTGCTTGTTCGGCACGAAATCCGATGCCGCGAAGAACGAATGCTCGAGATTGTCAATCCCCATCTCGGCGGCTTCGCGATAGGTGACCGAGCATAGGTGGCCTGTGATCCTGAGGCCTCGCCTGTGGACTTCGTCGATTGCCGCCCGCAGATGGTCGCGCGTGATGTTCATGTACGCCTTGAACGACGTGGCGCCCGCGTCGGCCCAGAAGTTGACCATCCGGCGTGCGTCCGGGGCATCCTTGAGTTCGTACATCTGTCCGCTGAAGGCGCCTCGTCCTTCGAGGTACGGTGCTGTCGCGTCGATCCACGGGCCGACCTTGAGGCCGCTGTCGATCGCATACTTGATGGCGATCTCGCCGTAACCGTTCAGGTTGCCGCCCGTACGCATCGAGGTGACGCCGCCGGCGAGATACAGGCGCGTGAAACTCTCGCTCAAGTTGCCGTAGGTCCCACCGCCCGCTGGGTAGTACAGATGTTCGTGGACCATGACCAGGCCCGGGATCACCGACTTCCCGGCGAGGTTCATGACGAGCGCACCCGCCGGTATCGGAACCGTTCCCGCATCGCCCAGCGCCAGGATGTTCCCATCGCGCAAGACGACCGTGTGGTTGGGTCGAGCCGCAGCACCCGTGCCATCGATCACTCGTACGTTCGTCAGCGCGACAACCGATGTATCGACGGCGATGAACTGCCGTAGTGGATTCCCGCCTTGGCCAGGCTGCGCTGCTGCAGTCGTCGCTGCCAGGTGGGCTGTCGCAATGGCCAGCAATGCGGCGCCAGCCGATCGCGGCATTCCGAATGTCATCACTGTTGCCCTCGCACCGCATATGTCTTCCGATACTTCAGCCAAAGCCGGCCTTCCTCACGAAGGCTCAGCCGCGACGTCTGCGGCGTACACCGACTCCCCGGGGCTGTGAAGGCCAAGAAAGCCGGTGTTGCGCGACACCACAGAGTGTGCTTCATCGTGGCCTCCTGTGGAGTATTCCTGTGGAGTATTCCTGCCTGCGAGCGTTTGGTCATGGCGGTCTAACGGATATTGAGAGCACGCCCCTGGCTGCTACCATGGAGGTGTCGAGTTCCCATGGACCACAGCAAGGAGCGGCTCTCATGAAACGGACACCGAAGTATGTCGGCCTCGATGTGCACCAGGCAACAACCGTGACGGCAGTGCTCGAGGAGAGTGGGCGCGTGATCGCG
>DATCIJ010000038.1:0-12253 GCA_036507855.1 Gemmatimonadaceae bacterium | reverse complement strand
TGCTCGCCGTCGTTACGCGCGACCATCCAGGCCGCGAGGTTGTCCTTCTGCCGCGGGGTGAACGGTGTCATGAAGATGTATTCGGCGTTCTGCTCGTCAGGCAGCCGCATGACGATGTGGCGCATGAAGGGGTTACGCTCGCCCCCCTGACCCACCACGGGGATCTGCCATTGATCCTCGCGATGATAGAATTGCTCCGGTTCGATCATGTGGTACGTCGTGTAGAGCGCCGCTTGCGCGCGATACAGGTCTTCGGGATAGCGCAGATGGCGGCGCAGATCCTCCGGCATCGATTCGAGCGGTTGCAGGATGCCGGGGAAGATCTTCGCCTGCGTGCGGATCAGCGGATCGGAAGGATCGGCCATGTAGGCCGTCACGGTGCCGTGATACGCATCGACCGTCACCTTCACGCTGTTCCGCATGTACGTGGTCCCGTCAGGCAGCCGGGCCGCGTACGGATACCGAGTTGTGCTGGTGTATGCGTCGATGATCCAGACCAGGTCCCCGGCGTCGGTCAGCACCAGATACGGGTCGTTGTCGAGTCGCAGGAACGGCAGCGCCCGGCGCGCCCGGTCCGCGATGTTCCGGCGATACAGGATGCGGCTCGACGATGAGATGTCACCGGACAGGAGCATCTTCAGGGACGCGAAGTGCCAGGCCAGCACCGCGCGTCGCCAGAACGTGAGCGTCACGCCGCCGCGCCCCTCGTACGCGGCCGTGACATTCTCCTCGCCCGACGGATGATCGAATTCGGGCAGCCTGGTCCCGACGATCGCGTATGCGTTCGTCAGCTCTCCGTAGTAGATCTGGGGCCGCTTCACGGCCAGGTCGCCGGTCGTCACCGGCGGAAGGTCCTTCACGAAAAGCACGGGCAGTCCTTCGGTCGTCACCTGGTTCACCGGCGCGAGCGTGAGGCCCATGCCGTGGGTGAACGTCAGGTGATCGTTGATGAATGACCGCGTTGGCAGCGATGTCGTGTTCAGCTCCCGGGCCGAGAGCAGCACCTGCCGGTATCGCCCGTCGATGACGTACCGGTCGTCGTCGACCGAGATGAAGTCGTAGTATGTCCTGATCTCCTGCAACTGGCCGAAGGTCTGCAGGAGCGGTTCGCGATCCCACAGGCGCACGTTTTCGATGGTCGGACCGTTTGCCCGGATGTCCGCCAGGGTCAGTGCCACGTCACCGGGTAGGTCACGCGTGACGACGCTATCGATCCCCCATGCCACTCGCGTGGCGACAATATGGTTGCTGATGTACGGCCGCTCCCGTCCCAGTTCCGTCGGTGCGACGACGAGACGCTGGATGATGGCGGGATACACCGAGCGACCCAGGAACCCGCCCGCGAAATACGCGATCAGCGCCAGCGTCACCGCTGGCAGGACGCGGCGCCTCACGATACCCAGCAAGATGAACCCAGCACCCAGCAAGGCCGTGACTGCGGCGAGATGAAGCCCCGGGCGTTGCGCATTCAGATCCGCGTAGCTTGCCCCGGTGAACGGTCCGGTCGTGGAGTACAGCAGCTCGGGAATCTGCACCACCCAGATGCGCGCGGCAGCCAGCAGCAGGAACACGATGACCAGTACGCCGAGGTGCGCGCCGGCGCGTGGCGACAGCATGAGTTTCGGGCTCGCCGGACTCGGCGGACGGATCTCACCGCGAACGAGGTACACGAAACCGGAGAGCAGCACCGCCAGCACGGTCAGGGTGCTGAGCAGGCCAAGCAGCATCGCCAGGCCCGGCATGACGAACGTATAGAACCCGATGTCGCGGTTGAACACGGGATCGGTCACGCCGAACGGAGCGCCGTTCAGGAACTGCAGCACCGTCATCCACGCGGCGCTGGCCGAGATGCCCGCGAGGATCGCGAACACGATGGCCGCCGGAGTCGTCAGGCGGGGCAGCCGCTCGATCAGATCCGTCAGGCTCTCCGGCAGCGGCCCCGAGAATACGTTGGCCGGTGATCCGCCGCGGCGAGCCACTCTGAGGTTCACCGCCAGCAGCGCATACGACACGGTGGCAACGATCGCGAAGAGAAGGAACTTCGTGACCAGCTCCGTTGTGAACACGCGCTGGAATCCGATCTCCCTGAACCAGAAGAGATCCGCGGCCAGGCGCATCATGGCCGGGAAGACGATGAGCACGAGCACGACGACGCCCAGCAGCACTCGGATCGCCTGTCGCGTGCCCGGTCCCCCTGGACCGGGGACCAATTTGAGTTGCGGCGATGATTCCATGGGTGGCTCGCGGAACGGAGAAGTCCCCCTGCACGCGCCGTCGACGGCGCGGTCCCCAACGCAATCTGCGGCCTCGCGCGCGCGGGGGTCAATCGACACTTGGCGCCCGACGCTCCAGAAGCCTTCTTTGTCGAATGCCGACGCCCTCGCGCCTGCTGTCCCGGTGGAGCTCGTTCGCGGACGTGCTCCCCGCCGTCATCGCGCTCGCGGCGAGCCTTGGCTCTCCAGGCCTTGCCTTCTCGAGTGCGGAGGCCCAGGAGCGGACGCGTCCCCGCGTGCGAGCGGTCGTGGTCCAGCGCGACGCGGTTTTCGATTCCGTGGAGGCCCGGTACTGGCCCTATCGCCTTGCCAACGCCGTCCACGTCGAGACGCGCCCCAACGTGATCCGCCGGGAACTGCTGATCGACGTCGGCGATCCATACGACAGCGCGCTGGTGGCCGAGTCGGAGCGCAACCTTCGGGCGCTGGGCATTTTTCGCGACGTCAGGATCGATTCGGTGGCGACGGATACCGGGATTGTGGTTGTGGTGCGCACGGCCGACGCCTGGACCACCACGCTGGGCGTGGGCGTTGCCACAAGCGGCACACAGTCGGTGGTCGACCTTTCGCTGCAGGAAGGCAACCTGCTGGGAACGCGGACCGTGGCCCAGCTGGCGTATCGCAACGATCCCGATCGCAGCTCGATCTCGCTCGCGTTCGACACGCCGCGCGCCATCGGTGATCGCATCGGCGTGGGCGTATCGGGCGTGGATCGCTCCGATGGTCGCGCCGGCTCCGCGTCGCTGCGACTGCCATTCCTGAGCCTCTCGTCCAGGGCCGGGGGGTCGCTCTCGGCGTCGGTCTTCCAGGGCCGCGTCCTGCAGTTTGGCGGAAGCGCAATCGTCGATTCGCTGTGGCGTGAAGCGGCGGTGCTGCGCGCCGACGGTGCGATCGCCCTCACGGCTGGTCCTCGCGGCTACGTGCGCGTGGGGGTGCTGGCCCAGTGGCTGCGCGATGACATGGTGCCCATGGAAGAGCGGAACGTGGTTCCGCGAACGCGAAGCGCGACGGCCGGTCTCTATCTCGCCGTGCGCCGGCCGCGGTACATCCGCGTCTGGAACGTCGAACGCATCGAGCGGGTGGAGGATGTGGACCTCGGTCCATTCGGGACCGTGGCGCTGCTGGCGGCTCCTTCGGCGTGGGGATACGATCGCGACGGCATCGGCGGATCGTTAGGCGCCGGAGTCGGGCTACCCTTCCCCGGGGGCTTCGCGCGGTTCGGTGTTCGCGCCACCGCTCTCCAGACCGCCGAGGGCACCGACTCGGCCACGGTGGAAGGCGCCACCACGGTCGTTGCCCAGCGAGGGCAGCGTCAGCTCGTGGTGCTTCACGGATCGGCCGGACGGCAGCGGAACGCGGTCCCCGGCAGGGAGTTCGACATCGGCCTCGGGGCCGGTTTGCGCGCCTTTCCCGCGCACGCATTCACGGGAGACCGCTATTTCGTCCTGGCGGCCGAGTACCGGTACCTGGCCTGGCCACGTCTGTTCGGTCTGGTCGGGGTGGGAGCGGCCGCCTTCGGCGGGCACGCCGGGGCCTGGGATGGCGGCGGACCGCGGCGCGCGGGGACGGAACTCGGCGCTGGACTCCGCCTGGCCTCGATCCGTGAGGCGGGAGGCATCTGGCGGCTGGACCTGTCGCGCCGTCTCGCCGGCGGCGGCTTCGCCGGCGGGTGGGTGGCGTCGTTAGGCCGCGGCTTCGTGTTCGGCGGGATCTGATCATGCCGCCGGGCCTCGCCGCGATGCTCGCGTACCTCGCGTTGCAGCTCGGCATCGGAGTCTGGATTTCGAAACGGATCCGGACCGAGTCGGACTACCTCCTCGCCGGCCGCAGCCTGGGATACACGCTGGCCACGTTCTCCATCTTCGCCACCTGGTTCGGCTCCGAGACGGTCATGGGATCGGCCGGCAACGCATTCCGCGATGGTGTCTCCCTGGCGAACGCCGAGCCGTTCGGCTACGGGCTGTGCCTGATCCTGATGGGTCTCGTCTTCGCCGGCCCCCTGTGGCGCCGGCGCCTGACGACGCTGGCGGACCTCTTCCGTCAGCGGTACTCCGTGAAGGTGGAACGGCTGGCCGCGGTGATCCTGATCCCCGGCTCGATCCTCTGGGCGGCCGCGCAGATCCGGGGCTTCGGGTACGTGCTGTCTGCCGCCACAGGCGGTATCTCGATCGAGGTGGCGATCGCGTGCGCGGCAGGGTTCACCATGCTCTATACGGTATTCGGCGGATTGCTCGCCGATGCCATCACCGACGTCATCCAGGGCGTCATGCTCGCCGTGGGCCTGGCAGTCGTACTGGGCGGGGTGCTCATCCAGGTTCACCACGATGGCGGCGTGGTGAACGCGTTGCGCGGCGTCGGACCGATCACCCTGCTGCCGCCGTCCGGGTCGTCCACCTGGGCTCTGCTGGAAGAATGGGCGATTCCCGTCTGCGGTTCGGTGCTCGCCACCGAACTGGTCGGACGGATCATCGCCACCAGGACGCCTAACGTGGCCCGTCGCTCCTCGTGCGTGGCGGGGGCGATGTACATCGGCGTCGGCATCATCCCGCTCATCATCGGAGTGCTCGGCCAGCGCATCGTGCCGGGCCTCGCCGAATCCGAGCAGGTGATCCCGGCGGTCGCGCACGCGTTGTTGCCGACCGTGTTCTTCGCGATCTTCGCCGGCGGGCTGGTGTCGGCGATCCTCTCCACGGTCGACAGCACGCTGCTCGTCTCGTCGGGCCTGATGTCGCACAACCTCGTGGTCCCGATCTTCAAGGTGACGGATGAACGCACCAAGGTGCGGATTGCCCGCGCCGGCGTCCTGGTGTTCGGCGCGATCGCCTATGTGCAGGCCATCCGGGCCGATGGCGTGTTCGAGCTGGTGGAGAACGCGTCAGCGTTCGGCAGCGCCGGCACGCTGGTCACCATCTGCTTCGGCCTCTTCACGTCCTTCGGTGGCCCGATGGCGGCGATGCTCACGCTGAGCGCCGGAATCGTGACGTACCTGGTGTCGGCGGCCTCGGGCTATGCGTTCCCGTTCCTGCTGTCGCTCGGTCTCTCACTCCTGACGTATGTGACCGCCGCCGTCATCGAGCGCGTGGTGGAACGGATGCGCCATGGTTGATTCGCACGACTTCCTGACCAATCTCGCGCTGGTCCTGTGCGTCGCGGCGTTGACGAGCCTCGTCTTCCAGCGCCTCCGCCAGCCGGTGGTCTTCGGCTACCTGGTCGCGGGCATGATCATCGGGCCGTACATCCCGGTTCCGCTGGTGGCCGATCAGGCGATGGTGCGCACGCTGGCGGAGCTCGGCGTGATCCTGCTGATGTTCTCCATCGGTCTCGAGTTCAGCGCGCGCCGTTTGCTGCAGGTTGGAGGGCCGGCGGGAATCGCGGCCATAACGGAGACCAGCGTGATGATGGGGCTGGGGTACCTGGCCGGCCGCCTGCTGGGATTGACCACGCTCGAAAGCGTGTTTCTCGCGGCGATCGTCGCGATCTCCAGTACGACCATCATCGCCAGGGCGTTCGCCGAACAGGGTATCCGCGGTCGAGTGGCCGATATCGTGCTCGGCATTCTCATCGTCGAGGACGTCATCGCGATTCTCCTCATCGCGATCCTGACCGCGGTCGGCGAGGGCGAAGGACTGTCCCCGCGCGACGTCGTCACGACGACGCTCCGGCTGGCGCTGTTCCTGGCGGGCCTGGTCGGGGTGGGCCTGCTGATCGTGCCGCGTCTGATTCGTGCCGCGGTCCGCTCCGAGCGCGCCGAGACCATTTTGATCAGCAGCATCGGAGTCTGCTTTGCGGCTTCGCTCCTGGCGTTGTCGCTTGGATACTCGGTCGCGTTAGGCGCGTTCATCGCCGGCGCGCTCGTGGCGGAATCCGGACAGGAGAAGCAGGTCGGGCATCTGGTCGCGCCCGTTCGTGACCTGTTCGTCGCGATCTTCTTCGTCGCGGTCGGCATGCTGCTCGATCCGTCGGTCGTCCTGGAATACTGGTGGATGATCGCGGCGCTGGTGGTGATCGTGATCGGCGGCAAGGTGCTGGCGGTGTCGAGTGGCGTCTTCCTCACCGGCGAGGGACTGCGACCCGCGGTGCAGGCGGGGATGAGCCTGGCGCAGATCGGCGAATTCTCCTTCATCATTGCGTCGGTTGGCCTCGCCACCAGCGCGACGCGCGACTTCCTGTATCCGGTGGCCGTTGCCGTCAGTGCGCTGACGACGCTGACGACGCCGAGACTCATCCGCGCGGCTCCGCGCATCGCGGCCATGGTGGATGCCCGGCTTCCGGGCCCGCTGCAGACGTTCGTGGCGCTCTACGGTTCATGGATGGAGAGTCTCCGGGCCACGCCGGCGCGTCCGGGCGGCCGGAGTCGCACGCGCCACCTGGTGCGCGTGATCGCGATCGACACCGTGCTGCTCGCGGTGCTCTTCATCGCCCTGTCGGTCGAGTTCCCGAGAATGGTGAGGCTCCTCGACGTCTCTGCCGGTCTCTCGCTCGCGGCCGCGCGCGCCGTGGTGCTGATCGTGGCGGCTGCGTTAGGCGCACCGCTGGTGATTGCCCTCGTTCGCTCCACGCACCTGCTGGGTCTTTCGATCGCCGTTCAGGCGCTGCCGGCTCCCGAGGAGCGCAAGGTGGACCTGGCGCGCGCGCCCCGGCGCGCGCTGGAGGTCACGCTGCAGTTCGGATTGCTGTTCGCGGTGGTGGCGCTCCTGATGGCGGTGATACAGCCCTTCGCGCCGCGCATTCCCGGTATTGCGGTCATCTTCGGCGCCGGGATGGTCCTGGTGCTCGCGATCTGGCGAAGCGCCAAGAATCTCCAGGGACACGCGGTGGCCGGCGGTGAAGTGATTGCGGCTGCTCTGGCGCGTCGAATGGCCGAGGGAACGCAGGCGAATGTCGACGACGCCATGCAGCGAATGCAGGAAATGCTACCCGGACTGGGAGAGCCGGTGGCGATGACGGTGGCGGCGGAAAGTGCGGCGGCGGGTCGGACACTCGCCGAACTCGACATGCGCGGCTTGACGGGAGCGACGGTTCTGGCGCTGCTCCGCGGTGGCGAACAGGTGATCTCGCCGCGGGGAGACTTGCGGCTCGAGCAGGGTGACGTGATCGCGGTGGCGGGCACGCATGATGCTGTCGCGGGAGTGCGCGCCATGGTCACACCACAGCCGGCTTCGCCGCCTCCAACGTAGCAGCCGAACACAGGCAATTGTGATCCGGCGGCTTGCACTCAGCAACCGCGATGAACATCATCGTGTGACCGCGTTCCATCGGCTGCGCGCGATCGGTCGGCACAGTTTCCAGCGAACTCTGGCAGGTGACCAATGCGAAGAGCACGATTCATGTCCAGGCACCGCGTGGCCGCGATCCTTGGCGCTGGCGCGATTCTCTGCGTCGCCGCCGTTGCATCGGCGCACGACATGTTCCTTCGAGCCGAGCGGTTTGTCGTACCGCCGAACTCCGAGGTCGTCGTACGACTGCTCAATGGAACCTTCTCCCAGAGTGAGAATGCGATCGTGCGGTCACGCGTTCGTGACGCCTCAATCGCGGGTCCCCGTGCCCGCATCCCGATCGACATGTCGACGTGGACCGAGTCCGGCGACACGACCACGTTTCGAGTGCGCGTCGGCGCCACGGGAACGTACGCGGTCGGCGTTTCGACAACGCCGAGCATCATCGCGCTTTCGGCCGATACGTTCAACATGTACCTGCGCGACGACGGGATTCCGGATATCCTGGCACAGCGCCGCGCGCGGAAAGAGCTCGATAAAGCCGCGCGCGAGCGGTACCACAAGCACGTCAAGACGTTGCTGCAGGTCGGCGATTCCCTCGGGCACAGCTTCGACGCTGTCTTTGGCTATCCGGCCGAGATCATCCCGCTCACCAATCCGTATGGGCTGCGCCGTGGTGCAACATTACGCGTCAAGGTGCTCGTAGGCGGCAAGCCGGTCCCGAATCAGTACATCCTGTTCGGCGGTCGCGACGCGTCCGGTGGTCGCATCGCGCAGCGCAATACGCGTTCGGGCGCCGACGGAACGGCCCGCATACCGCTGACCACCGCGGGAGACTGGTACATCAAGTTCATCAACATGACCCGCGTGACCGCCGACACGGTGGATTACGAGTCGAAGTGGGCCACGCTCACGTTCGCCGTTCGTCAGTAGCGCCAGGCGTACTGCAGTTTCACCAGCAGCTGATTGGAATCGAAGCGCCACTCGCGCGGCACCCCGGGCGTCGGGATCAGCTCGCGGATGTTGTGATTGTACACGACGAACAGCTCACCAAACGGCGAGAACGTCCAGCGAACGCGGGTGTTGGTGCCGAAGCTGTCGGTCGTGTTGTCGTACTGCATGTAGCTGTTGAACTGCAGATCGGGCGAGATATTCAGGCGCGCCCGCGTCCCGATGACCTGCTGCGTGAAGTTGCCCTCTGCCAGCCGGCCGACATTCCGCGTCGCGTTGAATTCCATGATGAACAACGCCGAAGGCTTCCACGACGCCGTGGCGATGAGCTCGTCCAGCGTGCCCGAGTAGAACTCGCCGAACCACCAGGTGAACTGGCCGCTGAAGCGGCGCTTCGACGCCAGCGCTGCCTCGAGCCGATACCGGTTCCAGTGATAGCTGCCTTGCGGGATCAACACGTTCTCGGCGATCTCGAATGGCGCGATGAGTCGCTCACCGGTAGGAACGACGTTGACCTCGTACCGGTCTCCGGTCTCCAGACGCCAGTTGATCGGCGCAAGGAAGATGCGGTAGCTCTCCCAGCGTCCGTCGAGATCGGTCGCCAGCGTGTTGAACCACTCGTTGGTCATCTGCCGCACGCGAAGACCGGCAATCGGCCGTCTGGGACGCGGTTTGTTCGTGATGTTGAGCGTGACCAGCTGCGCGCCGGGCCGCTGAACGAACCCGAGTGACGGATCGAACGCGTCTCCGACCCACTTGTACGTGAACGCGATGTCCCAGAGGTCGTTCGGATAGTCGATCTTCGCGCCTAACGCATGCTGGGTGCCGCCCGGCAACGAATCGCGGCCAGTCGCCAGGCCCCAGACGCCCACCAGGAAGTTCCTGTTGCCCTGGAATCGCGACGTCTGGTACGTCAGGTCGGTTCCGGCCGTCCAGCTTCCGGTACGGCCAATCGGATCGCCCAGGGTCGCGATCACCCCGATGGAAGACTCATGCAGCACGTTCTGCTTCAGTCGAAAGACGCCCATGGTGTTTTCCGTCGCCAGCGTATCGACGGAACCCGTTCGCACCAGCAGCGCGCCGAAATTCGTCGCCCCTTCGCGGCCGGCGATCTTCGCGCCGGCCTCGAGCGGCACCTCGCGTCCGCCGAGCAACCCGATGCGCCGGCTGAAGAACGGAATCACGTCGCCACTCGACCCGCTGCTGCTCCCCAAGCCGAGTCCGAAATCGAAGATGTCCGACCCCTCGAGGAAGAACGTGCGCTTCTCGGGGAAGAGCAGGGGGAAACGCGTCAGGTTCGTACGGCGTGTGTCGACTTCGGTCTCGGCAAAGTCGGTGTTCACCGTGAGCGAGCCTAACGTGTTGGAGCCGAGCCGCTTGGTGACATCGAGACTCGCCGCCAAATCCGAAATGGCGGACGTGGCCGGTGCGGGCTTTCCGATAGATGAGGTGACCGATGGACGAATACTGAGACCCAAGCCCAGGTCGAATGGTGGAACGTTGGTGAGAAGGCCGGCGCGACTCGTGACGTTGATCTTCACGTCGCGATCGGGGCTCGCCCAGCGCGACGTCTCGAGCAGACGCTGCATGCGACGCTCGACGTTGAAGCCCCACTCGGTGAGTCCGCGCTTGAAGAGCAGGCTCTTGACCGGAATGCGGATCTCGGCCGACCAGCCGGCACTGTCGCGGTGCGTCGCCGCTTCCCAGATGGCGTCCCACTGCGAGTTCTCGCCCTCGCCCTGATTGGCGACCAAGGCGTCGTATCTCGCGCCGTGGGGGTTCACGATGAACACGTAGCCCGAGCGACCGTCGAGGTAGGTGTCCAGCACCAACCGGATGTGATCCTCGTTGGTCAGACTGGCGTCGCGATTGCGGACGAAGCTCGTTATGCGCGACGCGTCGGGGTCGTCGGCGCGGATCCCGAACACGATCGCGTCTCCAATGACCAGAACGCGCACGACAGTGCGGCCCGTTGGCTGGCTGCCCTCGACGGGCTCGATCTGGGTGAGGTTGATGATGGAATCAGCCGTCATCCATGCCGGCTCTGTGAGCTGGCCATCGAGCCGTATGGCGTCGCTCACGGCGGCACCCACGCGCAGCGTCGGACGTGTCGTCCCGATACGCGCCGTGGCCGGGTCCTGCTGGGCCGGCAGCTGGGCGGGCAGCAGCCACAGGATCGCGCACAAGGAGAAGCGACGCATGACGGTCAGTCGGTAAGAAAGCGGCCGTTGGCGGATGCGAGTTTGGCCGCAGGCAATGTCGCGGCCCGATCCCGGTCGCCGCCACCCCTTCCGGAGCCCGATCTGTACGCGACATGGACAGCAGCGGGCGCGGATGTCACGTATCCTTTCAGCATCGCGTGTCTGGTTCCGTGCCAGCGGAAACGTCAGGGGACGGCAGCGCTCCGGCAGTACAATCCGGCGAGAGGTTCCGACATGGTCTTCAGCGAGATCCTGAAAGTCGCGTTCGGATCACTCGCGGCCAACAAGCTGCGGTCGCTCCTGACAATGCTCGGTATCATCATCGGGGTCGGGTCGGTGATCACGATGATGGCGATAGGCAAAGGCGCGCAGCGGCAGGTGACGGACCGGATCGCGGCGCTCGGGACAACGCTGATCATGGTCAACGCCTCGATGGCACGGGGGGCCGGCGGTGTCGCCACGACAGATATCAAGCCCCTGACCCTGGCAGACGCGCGTCAGATAGAGCTTCGCTCGAAGCATATCGTCGCGATCCAGCCGCAACAGGATGTGCGCATGCAGGTGCAGTTCCGGAACAGGAACATCAGCATCCAGGTGACTGGTACCACGGCGAATTTCCTGGAGACGCGGAAGTTTCAGATGGCCGCCGGCCGCATGTTCACGGACGCCGAGGACCGCGCTACTCGCCGCGTGGCGGTGCTGGGGTGGACGGCGCTCGAACAGCTCGAACTGGACAACCCGGAAGCAATCGTAGGACAGCCGATCCGCATTCGCGGAATGCAGTTCATCGTCGTCGGCGTCATGGCCCTGAAGGGCCAGGCGACCGGCATGATGGACGCGAACGAGCAAGTGCTGATTCCGATTCAAACCGGACGGCATCGGGTTTTCGGCCGCGAGCGCTTGAACGACATCTTCGTCCTCGCCCGGGATGAGCAGTCGCTCCCCCTGGCGATGGCGGAACTGACGAAGATCCTGCGCCGGTCTCACCGCCTGCGCCCCAATCAGCGCGACGACTTCACCATGCGCATGCAGACGGACTTTCTCGAGACCCTGAACGAATCCACGCAGACGTTCACGCTCCTCCTGGCGGGTATCGCCGCCGTCAGCCTGATCGTTGGCGGAATCGGCATCATGAACATCATGCTGGTCTCTGTGACGGAGAGAACCCGCGAGATTGGCGTGAGGAAGGCGCTTGGTGCGACGCGCCGCAGCATCCTGCTCCAGTTTCTGGTAGAGGCGGTGATCATCTGCCTGTGCGGTGGCGTCATAGGCGTCTCGCTGGGACTGGGCGGCGCTCACCTGCTCAGCGACGCGTTCAAATGGAGTGTCGCCATTGACGGACCGACCATCGCGCTCGCGGTGGGGTACGCGGGCGCGATCGGCGTCCTGTTCGGCGTCTGGCCCGCCCGGCGCGCCGCCCGTCTCGATGCGGTCGAAGCACTCCGGTACGAATAGCCGCCGACTACCTCCTTGCAGGCAGCGAATTCGTCAGATCGAGCGCCGCCTTGAGGCCACGCGCCAGCGCAACCGCGTCCGCATTCGCCCAGAAGTGCATGAAGAACAGGCGCGGCTCCTCGTCGAGCAGGTGGCTGTGCAGGCTCGTCACCGCGAT
>DATCIJ010000037.1:0-3209 GCA_036507855.1 Gemmatimonadaceae bacterium | reverse complement strand
GCTGCACCGGAGGCAATACTCGCCCGTGACCTGCGGATAGACATCCTGAAAGTGCTGAACCGTTGGCAGCACGATCTCCGGCGCGAACGGGAGCGAAGCGACCGCAGCCCATGGCGCGACGGTCCCGTCGTCCGGGCCATACGGCGCGCCGCGTGCGACGTAGTCAAAGAACGTGCGCTCGATGCCGCGCACTCGCTGCGTCGTCCAGCCTGGGCCATCGCTCGCGGTCAGGCCCCAGAAGTACTGGCCGTAGCCCGCGAATTCAAGAGGGTTGCGGGTCGCGTACGCCTGCTGGACGTAGGTCGCACGGCGGCTGTTTTCGCAGTAGTCGATGCCCTTGTCTCGCGCAAAGGCGTCCTGGATCCCGCGGAAGTCCACAAAGACGTGCGAGTACTGATGGATGAAGAGCGAACCGCCATAGAGCAATTCGTAGCCGTAGATGTCCTTCCACTGATAGGTGGCGGTCCACGCCGCGTAGCTTTCCCTTGGCAGGGGATACGTGGGCGACCCGAGACCGAGCGCATACAAGAGCATGGCCTCGTCGTAGCCTTCCCAGCGGTAGGGCAGAAAGCCGCTCTCAGGTTTCCACCCATGCGTGACCGTCGCTCCGCCATTGCACGCCCATGGCCAATCGGCGCGGCGGTAGAGTGCGTCGGCCAACGTACGGATCTCCCGCTCGGCCTCGCTGTCCTGATCGAAGTACCCCGCGGCGGCCAGCATGCCAGCCAGCAGGAAACTGGTATCGACCGACGACAGCTCGCACATGTCGGCGCGCCTTCCGGTCGTCATGTCGAGGAAGTGGTAGTAGAACCCTTTGTACCCGGTCAGGTCTGGCGCCGTGCCCTGCGGGCTGGTCCAGAAGAACCGCAACAGCGCCAGCGTTCGCTCGATCGCGTCGGTGCGTGTCAGCCATCCCCGCTCGACGCCGACCGGATAGGCCGCCAGCGCGAAGCCAACGGCGGCAATACTCGCCGGAGCGCCCGGCTGCGTTCTGTCTGCCACGAGACCGTTTGCGGCATTGGTCTCGTGCAGGAAGTACGCGAACGCATGACGCTGTAGCGCGTCCAGCCTCGTTTCACCGAAGTCAGGTCGAATCACATGGGCCATAAACCGATCGATTATTGTCATTTTGGCGGCGCCGCCGCCAAGGCCTCACCGACGATAGCCTGTGCGTCTCCCAGGACGCGACGCAGATGATCCGCTCCCCCGAAGCTCTCCGCACAAATCTTGTTGATGCTCTCGGTTTCGGAAGGTCGCGGCGAACCTGCTGCTCTTCGCGATCACCTTCAGCCCGCCGGTCGGAGCACCGTTGCCCGGCGCTTGAGTGAGGATGGCCTCGATGTCTTCGCCGGCCAGGTCTGTCCGTCGGACCTGCTGCGGTGAGAGTCTCCCGAGCAGTTCTTTATTTAGCGGCTGCGTCCACGGCCGTTCTTCGTGGCACGTCGAGCGGCGATCAACTGAAATGCGGCCCAGAACTCCCACGCCATAAAGGTTGATAGTGCCCACCGCTCCGCCATGCCGAGCATCCGATGCAGCAAGAGGGCGGCAAGAAACCCCGCCAACGCAATGGTGGCTATCGCCGACAACACGAAGGAGGTACCACTACGCCGCTGCCAACCAGGATTTCGTGCAAACGCAACCGAGAAGAGGAAGAGCGCGACGAGCTCCCCGAGGAAGGCGACGTAGATGACACCGCGGTGGACGCGACCTACGAAGGTCGGAGGTGTCCCACTAGGATCGATGGGAAGGAGCCCCCCCAAGACGATGCCTGCGGCGGCGATGCCAAAGAGGAGGACTGCCCAAGTGCGAGCCCGACCGTGGCCTAGCGACCTGCGAAGACCCTGGCCGAGCGCAAGGTTGCCGAAGCCATGGACGACGGCGCCCGAGACGAAGAGCCAGCCCAGGCGACCGTGCACGAAGTGGCTCACGTAATCCTGCCTCCAGTCGATCTCGGTTCGCACAAGGTGGAGGACCGTGAGAGACAACGTAAACACGACGGCACCCAGCAACCCAACCAACCCATAGACCTTCGACTGCGTGCACCACCCCTGGGCAGTCATCATGGCTTCCGCATTGTCCGCCATAGCCCTTCCGTGCCGATATGACTTCGAGCTGATATGGGGAAAGTCAGCGGGCGCTTCGGAAATTCACCGCGCGTTGGCTGGCCAGCCACTGTCGTCGGACAGATGCGAGATTCCGTCACCGGGCGGTCCGCGCTATATCATCGTCGCAGCATGGCGGTACATCATTTGCGACATGCTCAGATGCGCGATGCCTTGATTTTCGAAATATTCAGATGAACCGTGACATCAGGCACATCCTGTGCCCCGTCGACTTCTCCGAGTTGGCGCACCGCGCGCTCGATCACGCAGCCGCCATGGCGCTCTGGTACAAGGCGCCGCTGACGGTCCTGCACGTATTCGCCAACGTCCCCCTGGATCTGGCCCCCGCCGTGCCGCACCCGGCTGATCGCGGGCAACGCGAGGCCGAACTGGAGCGGTTCGTCGAGCACGTGCCACCGGAGGTGGTGCTCAATCAGGTGATACGGGAAGCTCGGGACATCCGCGCCGAGATCCTTGCCCAGGTGGAGGCGCTCGAGACTGATTTCCTGGTGATGGGCAGCCATGGTCGATCGGGTTTCAAGCGACAGGTCCTGGGATCGGTGGCTGAGACGATCATGCGCACGGCTCCCTGCCCGGTGATGATCGTGCCCCGCCAGGCGCCGGATGCCGTTCCCGGCACGCCAGTCCGCTTCAGCCGGATCCTGTGCCCGACGGACTTCTCCGAGAGCTCGATTCGCGCGCTGCAGTATGCGGTCGACATCGCTCAGAAAGCCGGGGCACGGCTCACCCTCCTGCACGCCATCGAGGTGCCGCCGGAGTTCCGCGAGAACCGGATGGCCGCGGACTTTGATGTCGATCGGGCGCGGGCTGCCGCCGAAGCCCGCTGCATGGAGCGCCTGCGCGCGGCGATTCCCTCCCCGGTGCGGACCAATGACGAAGTGGAAACCGTCGTCGTCGAAGGCCCGGCGTATCGGGAGGTTCTGCGTCAGGCCGCCGCGCAGGCGATCGACCTGATCGTGATGGGCGTGCACGGCCGCGGAGCGGTCGATCTCCTCGTGTTCGGGTCGAACACGCAGCAGGTGGTCCGCGCCGCGCATTGTCCGGTGTTGATCGTGAGCCGGGCTCCGTGACCAGCGTTGAACCAGC
>DATCIJ010000036.1:0-9535 GCA_036507855.1 Gemmatimonadaceae bacterium | reverse complement strand
GTGGTGCTGCGCCGGATGGCGCTGGCGGCGTCCTCGGGGTCTCTCGCGGGCGTCGCCGATCAGTCAGGGGTACCCGGTACCAGACGGCGACCGCTCCCGTATGGCGTAGCACTTGCAATTGGAGCTTTGGTCGCCGCGTGGTTTCCTCTGACCTGATGGGCGAACGTCCAATCATGAAACGCCTTAACCTCTCACGATTCCTCCGGCACACGCGCGGCGCGGCGATCGTCGAGTTCGCGCTCGTCGTGCCGATCATGTTCCTGCTGGTCTGGGGGATCATTTCGTTCAGTCGCGCCTATCAGCGGCTCAACGCGCTGACGTCCTCCCTCCGAGAGGGGGCTCGGACGGCGAGCACGCTGGACAGCATCGTGACGGTGTCCAACCGGACCTTGGCCATCAAGACAACGATTCAGTCGTTCTCGGCCGCGTTCGGCTACAGCGTCGACACGAGCCTGGTGACGGTCGACGCGTCCAATGGTGCCGACGTGAAGGTGGCCGTCGTCAACTATCCGATCTTCAGCGGTATCTCGTTCGTCGGTGGCCTGAGCGGCATCACGGTCAGCCGGGAAGCCATATTCCGCTGCGAAAGGAACTGCTGGGATTGACTCGCGAGGCGGTTCGAGAAACCGCAGGACGGGCGCGACCATCGGCACGCCCCGACCGTTCACCTTGCCGAAACTGGGTGGGCTAGGCCATGGCAGCAAAGCGTTATTCCTTCGTCTTCTACGTCGCCATCGTCGTGGCGATTGGCGCCACGTACGCCGTCTTCAAGGTGCTCGAGTCGACCAAGGCGAGCAGCCGGGTAGCGACGGCGCCGGTCGTTGTCGCCAGTCGCGACATCAATGAAGGCGAAAAGATCGATCGCCTGGCGTTGTCGGTCGCGCAGTGGCCCGTCTCCACGGTCCCCGTTGGCGCCTACGGTCGCATCGATTCGGTCGCCGGTCGAGTAGCGAGAGTGCCGGTGTTTAACGGCGAGCCGCTGGTTCCGGGCCGACTGGCTCCGGAAGGCACCGATGCCGGCCTTCTTACCAAGATTACGCCCGGCAAGCGGGCCATGAGCGTTCGCATTAACGATGTCACCGGCATTGCCGGCATGATCCCGCCTAACAGCCGGGTGGACATCGCGCTCACCACGACACTGGCGAATGCGCAGCGGACGGCAAAGCTCTTCATGTCGAACATGCGCGTGCTGGCCATGCAGACCGCGGTTCACAAGAGCGAGGATGGCCGCCCCATTCCGGCGACCGTCGCCACGCTCGAGGTGACGCCTGAGGAATCGGAACTGCTCCTTGTCGCCCAGTCGCAGGGATCGATCCAGCTCGTGCTTCGTGGCTATGGCGATCCTGATTCGGTCGTCACGCGCGGAGCGACATCGGCCGATGTGGAAAGAGCTCTGCGTGATGGTCCCGGTCGCACGCCGCCGCCGCCGCGCCGCACTGCAAGTCGTGCAACGCAGCCGCCCCGCGTCGTCCCTGAAACCGTGCTGATTCGCGAGCCGGTGGCGGCACCCAGGCAGCAAGCGGCCAAGCCGGACACGAACCGCGTCGAGATTTTCCGCGGGGGGCAGAAGTCAGAGCTGAAGTTCCAGAAGGATTCGGTCAAGCGTGACACCATCGTCAAGAACTGACCGCATCCATGTCCCACTCATTCAAGGCCGGGAGGAACGGCGTGCCACGACTAATCGCTTGCGGAGTATGCCTTGCTGCCGCCTGGCTTTTTTGGGCCACGCCTGCGTCCGCGCAGGCCCCCGCCCAGCTGGTCACGCCCGTCACTCCGCTCGATCTCCCGGTCGGCCGCTCCTTCCCGATTCGCGCTGACACGGTCGTCACTCGCGTTTCCATCGTGAATGCAGCGGTTGCCGACGTGGTGGTCGTTTCGGATCGCGAAGTCGTCATCAACTCGCTCTCTTCCGGCGAGACCGATGCCATCATCTGGCTTGCCAATGGCACCCGGACGCACTATCGCATCTCGGTTCATGCGCCGGCGGACAGGAAGCAGATCTCGATCGCGGTGCATTTCGCCGAGGTGCGTCGCGATGCGCTGCGGGAGATCGGCATTTCGGGCCTTTGGCGCGATCAACGGAGCCGGGCGGGGACTGGCATCTTCCGGTCCGATGCGGTCTTCGACAAGGAGGGGAAGATCCTTCTCCCGCCGGCCACCGGGTTCGGCACGTTCCTGTCGGATCTCAGCACGGATAACCTCCTCGCCTTCCTGGACGCGCAGGAGCAGAAGGGCAATGCAAGATTCCTGGCCGAGCCGAACCTCATGGCGGGGAACAAGGATTCCGCCACCTTCCTGGCCGGCGGCGAGCTTCCCATTCCGGTCGTTCAGGCAGCGGGTTCCGGCGGCGGCAGCAATGTCACGCTGCAGTACCGCGAGTTCGGCGTCCGTCTCAAGTTCGTCGGCGAGATCATCAGCGACAGCCTGATCAAGCTGCAGGTCACTCCCGAAGTCTCCAGCCTCGACTTCGCCAACGCGATCACATTGCAGGGATTCCGCGTGCCCGCGTTCCGCACGCGCCGGGTGAACAGCACACTCGACGTGCGGCGGAACCAGAGTCTCATCATCTCGGGCATGTTCGCCGGCGAGGATGAGAACGTACGCACCGGCCTTCCCCTCCTGATGCACATCCCGATCCTGGGACAGCTCTTCTCCAGTACCCGCTTCCAGCGCAACGAATCCGAGCTCCTGGTAGTGGTCACGCCGGTCGTCATCGATCCGCTGCAGCCGCGCGCGCAGGACACGCTGCGAATGCCGTCCGACACGGCGCGCCCGGCGATCGACGCACTGCGCCGACGTCGCCCGCCGCCGCCTCAATAATCAGGGCCGCCACTGTCATGAGTCGTACAGCGCTGGTCGTGAGCGACCCCGGGGGAACGGACCAGACGCTGGAGCAACAGCTCCAGCGTCACGGTTATTCGCGCATCGTCAACAACACAACGATGACGCAGGCCCTGGTCACCCTCGAGCAGCAGCCGATCGACCTGCTCGTGGTGCCGATCGAGGGGGTCGACGAAGCGCAGCTTGCCGTCATCGACCGCCTCAACCGGCGAGAGCGCCACTTGGGCGTCATCGCCACCGGCGAAACTACCGACCCGACCCTGATGCTCCGCGCGATGCGCGCCGGCATCCAGGAATACCTGGTCAGGCCTCTCGTCGCCGCCGACCTTGCGTCGGCGCTCGAACGACTGGCGCAACGAACGACCGGCGCGATAACCGACAGCCAGGTCTACGCGGCCTTCGGCAGCAAGGGTGGCGTCGGCACCAGCACGCTTGCCGTGAACCTGGCCCACGCGCTCACGCTCGCCCATCCCGACGCGAAGGTTGCTATCGCCGATTTCGCGCTGCCCGGCGGCGATATCCGGCTCCTGCTGAACGTCCGCCCCGCCTACGACATCGGCGACATCGCGGGAAAGATCGGCCGCATCGACGCCGACCTGCTGCACTCGGTCATGGTGCCGGCGACCGACCGGTTGTGGGTGCTCGCCGCGCCGGAACGGCCCGAAGCCGATGAGGACGTGGATGCCAACGTGTCCACCACGGTCGTCAAGCAGATGCGCGCGGCCTTCAACTATACCGTCCTCGACTGCGAACACCGGCTCAACGATCGCACGCTGGCGGCGCTCGACGGCGCCGACCGCATCATCCTGCTGACCGAACTGAAAGTGGCGGCGCTGCGGGCCGCGCAGCGCATGATCGGCGTCTTCCGCCGGCTCGGCTACCCTAACGAGAAGCTCGGGGTGGTCGTGAACCGGTACCAGTCCGAGGACGTTGTGTCGCCGGCCGAAGCCGCCGAAGTGCTCAAGACCGACATCTTCTTCCGGCTGCCGAACGACTATCCAACCTGCTCGCGCGCCGCCACCGACGGCGTGCCGATCGGCGAACACGCTCCGCAGTCGAAGCTCGCCGCCTCATACCGGCAGCTCGCACAGAAGCTGTCCGGCGGCGTCGAGCCGGATTCCCGCACCCGGCACACCCCCAATGGCTCGCGCATGACACTGCGGACCATCTTCACTCGCAGGCGGAGCTGACATGTCTCTCGTTGATCGTCTCACTGGGCGAAAGCAGCCCCCGGTGGCCCCTGCCACGCCGGCTCAACCGGCGCCCGACAGCGCATCGGACACGTCCCGCAATGGACAGGACCTGACCTCGGCGGCGATGCGCGCCACTTCGTCCTTCTCGCGCTTCACCGAAGAGACGGAAGTGCTCAGCGCGGTCGATCAGCTCAAGGTCGATATCCACCACCGGCTCATCAGCCGGCTGGATCTCGAGGCGCTCGAAAAGATCCAGGATGAGGATGAAGTCACGACCCAGATCCGCCGGGCGGTGGCTGAAGTGCTGCGCGGTGAGTCCACGCCGCTGTCGCAGGCGGAACGCGAAGAAATCGTCGAGCACATCGTCTGGGAAATCGTCGGCCTCGGTCCACTCGAGCCGCTGACCCGCGATCCGACGATTACCGACATCCTCGTCAACAACGCGCACAACATCTTCGTCGAACGGAAGGGGAAGCTGACCCGGATCAACGCCCAGTTCAGGAACGACGCCCACCTCATGGCGGTCATCGATCGCATCGTGAGCCGCGTGGGGCGCCGTGTGGACGAATCGTCACCGATGGTCGACGCCCGCCTTCCCGATGGCTCGCGCGTCAACGCGATCATCCCGCCCCTGGCGCTCGACGGACCGGTGCTTTCCATCCGTCGCTTCGGCGCCGACATCACGGTCAAGGAGCTGGTCGAATACGGAAGCATCACGCCGGACATGCTGCAGCTGCTCTCGGGCTGCGTGAAAGCACGGCTGAACATCCTCATCTCCGGCGGTACCGGCTCCGGAAAGACGACGCTCCTCAACGCGATGAGCTCGTTCATTCCAGCGGATGAACGACTGATCACCATCGAGGACGCGGCGGAGCTCCGGCTGCAGCAGGAGCATGTCGTGCGCCTCGAGACGCGTCCGCCCAATTCCGAAGGACGCGGCGAGGTCCTCGCCCGCGACCTGGTGAAGAACGCGCTGCGCATGCGCCCCGACCGGATCATCGTCGGCGAGGTTCGATCGGCCGAAGCGCTGGACATGCTCCAGGCGATGAACACCGGTCACGAAGGCTCGCTGAGCACCATCCACTCCAACTCGCCGCGCGACGCGTTGTCGCGCCTCGAGACGATGATCCTCATGGCCGGAACGAACCTCCCCAACCGCGCCATGCGGGAACAGATCGCGTCGGCCCTGGACGTCATCGTGCAGGTGCAGCGCCTGAGCGACGGTGCTCGCCGCGTCATCAGTGTCGTCGAAGTCGTCGGTATGGAAGGCGACATGGTCACGACGCAGGAGATCTTCCGGTTCAAGCGGCGTGGCGTCACGCCGGAAGGCAGGATCGTCGGCGCGTTCGAGCCGACCGGCGTCCGTCCGCTGTTTGCCGAGAAACTCAAGATCGCCGGCGTCGAAATGCCGCGCGGCCTCTTCGAGTAACCCCGATCGAATCTGATCAAGCGAACACGGATGACCCGGCCTTCGGACGCAGACATGAACAGATACTTCAACTGAATGTGATTGGCCCCTCTCCCCATCCAGAACGTGCACCTTCACTGTTCCATCCGCGTCATCAAAAACAAGATGTCCGTTGACGTATCAGACGTTGTCCGTGTAATCCGCTGATCCGTGTTCCGGCACTATCCGCCTTTATCGCCTTAGCCCAATGCTAGAACTGCTGACCCTCGCCCTGGTCTTTCTGGGAACCATCGGGCTCCTGGTCGGGACCTGGACATTCCTCAACCGGAGTTCGCTGACCGCGAGCGACGCGGCGCTGGAACGGCTGCGTGAGGTTGAACAGGCGCAGGACGCCGCTCGCAGCATCCTGCGCGACGAGAGCGTCAGCACGCTTCCCGCGCTCGACCGGCTGCTGGGCGGCCGGGAACTGACCTCCAGGCTCACACAGAAGCTGCAGAGCGCCGGCGTCGAAATGACCGCCGGGAGCCTGGTCCTGGCGATGGGGATCTGCGGGTTTGGCTTCATGGTGCTCGGTCGCCTCGTGACCCGCAGCATCATCGGCGCCGCGATCGGAACCGCCATCGGACTGTTCCTGCCCGTCTACTGGTTAGGCATGATGGAGCGGAGGCGCCTTCATGCGTTCCAGGATCAGCTGCCCGATGCCCTCGACATGCTCGTCAGCGCCATGAAGGCGGGGTACTCGTTCCAGGCCGCGATGAAGTTCATCGGCGAGGAAGTTCCGGGACCGCTGGGGCCCGAGTTCGCGCGGTTTTACGAAGAGCAGCGCCTTGGCATGGAGGTCCGCACGGCCCTCCTCGCGCTCCAGGATCGCGTCAACAGCCTGGACCTGCGGATGTTCGTGACGGCCATCCTCATCCAGCGAGAGACGGGCGGCAACCTGAGCGAGGTACTGGGAAAGATCTCCACCCTCATGCGCGAGCGAATGGCGATGAAAGGCGAGATCGAAACGCTGACCGCCGAATCAAAGCTCTCCGCCCGTATCCTCGGGTCGCTTCCGTTCGTGGTGTTTGGAATGGTGAACCTGCTCAACCCGGGCTTCATGCGTCCCATGTTGAACACGTCGGTCGGACCGTGGGTGTTCTTCGCGGCCACGTTGTCGGTGATGATGGGTTACTGGATGATGATGAAGATCGCCGACATCGAGATCTGAGGATGACATCGTCATGACTCCCCTCCTGATCGTTCTCCTGGTTCTCGTCGGACTGGCGGTCCTCATCGCCAGCACGAGCTTCGTCTCGATGCTGCAACGGCGCGACGTGATCCTGCGTGCGTCCGAGGACGCGTTTGTCGACCCGGGGAGCATCGTTCTGCGGCCGGAGAAGAGCGCGCAGGGCCGCCTCAAGGCCCGGCTCGAGGCCTGGGCGAAGTCGCGCGAGGAGAACGAGGAGCTTCAGCACAAGCTCACTCAGGCCGGCTTCGAGTCGGCCTCGGGGCCCGCGGTCTACTTCCTTGTCCGCGTCAGCTCGATGGTGCTGCTGCCGCTGGTCGCGCTCATTGTCATTCCGCGGACGCAATTCATGCTGTTCGTAGCGACCCTCGGGCTCGGCGTATTTCTCGGGATGATCTTCCCGGTCGCCATGCTCGACCGGCTGGTGCGATTGAGGCAGGATCGCATCAAGAAGTCGGTGCCGGATGCCCTCGACCTTCTCGTGGTCTGCGTAGAGGCCGGCACGTCACTCGATGCGGCTATCCTGCGCGTTGCCAAAGAGTTACGCCTTGCTCACCCGGACCTGGCTCACGAGCTGGCGGTCGTGAACCGGCTTACCAACGCCGGCATGGCGCGCGATGAGGCGCTCAGAGGGCTCTGGAAGCGGACCGGCGTGCTGGACATTCGGGCGCTTGTTTCGAGCCTCATCCAGAGCGAGAAGTGGGGAACGAGTATTGCGACAGTGCTTCGTGTCGCGGCAGAGACGCTGCGCCGGAAACGGCGTCAGGATGCCGAGAAACGGGCAAAGATGGCCCCCCTGAAGATGACGTTCCCGCTCCTTTTCTTCATACTTCCGGCGTTGTTTGCCGTCATTCTCGGGCCGGCGGTAGTGCAAATCATCCAGGAGTTCAGTAAGATCTAATCCTTCATTGCGGGGCCGAAATCCGGGCGGGTCAGGTCCTGTGAATCACAAGCCGGGTCCAGGTGTCATTCCAGTGAGGGACGGTAGTTCGCGGGGGGCGGGTCGCCGCACTGGAAAAGGAGAATCGCAATGAACTTGAAAGCACGGCGCGGCGCCGTGATCGTAATGCTCGGGATCATGATCGTGACGCTGGTCGGTATTTCGGCGATCTCGATCGATTTCAGTCGGCTGTGGTCGCTGCGGAACGAGCTGCAGACCTCAGCTGATGCTGCGGCACACGCGGGAGCAGTGCAGTTATCTCCGCCTAACAATGCCTGGCTGACGGATTCAGTAGCGCGGGCGTTTGCGTCCGCCAATCTGGCGATGGCGGGAAGCGTCACCGTGGATTCCGTGGAGCTCGGCGATTGGGATGATGCCGCCAGAACGTTCACGGCGTGGGCGCCGCACATCGACGCGGTGAACGTGGTTGTCAGCCGCCAATCGACGGGCCTCATCATGGGCCTGCTCGGCGTGAATGCCCCTCGACTCAAGGCTCGGGCCATCGGTTGGGCGGATGCGCCAGTGAACACCTCCGCCGGTTGCATCAAGCCGATAGCGGTTCCGTTCACGCAGTTGATGTGGCGAATCAATATTCACCGCGGGATTCCCAACACCCCCGACGACTCCGGCATGTACCGGCCGTTTGAGTCGGATTCGGACTTAGTGGCGCTGAGCAACATGACCACCGCGGAGCGCACCTTCAACCTGAAGGTCGGATCGGGGCAGCTATCGGACACGCTGGGAGCAATCTCAGGGGAGTACCAGGGGGTTCAACTCGGGAAGTACTGGGACGTCGCTACCGGGGCGGTGGCCACTCCTCCCCCCGATTCTGGCGCGGGCGCATACAGGGACAATATGTCGGGCGTTACGTGCCACACGCTCGCCGTCGGTGACTCACTGATCACGGAAAACGGAAACATGACGCAGCCCACGATTTGCGGGGCTTGGCCAGGAGCCCAGGGATGCGGGGGAACAACGGGCCCAGGCATCTGCAGCGTGATCCGCGGAGACCAGAACGATCCGCTCAGCATCGCGCAATCGGACACGACCTTCGGTAACTGCGAGGACGCCACCGGTATCCCTGGAGTCGATATGAAAGCTGCGTTCTACCGCTGTATCACTGGCTGCAACGGCAAGTCAAAGGTCGAGGTGTCCCTACTTGGCTCTTTCACGTTGACCAAGGTCTTCCCGGACGATGCGAAGCAGAACCAGAATCCGTACACGCAGTTCGATAAATCCGAGATCGTGGGGATTTTCAAGCCCGTCACCGATCCGGGAACGGTCGGCCCCGGAAGCACGACTCTCGTCACACCCATCATCGTCAGATAGCGGTTTTCGGGCCCGAAGCAGTTGGGGGACCAGAGCCTGGCTCCGGTCCCTTTTTCTATCAAACGTCAGGGCTTCGGGCACGGCCCTTGCCTAATGTTTGAGTGTGCCAATCGTGAATAAAGCCGTCTATGGCGTAGCTCTCGCTGCAGCTCTGGCGAGGCCTGCGGCCGCCCAGTTTCCCCGATTGGCGCCGCCGCCACCGTGTCGCGCGAAGATTGCCGAATCGCCAATCCTGGCCTACTGGACCGGTGCGGCGACCCGGGATGGCCGGCCGAAGGTTGCGATCTTTACGCTGCAGCCGGATATCGATGATGCGGGAAAGGTCTACCTCGCAGTCGCCCTGCCGGATCGCATCCGCCAGCGCCTGTCCCTCGACCCGCGGCTACGTGTTGCAACGGAAGGAAGCGTTTCGAGGGCAATGACCAATGCGCGGTCGCGCCAGGACTCGGCGGGACTGCTACTGGACGCCGACTACCTCGTGGCCGGTCGCCTGCTCATCAATAGCGGCCGTCAGGAGGTGGAGATGGTTCTCCAGCGCCCGGGCCAGGCGACACCGATCTGGCGGGCGTCCTTCCGCGCTACGACGTCACTCCGAG
>DATCIJ010000035.1:0-15060 GCA_036507855.1 Gemmatimonadaceae bacterium | reverse complement strand
GGCGCTGGGGCACCCTTCAAGTAGTGATCGAAGAACTGGAAGTACCGGATCGTCAGGTCGCGACGATTGGCGAGGCCACGCAGGCCATGCCCCTCGCCCGGATACGCCAGCATCACCGCCTTCTTCCCGTTGAAGCGCAGCGCGTTGTAGAAGTTCATTCCCTCGCTGAACGACACCGTGGGATCGGCCGTGCCGTGCATGATCAGGAAGGGAGCCGTCGCGTTGGGCGCATGAGCCAGCGCGCTCTCGTTGCGGTACAGCTCGGGCTCGTCCCACGGCGACTTGCCCCAGCGGCCCTGTCCGTACAGGTAGTACTCGTTGCCGTTGGCGCCCGAGCCGCCGGTCACCTGGTAGGACCAGCCCCAGCTCTGGCTGAAGTCCGAGTAGAGATCGGTCACGCCGGCGCCCATGCCGACCGCGGCGAACAGCTTCGACCGCGTGCCGATGAACGCTGCGCCCTCGCCGCCATAGCTGTGCCCGTGCACTGCGATCTTCTTCGGATCGGCGTAGCCGAGCTCGATGACCTTCTTCGTCGCTGCCTCGACACCTTCGAGCATGTCGCTGTGCGACGAGCCGGTACGGAAGTGAATGTCGGCCAGCATCGTTATGTATCCACGGCTCAAAGCCTCCACAGGCAGTGAGCCCATGCCGGTGATGAATGACGGCGGCGTGTACCGGTGCATGTTCTGTGAGTTCTTCTCGTAGAAACTCACCAGCATGGGTCGCTTCTCGCCGGCCTTGTAATCGTCAGGCAGCGCCAGGATCCCCTGCAAGCGTACCCCGTCCTTGTTCTTGTAGTCGAACAGCACGCGCCGGCCCCACATGTACTCGGCGTGCTGCGGGTTGGCGTCGCTGATCTTTCGTGAGTCGGTGAGGGTCGGTCCGGATATCCGGAGATCTGGGAACTCGACAAACGTCTGGCGCGTGAAGAGGTACCGATCGGCCTTATCCGCGCGAACCGGTGTGCTGAACACGGCGTCGTCGAAGGTCAGCTCCCTGAGCTCCGTTCCTTCGAGGCGATAGAACCCGGACTTCTTCGTGTAGTCGCCGTAGGCCGAGAGAGTGATCGGCTTCGTCACGTCGATCGCGCGGCCGGAACGCACGCGGCGCGGCGCCGAGGAATCAATCGGCTCGGTGCGCACCGGACGGAATCGCACTTCGCGCTTTGCGCCGTTCCCGAGGGTGAGGTTGCGCGTGCCCGAAGATCCGTCGAGCGGAATCAGCACCAGATCGTATCGCTGCTGCACGATGACGCTGCGACCGTCGGGCGTGTATCCCGCGATGCCGTACGAGGGCCTCGGTCCGGGATAATCGAATTCGGAATTGATGAATCCGGGCGTCCCGTTCCCCAGCGTCCGGGACGTTCCGGCGTCGAGGTCGTACGCCTGGAAGCGATTGTCCTTCCAGTACAGGTAATTCCGCCCGTCGGGAGAAATGCCGAGCGCGTGCTGACCCGTGAGCTGGCCCTTCATCATCAACGTGCGGTCGCCAGTGGCGGTGTTCACTCGATAGAAGTCCGCTGCGGGTCGCTTGTAGTCGGACACGTAGGCACGCACGTCGCGGCCCACCGCCCAGCGGCCGTCGAGCGAGATCTCCACCTCACGCATACCCGAATCCGTCAGCGTGATGTACCGGCTGTCGGTGACATCAAATGCCTGGCGGAAGGTGAAATTGCGATCGGCCTCGGCACGAATCATCTGGACCGACTGAATGCGCTCGTCGTCGGTGCGCCAGACATCGACGTCGGCGATGGAGTCGGTGCTTCGCCGTCGGGCCGTGTCCGGCGCCGAGGTCTGGGGGATGATTCCGAGAAACACGCGCCGCCCATCCTCGCTCCAGGAAAGCGGCGTGCGATCGCTGACGATAAACCCCTTGGGAAAGCCGGCCGCCTTCGAGGGATCGAGCTTCGCCGGAGTCACCTCGGGATCGTCCAGCAAGGTGCGGAGGTTGGAAAGCGCGATGAGTACGTTGTCACGCTCGCGCATTTTTTCGACCGGCCGTCCCTTCAGGACGGCCACCCGATCGCCGTCGTCGCTCCATGACAGGCGATTGTACTGGAGCGTGTCGTTGTCGAGCACGTGAGTGCGACCGCTCCTCAGGTCGATCAGGAACAGACCGTTGCCGTCGCGTATCTGGGCATCGACCGTATACGCCAGCAGGTCGCCCTGCCGGTTGAACGAGATGTCGCCGACGGAGCCGAGGAAGAGCGATCGACCCGAGGCGAGTTCATGAACGACCGCGTCCGTTCCGCGCGCCGCGTTCGGTCCGACTGCCGGCGTGGCCGGCGCGGCCGGAGCTGCCGGCGCGCCCGCGCCTCGGCCGCGGCCTCCAGCTGCAGCTGCTCGGCGGCGCAGGATGAGATGCGTCGCGCTGGCGTTGAAGCCTCCCGCCTGCATGCGTTGCCAGGACTGCGTGCGTCCCGTCGCCAGTTCCCGCAGTTCCATGCGCGGCGGCGTCGTTGCGGCAGCTGGCCCTCCACGCCCGGCTCCCTGCGTCGCCGGCGTCGTGCCCTGCGCCCCGGGAGCCGTGGGTGCCACGCCGGAGTCCGATGGAGCCGGGGCGCCACCTGCACCGCGTCCACCGCGGGCCGGAATCGAATCCACCTGGTACACGACCCAGCGGGAGTCGGCGGAGAACGCGGCATCGTGTGCGTTAGGCACCTCCACGTCCTGATTCGTATCGAGGTTCAGGAGGCGAATCGATGGCTTGGAGTCGGCCGGAAGGGTATTGGCGTGCCTGAGCGTGTACGCGACCCACTTCCCGTCAGGCGAGATCCCGGCACCCTCGATGTTGCGCCATCGCGAATAGTCAGCCACGGTCAGCGGCTTCTTCCCGGCGGCGGGAGCCGCGTTCTGGGCGAGCGCTGGCGCGAGCGGGAGGCCCGCGGATACCAGAAGGACACGGACAAAGAGAGCGGCGAATTGACGCGCGACCATCGGAGACCTCGTTGGCAGGGTTGCAGCGCCCTAGAATGGGATTCCCGGGGCTGTAAGAGCAAGACACCGGGACCGTCCGAAAAGGCTCGCTAGTGCCGTTCGAACTATTCTGCCAAGTGGTTCAATGCAAACCCATACCTTCGAGCGTTCGGTGAAACAAGTTGGAACGGCACCAGGCAGCCAGCGTCGGCTGGCCCAGGGACTCAAGCGTTGCCCGGCACCAGGCTTCGAGCTGCGCGGGGAACGTGGCCGCCGCGAACGAGCCCAGGTCGGCGATCGTCACGGGAAACCGCCGCGGGGCGGCAGCGTCTGCCGGAAGTTGTGGAACGCTCCATCGCGGCTCGGCGCCTTCGTCAAGCCGTCGGAGTGCGCGCGACGTACTGCGGGTCATCTCCTGCAATCCAGATGCGGTAGAGCAGTGTCCAGCATCGCTTCAGCGCCTCACGAGAGAGCCCGGTGGGATGTTGCAGCGTATACGCCGAGAAAGCGCTTCCATGCCGGCTTCCCCACGGTTCCTGTCGTGAGTGGTCCAATGCCAGAAGCGCCGGGAATCGTTCGGCGCAGGAGTCCTCAGTCTGCTGGTAGATCGCTCCGCACTGCGGGCAGGCGTGTCCCGGATTCTGGCGCGCCGCGTCCGACATCAGACGGGCAGGAACCAATGGATGTAGCCGCATCGGGCGCAGACGTAGCAATCGGCCTTTGGCCCGGTCCACTCCAGGTCGAAGAACGATGCGATGGCGCCGTGCAGCTGCGCGTTACGGTGATGGAAGCGGTCGAACCTGCAGATCTCACAGCGCAGGCTGACGCCGGCGACGACGGCAGGTTCAGGTTCGGCCTTGTCGAAGAGTCCCATTGCAGTCTCGGAAGGCGTTGATTCGGCCGGCACTCGAGGCCGCCCGCGGTCGCCGAAGGGCCTTAGCGGAATCCGATCGCGATCGAAAAACCGCCGCGGCGGTTGGGGATCAACGAGAACTGGCGGGGAAGAGGGACGTTTACCCAGCGCTCGGACTTCGCGCGCGATCCAATGATTGCTCCGATACCCGCACCGATTCCCGCACCGAGTGCGGCCGTCAGCGGCCGGCTGTATTCCTTGGTCGAATCGGAGGGTTGGGCTGCCGCGGCAAAGAGGAGTCCGCCGACCAGGCCGATGCCCCCACCAATCACGGCGCCGCGTCCGATGGGACGCTTGTTCCGTCCGGCTTCGCCAGCTGTCGTTTCGAGGCGCTCGATCTGCGCCAGCGCAAAGGACCATACGCCGCGCCCCCTCCCGTCCTCGATGAAGACGAGGGTATCGCCGCGCTGCTCGAGGAAATTCGCGATGAGCGGGGCAACCAGCGTCGGTGTCTTGACGCGTACCCGTGTCCCGGCGGTGATTGGAACGGCAGCTCGGGACGAAGCCTGGGCACCGGCCTCCGGTGCGAGACACGCCAGACAGAGTGACAGAACCAGGAAGTTCAGGCGCAAAGGGATAGGCTCCAAGCGGTTGGCACTGCGGTCGTGCTGCCTGCGTCAATAATAGTCGCCGCCCGAACCACCGTTCCCCGGGCCGCACCCCATAAGGACGGTTGCCGGGCCCGCGACGTAAACGGCCCTGCAACCACACAGGTCCCGGCTGCGGAGTGTGGGTAGGCTGGCAGGCGTGCCGGACATTTGGGCGGCCGCTGCCAAGGTCCTAACTTGTGGTTTCCGTTCGGAGGTCCCTGAATTCCCGACGCCATGCCCCAATCCACCTCGACTATTACCGTTGTCGCGACCGCAGCAACAGGCGGTCCCCCATTTCGTGCCGCTCCGCAGGCCGGCTCCCTGAAAGGCTCGGAGATCCTCCGTATCGCGACTGAGATACGGGCACGGGTCGCCGCCGGCGAGCGGATCTGCAACCTCACCGTCGGCGATTTCGATCCGCGACAGTTCCGGATACCGAAGCTCCTCGAGGAAGCGACCATCGAGGCGATCCGTCGTGGGGAGACCAATTACCCGCCGGGTATCGGCATGCCGGTGCTTCGCGAGTCGGTGTGCCGTTTCTATGAGAACGAACTGGGGCTTTCGTACCCGCTGGAGAGCGTGCTGATCACGACAGGTTCCAGGCCGGGCGTCTACGGCACGTACCGGACGCTGGTCGGTGAGGGTGAACGCGTGATCTACGGCGTCCCCTCGTGGAACAACAACTACTACACGCATATGGTGGGCGCCGAAGACGTGCCGATCGAGTGCGGCGCCGCCGACGCATTCCTTCCCACGCGGCAACGGCTGGAGCCGATCATTCGCGGCGCGAGGCTCCTCGCGCTGAACTCGCCGCTCAATCCGACCGGCACCGCCTTCACGGCCGAGTCGTTAGGTGCGATCTGTGACCTGGTCCTGGAGGAGAATGCGCGACGGAGCGCCGCCGACGGGCCACTGTATGTCCTGTATGATCACGTCTACTGGCAGATCACCTTCGGCGACGTGGAGCACGTGAATCCCGTGTCGCTGCGGCCGGAGATGGCGCCGTACACGATCCTCGTCGATGGCATTTCCAAGGCCTTTGCCGCAACGGGGATGCGGGTGGGCTGGGTGGTCGGTCCGGCGCCGGCTATCAAAGTCATGGAGAACATTCTCACGCACGTCGGCACGTGGGCACCGCGCGCGGAGCAGATCGCCACGGCCACATTGCTCGACAACGGGGAGGCCGTCCTGGCGTTCCGCGAGTCGCTGGTCGCCGGCGTGCAGCAACGGCTACAGCTACTATACACGGCCATCAAGTCGTTCAAGGTCGCCGGTCACGCCGTGGACGCCACCGAACCGATGGGGGCGATCTATCTCAGCGCGCGCTTCAACCTCCGAGGCCGTGTAGCGCGAAACGGAGCGCGGTTGTCGTCGGCCGATGACGTGAGAAAGTGGTTGCTGGAGGAGGCAGGGCTGGCGGTCATCCCCTTCGATGCATTCGGCTCATCGACGGACGAAGGCTGGTTCCGGCTATCGGTCGGCGCGGTGTCGGTGGCGGACATCGAAGCGTCGCTTCCGCGCCTGCGCGCGGGGCTCGAGTCACTCACTTGACCAGGCGAGAGGAAATCATGGTTGCCCGTTTCCGCTGGACTTTCGTGCTGACCTGTTTTGTCGCGGCAGCAGCGTCGGCCCAGGGATCGGCCATCGCTCCTGCCGAGGAGCAGATTGCCGCAGCGGTCCTACCTCTCCCTGCCGACGCGCGCGCCTCGGCCACCGTGCTTGGTTACGGATCCGACGGAAAGCTCACGACTCTGCGGAAGGGCACCGGCTCGATGATCTGCCTGGCGCGGGACCCGAAGCTGGCGCAGTTCCACGTCGCGTGCTACCACGAATCGATGGAGCCCTTCATGGCTCGCGGTCGTGAACTTCGCACCAGCGGAGTCACAGGAACGCAGGTGGACAGCGTGCGTTTTCGCGAGGCCAGGGCCGGCACGCTCAAGCTGCCGAATCATCCGGCGAGCCTGTACTCACTGACGGGCGGGACCTTCGATGCCGCGACCAAAACAGCGCCAGGCGCCAAAGGGCTTTTCGTGGTCTACATCCCGTACGCGACGACGGCGACCACCGGCTTGAGCGACAAGCCTCAGGAGGGCGCGCCATGGATCATGTTCCCCGGCACGCCGAAGGCACACATCATGTTCGTGCCAAGGATGTGATCTGCGGACATCGGACATCGGACAGCGACCTGAACTTCCGTCTCATATTCATATACCTAAGTTGTTGACAGGACAAGTTTTGGTGTGCTTGCCAGTGCCGATACTCTCCGAGGCAAGTGTCGTGAACTCAGCGCTAAATGGCGCAATACTGTCCGGACTTGCCTTGGTGGAGAACACAGTCTAGCATTCTATCCGGATTAACGGATATGACTGCTACAGCCCAAGTTCACGACCGCCTGGCGACTCTCGCCGACCCTACCCGGGGCCGGATCCTGCTCGCGCTCGAACAGCACGAACTGACGGTGGGCGAGCTCTGTTCGGTGCTCGCCCTGCCGCAATCCACAGTCAGCCGGCACCTCCGTCTGCTCGCCGACGAGAATTGGGTCGGCACCCGGCAGGAAGGCACGAGCCGTTATTACGCCCGAAACACCGCGCTCGAGCCGGGGGCCGATCGACTCTGGTCGGTCGTGGCGGAGGACCTCCGCGGAAGTCCAGGACACGACCGCGACCTCGCCCGGCTCGCGGAAGTAGTCGCCCAACGGCGGGTGAAGTCGCGCGAGTTTTTTGCCGTCGCGAGCGGTTCGTGGGACGAACTTCGACAGGAACTCTTTGGGAGCGCGGTCGGTGGTGGAGCCCTGCTTGGCCTACTCGACGACGACTGGGTCGTCGGAGACCTGGGTTGTGGCAGCGGACATCTGTCGGCGCTGTTGGCACCATACGTCGCTCGAGTCATCGGGGTCGATGCGTCGCCAGACATGCTCGAGCGGGCCAAGGCCCGCCTCGTCTCGTGGACGGGTGTGGAGCTCCGCGCCGGTGAACTCGAAGCGCTTCCCATCGCCGCGGGCGAGCTGGATGCCGCCATCATCTCACTGGTTCTCCACCACTCGCCGGAGCCGAAGCGTGCCCTGGCCGAGGCGGCGCGCGTTTTAAAGGACGGAGGTCGGCTACTGCTGGTCGACCTCACTCCTCATGATCTGGTCGAATTCCGCGAGCGGATGGGGCACGTCTGGCTTGGCTTCTCCGAGTCGCAGGTGACCGAGTGGCTGCAGGGCACGGGTTTTTCGCGGGTCAAGGTGGTGGCGTTGCCGCGCGATCCGGGTGCGCAGGCGCCGGCGTTGTTCGTGGCAACAGGAATCAGGAAACAGGGATTGACTGCCCGCGAAAGACTCGCTGGCTTAACGTCGTTGAACAGCAGCAATTTCAAAGGGGACGACGAATGACGACGACAGTTCGCCCAGCAGCCAACGCGCTCGACCGTCCGGCCTTCAAGGTCGCGGATCTCGGGCTCGCGGAGTGGGGGCGCAAGGAGATCCGCCTGGCAGAGCATGAAATGCCGGGACTGATGGCGATCCGCAACGAATATCGCGGATCAAAGCCGCTGGCCGGCGCGCGGATCATGGGATCGCTGCACATGACCGTGCAGACCGCGGTACTGATCGAGACGCTGGTCGATCTGGGCGCCGACGTGCGCTGGGTTTCCTGCAACATCTTCTCGACGCAGGATCATGCCGCTGCCGCGGTGGCGGTGGGGCCAAACGGCACGGTCGAGAATCCGCGTGGGATAGCGGTATTCGCCTGGAAGGGCGAGACGCTCGAGGAATACTGGTGGTGCACGGAGCAGGCGCTGATGTGGCCCGATGGTGCCGGTCCGAACCTCCTGCTCGACGATGGTGGCGATGCCACGCTCCTGGTTCACAAGGGCGCCGAGTTCGAGCGTGCGGGCAAGATCCCCGCCTTTGACGCCGCGAATGATCCTGAGGAGTGGGGAGTCATCCTGCAGTTGCTGCGCGATCAGGCGCGCGCGAATCCGGGGCGCTGGTCGAAAGTCGCGGCCGCCATTCGTGGCGTGTCGGAAGAGACGACCACCGGCGTGCATCGGCTGTACGAGATGATGCGGAACGGGACGCTGCTCTTCCCGGCGATCAACGTCAATGACTCGGTCACGAAGTCGAAGTTTGACAACATTTATGGGTGCCGGCACTCGGTGATCGATGGACTCAACCGCGCCACCGACGTCATGCTGAGCGGCAAGGTGGCCGTGGTGTGCGGTTTCGGCGAGGTGGGGAAGGGATGCGCGCAGGCGCTGCGTGGCCAGGGCGCGCGCGTCATCGTCACCGAGATTGATCCGATCTGCGCGCTGCAAGCGGCCATGGAAGGTTTCCAGGTCGCGACGGTCAACGATGTCGTCTCGACCGCCGACGTGTTCATCACCGCGACCGGAAACAAGGACGTCATCACGACGGCTCACATGTCGCGCATGAAGGACAAGGCCATCGTTGGGAACATCGGCCACTTCGACAACGAGATCGACATGGCCGGCCTGAAGAGGGTCCAGGGCATTCGCACGGTGAACATCAAGCCGCAGTACGACGAGTGGATCTTTCCAGACGGCCACTCGGTGCTGATCCTGGCCGAGGGACGACTGCTCAATCTCGGCTGCGCGACGGGGCACCCCAGTTTTGTCATGTCGGCCTCGTTCTCGAACCAGGTCCTGGCTCAGATCGAACTGCACCAGCACAACGATCGGTACGAGCGGAAGGTCTACACGCTACCGAAGCACCTCGATGAGAAGGTCGCGCGCCTGCATCTCGAAAAGCTGGGCGCCAGGCTCACGGAGCTCACGCCGGATCAGGCGGCATACATCGGCGTCGACAACCAGGGGCCGTACAAGCCGGACCACTATCGGTACTAGCGCAAGGCGCACAGCGCAACGAGCGAGGGGACCGACGAAAACCGCGGTCCCCTCGCTTCATTTTTCCGAACGGTCTTCTGACTCGATGCATCTGAGGGCCGCTTCAAGTCGGTGTCGACCGAGTCCGCGCACGAGGCATTTTGCCGCGTTGAATTCCGAGAGGACTGACTGAAAGGCCAGGTGAATCTCCTCGCGCGAATGCGGGCGATCCCGAACCGCGTCCGCCGTCCACGGGACGTCGATGTCGGCAAGCAGATAGCGTTCGCCCAGGCGCGCCCGCGCTTCGGCCTCGACCCATGCAGGACAGGTTCCGTAGTAGTGCCGCGCGTAGACCACTGTACTGATCAAGTCGGTGTCGAGGAACAACCAGCGAATCTTGCGTCGGGCCGCGTCGACGAGTGCGGCATCCTCGGCGGCTATTTGCGCGCTGGCGATCGGCGAAACGTCTTCCGCGGTCAGCGCGCGCCCAACGCGCTCCGCATACGCGCGCGATTGCTCGGCTACCCACAGACCGCCAAAATGCGCCGCGAGATCGCGGGCGAGGGTCGTCTTTCCGGTGCACTCCGACCCAGTGACGATTATCCGTGTTACGTGGCGGTCCATCATGACCCTGCGAGTCGCGGGACCACGGAACGACGCCATTCGACGAGACCCATGATGGCAAGCACCAGGAAAGCCGAGTACAACATGGCGGTCGCGTACAAGCGTTGCGAGAAGAACATCGGCACGTAGACGACATCAACGGCGATCCAGAGGATCCAGTTCTCGAGGATCTTCCGTGTCATCATCCACTGCGCAATCAGGCTCGTCGTCGTGAGCAGCGCGTCGAGCCGCGGCAGTGCCGCATCAGTTTGACGAAGGAAGGCTGCCAGGGCGAGCCAGCCCAGGATGTTGAGGATGAGCAGTCCGCCGAGCAGTCGGGGAGATGCGCGCGCGACGCGAAGTGCCGTTCGCTGTTCACCGCCGTGGAGCCATTGATACCAGCCGTAGACCGAGAGGACCAGATAGATCGGTTGCAGCCCCATCTGACCATAGAGACGGCCCTGAAAGAACACGACGGTGTAAAGGGCGACGTTCACGATCGCCATCGGCCAGCTCCAGATGTTCTGCCGTGTGCTGAGGTAGACACTGACGACGCCAAACGCGGCGGCGACGCCCTCGAGCGAACTCCACTCGAGGAGCCAAGGCTCGGGGAGCCAAGGCTCGGCCAGGTTCATTCAGCGTGGACGAATGCGAAGAATGCGATCGTCGGTGGGCATCGGTGTCCCGCGCCCGTCCCTGTTCGAGGTGCCCACGTAAATCGAACCGTCTGGAGCAACCAGGATGGCTCGCAACCGTCCGAACTCCCGCACGAAGAGCGTCTCGGTAGACTCGACGCTTCGGCCGTCGGTCGATAACAAGAGACGATACAAGGTGGCGTCCTTCAGGGTCGCGAATAGGAGGCTCCTGCGGAACGCCGGAATCAGAGTCGCGTCGTAGTATGCCAGGCCAGCCGGCGCGATCGTGGGCGTCCACGTCGCCAGTGGTTCGGCCACGTCGTTCGAAGAGCAGAACGACGTCTCCGCCATGCCGATGTCACCATCGCAGCGGCCGTGCACAACAGGCCAGCCGTAGTTGCGGCCCGCCTCGATCCGATTGACCTCGTCGTTGTCCGAGGGTCCGTGCTCGGTGATGTAGAGCGAACCGTCAGGGGCAAAGACCATTCCCTGCGGATTGCGGTGGCCCCAGGAGAACGTGCGCGTGCCGAAGGGGTTTCCCGGCGCCGGCTGCCCGTCGAGGGTCAACCGGAGAATCTTTCCGGCGAGCGCATCGCGGTTCTGCGCTATCGAAGCATCCGACGCGTCCCCGGTCGTGACGTACAGCAGGCGATCAGGTCCAACGGCGAGGCGTGAGCCGTTATGAATCGACGATCCGGGGATGTCAGCGAGCAGAACCTCGGGGGTGCCGAGCGAGGTCCCGTCGAAACGCATCCGGACGACGCGGTTTCGCGTTCCTCCCTGCGCGGTGTACGTATGCGCCAGGTAGACCCAGGGCTGGCTCGCGAAGTCGGGATGGAACGCCATGCCCATGAGCCCGCCCTCGCCGATCTCGCTGACGGGCACCTGTCCCGCGAGCGTGATGGCGCCCGACTGGGGATTGAGTCGCGAGACGCGTCCGCCACGTTCGGTAAACCAGATGAAGCCGTCGGGGCCCCAGGCCAGCTCCCAGACGGTGTCGAGGCCGGTTGCCACGACATCGGTGGCCAGTTCGACGTTAGGCGGCTTGGAGTTGCCGGCCGTCGCCGAGTCGCATGCCAGGAACGTCGCGGCCACTGCCGCGCGCGCCAGGTGCTGCAACGTGGTCCTCGAACGCGGGCATGGGAGCCGGGGGGGCATGCCGCATGATAACGGCTCCGGTGGCCTCATGCCCTGCCGCGCATCCCCTTTTCATCGTGCGGGCGATCCCTACCTTCCCGTTCGGTGAAGGGACACCGAATGAAAAGCCACCGACTGAGCCGCTTTTGTCGATCGGCGGGATTGGCCGTATCGCTCGCTGTCGGACTCGAGGGGTGCACGGCCGCCATGCGTCGCGCGCCGTCGCTTTCCGACTCGCTTTTTGCCGTGAGCCGGCTCGACGGCGTGGTCGAGGACTACTGGCGGTTCCTGCGTGTGAGCCGGCCGCAAATAACAGCGCGGGCCGGTGCCATCGTCACTCGCCTTCCCGATCCCACGCAGTTTCGGGCGAAAAGTGATGCCCAGTTCGCGAGGGCGGCGCTCGCTGCGCTCGATGAGATCCTGGTCGACGCGCTGCCTGAGGATTCCTACGTGACCTGGGCGTCCTTGCGTTGGGAGATGGAGGCGATGGCCGGATGGACGGCGTTCCACTGGACGCGATTGGACGACCTCTCGCCGGCCAACTCGGTATTCGATCAGACGATTGAAATCCTGAGGACGGTGGGCGTCGGGGATCCGGTTGCCGCTCAGCGCTTCGTCGACCTGGTGGCATCGGTCGGCGACCTGGCGCGTGCGCTTCAAGTGGACTACGCCGAACGCGCACGACGGGACATCCGACTGCCGCAGCCGATTGCGATGCGTGCAATCGCGCACGTGCGCGGTCTCATTGCACCACCTGAGTCGAGTCCATTCGGGTTTCCCGCGGACTTCCGGGCGTCGGCCGATACGGCATGGCAGTCACAGTACGTTCGCGAAGTGGTCAACGTGATCGCGCGGAGAGTGAACCCCGCTCTCGATTCACTGGCGAGGCTCCTGGAGCGGGAGCGCGACCGGGCTTCCGACACACTGGGACTGTCGCGCCTACCGGGTGGCGCCGCGCATTACGCGACGCTGCTGCGGTACCGGTCGACGCTCGATGTATCGCCGGTGGATGCGCATGCCATAGGCCTGCGCGAAGTGGCGCGGATCGCGGCGTCCGCCGCCACCGCCCGTCGCGACGCTGGCCTGCCGGTCAATCGCGATTCGCTGAGAGCGGCCCTCAAGAGGGACTCCGCGTTTCAGCTCTACGAACGAAGCTCGATTCCGGAAAGGGCGGCGCGACTCTTCGAGCGGACGGCCAGGGAACTGGAACCATTCTTCCACCCGGTGCCGACGATGTCGTTGTCGATCGGGCTCATGCCCTTCGGATCCGCGGTGTCATCGCCACTGGCTTTTTACCAATGGCCGACATCCGAACAGCCGGCGGCGCGATACCTGCTCAACGTTGCGCAACTGGAAGCGCGCTCGGCCCTGGTCCTACCCGGGCTCGTCGTGGGTGACCTCATGCCCGGCCTGCATTTCCAGCAGGGGATCCAGATCGAGAACACTCAGCTACCCGCCTTCCGCAGGCTGGCGAATCACGACGGCTTCGTGAGAGGCTGGCAGTCTTATGTACTCGAGGTCGCGGACTCCCTGTCGAGGACGCTCACGCCATGGGAGCGATTCGGCCTGCGATTGCGCGATCTGGCGGCCGCGTGCGGCCTCGTCGTCGACACGGGTATCAACGCGCTGGGGTGGACCCGGGCGGACGCGCTCGTCTTTCTCCGCGCCTACCTACCCGACGACGACGAAGTGCTGGAGAGAGAAATCGTGTTTCCAGCGGCTGAACTGCCCGGCACACTCTCGGCGGCCACGCTCGGCGCGCGCGAATTGCGCGGAATGCACCGATGGGCGCAACGGGAACTCGGCGACCGCTTCAGTCTCACGGCCTTCCACAACGAAGTGCTTCGTGTCGGTTCTGTCCCGCTGCCCGTACTGGGGTCTCACCTCGAACGCTGGATCTGGGAGCAGAACCATGCGCTCGCGCCTCCGTTCGCCGGAACGCGCTAGGAAACTCGCGGGCTCGCCTTCGCCTTCTTCTTTGGCTTCCGCTTCCGGTTCTTGCCGTAACTGGACCGGGCAATCTTGCCACGTCGTGTCTTCTTGTCGCCCTTACCCATGCCGCTCCTGGTGTGATGGCCTGTTGCGCTCGTCGTCGCGCGCGAGGGAAGTGTATGCGCGCACCAACGCTGGTGGGAGGGCACGCGTGAATGGGGCAGGCGGGTGGGTGATCAATGCCCCATGGAAGTGCCCGGCGTCGAGCGGGCACTCGAGGCCCGGATCCACTGGGTGGAATGCCGCCCTTCACCGCCGAAAGAACACCTAACGAGAAAAGGGACACTCCGGAAAAAGGTGCGGCGCCAGGATCCCCGGAGATCCTGGCGCCGCACCTGTCGCGCATTGGCGACCAGAGTGGCCCGCCGTGCTACAACGTAAGAACATCGGGTCAATTGCGCGAGAGCGAGTTTTCTCGCGACCGTTCCGGACTATGACGCTCGCTTGCGGTCGAGTTCCTCGATGGTGCGCGTTGATGGCGGACGTTGGCGGCGCAAACGCGCCGCGACGCGTTCGGTCTGAGTCAGCGCGCGGAGCACGTTCTCGCCGGCGAGTTTCCTGAGATCCTCCTCGGACCAGCCTCGTCGTGACAACTCGGCGAGGAGCGCGGGGAATGTGGAAACGTCCTCGAGACCGACGGGGAGATTGTTATCGGTGCCGTCGAAGTCAGAGCCGATTCCGACGTGATCGACTCCAGCCACCTTCCGCACGTGGTCAATGTGGTCCGCGACATCGGCGAGCGTCGCCTTCGGTGCCGGGTTGGCTGCGTCCCACTGCGCCATGGCGCGCGCTACCGCCGTGCTGTCACGCGGCGCGCGGCGCAGCGCCTCGGCGAGCTGCACGTCGCGGAGCCGGCTCCTGTCGGCAATCTTCTGCGACACGAACCCGGGCACGAACGTGACCATGACGACGCCGCCGTTTGCCTTCAGCCGGGCGAGGATCGAGTCGGGCACGTTGCGTGGCACGTCCGTCAGCGCCCGTGCCGAGGAGTGTGAGAAGATCACCGGAGCCTCGGTGACATTGAGAGCGTCGCTCATGGTTGCCGGCGACACATGCGAAAGATCGACGAGCATTCCGAGCCGGTTCATCTCCCGGACCACTTCCTCTCCGAATCGGGTGAGGCCGCCGTGGCGCGCCGAGTCGGCCGCTGCGTCCGCCCAGTCGAGCGTCACGTTGTGCGTGAGGGTCATGTAGCGGACGCCGAAGTCGTAGTAGGCACGCAGCGTGCCGAGGGAGTTCTCGATGACGTGTCCTCCCTCAGCGCCGAGCAGCGAGCCAATGCGCCCCGCCGCATGCGCCGTCCAGACGTCCTGCGCCGTCAGCGCCGGTTGCAGCACGTCCGGGTACTTCGCGATAACGCGTCGGGCAATGTCGATCTGCTCGAGCTGCACGCGCGCGAAGCCGGAATCGCGCCAGTCGCCGGGGACATACACCGACCAGAATTGCCC
>DATCIJ010000034.1:0-4045 GCA_036507855.1 Gemmatimonadaceae bacterium | reverse complement strand
GAACAGGAAGTTGCCGCCGAAGTAGACCGTGCCCGGGTTCTGCGGCGACAGGGCAATCGGCGCGTTCCAGTTGAAGCGGTACTTGTGGGATTCGAGAGCGTCCCCGGCCGACCCCACGCGGTTCGGGTCGGGATGGATGCTGCGCTGGTCGCCCGTGCGCAGGTCGGTGAGGACGATGTTGCCGCCCTGCGACGCCGAGTACACCAGCCAGGGTCGCGCCAGGTCGGGAACGGCAAAGAAGCCGTCACCGCCGCTGATGGTCACCCAAGCGTTCTTGCGGTTGCCCTCGTTCGAGAGGGTGCGGCTGGGACCGCACCAGTGGCCGTTGTCCTGGAGCCCGCCGCAAAGGTTATACGGCTTCTCCATGTCGTAGTTCACGTGGTAGAACTGCGTGAACGCGACCGTGTTGGGAACGTCCCAGTTGCGGCCGGCGTCGTAGCTGATCTGCCAGCCACCATCACTTCCTTCGAGGATATAGTCCGGGTCCGTCGGGTCGATCCACATGGCCTGGTGGTCGCCGTGCACGCCCTGCCCGATCGTGCGGAAGGTGCGGCCGCCGTCCTCGCTCTTGCCCAAGCCTCCAGAGAGCGTGTAGACGACGTTAGGGTTGCGCGGGTCGGCGCGCAGGTCGGCATAGTAGAAGGGGCGGAAGTTGATGTTCCGGTCGCGGCTGACCATCTGCCACGTGGCGCCGGCGTCCTCGGTGCGCCAGAGCTCTCCCTCGTCCACCGTCTCGGTGATCATGTAGACGACGTCCGGGTTCGCACGGTGTACCGAGACGCCGATGCGATCCATTGGCGTACGCGGTAGTCCACGTGTATTCCCCGGGCCCGACAATTTCGTCCACGACTCCCCGCCATCGCTCGACTTGTACAACGCCGTTTCGCCGCCCCCGGACGTGAAGTACCAGGGCCACCGCTGGTGCGTGTACATCCCCGCATAGACGATGTTGGCGTTGTTGGGGTCGATGTCCACGTCGGAGCATCCGGTCAGCGTGTTCCGATAGAGGATCTTCCTCCAGGTCTTGCCGCCGTCGGTGGTCTTGTAGAGGCCGCGGTCCTCGTTAGGTCCCCAGGCTCTGCCGAGTGCGCAAAGGTAGACGACGTCGGGGTTCCGCGGGTCCACGCGCATGCGGGGCACCTTTTCCACGTTCTCCAGCCCGATCTTCTTCCAGGTCCGGCCGGCGTCGAGGGACTTGTAGACCCCATCGCCTACCGACGCCGAGTTGCGCGGATTCCCTTCGCCGGTGGCGAGGTACAGGATGTTCGGATCGGACGGAGCAATGACCAGGTCACCGATCGACGCGTTGTCCTGATCGTCGAACAGTTGCGTGAAGGTGATCCCCCCATTGGTGGTCTTCATCAAGCCGCCGGCCGCCGAGCCGACGTAGTAGACGCTCCGGTTGCCGGGGACGCCAACGACCATTGGAATGCGGCCGGCCTGGTTGGCGGGACCGATGGAACGCCACCGGAGCCTGCTGATAGCGGTCAGCTCGGGCGAGTCCTTCACGGAGACGGCTTGAGTCGCAGTCGCGCCAGTGGGCGGGTTGCCAGCCCGCTGGGCGTTGACTGGATACGCTACCAGGACCGGTGCAAGCGCCCCTGCGATAATGAGAGCGCGCATGGTCTGCCGAGAGAACGTGTGGATGATCATGGGAAACACCGGGTGAGGGGCACGGCGCCCGTGCGGACCGCAGACCGCTCGTCGGGCTGGCAGCCAATCTTCGGTCGGCCCACTGCGCTGGCTAGTGCCGTTCCAACATGGTTCGCCAACGGCTCGGGGACGGGGGATCGCATCGAGCTAACTTGGCGCGAACAGTTGGAACGGCACTAGGGGGAGTCCCCCCACAGCGGCCAACTGGCGGGCAACGCCTACCGTTCACCCTCCCAGTGGAACTTGTGCAGGAGGCGATGAACGACGGGAGCAAGGACGATTCCAATCGCTACCAGGAACACCAGGCCGGCGTACAGGGCGTACAGGCCCGCGAACATCTTGCCCCCCGCTGTCTGGGGCGATTCCACCGGGCCCATGCCCCCAAGCAGCATGGCAGCGTTCACGAACGCATCGCGCCAGGGAAGCTGCTCATAGTGCATGTAGCCGGCCATGCCGATGAGCAACGAGACAAGCACCAACCCGGTGGCGCCGAGGACGTGCCACAGCACTCGGCGGAGAAAGTGCTGCGGGGAAAGAGGGCGATGCTTCCTGGATTCGTACACGGATTGCCTGAAGTCATCCCGGCACAATGCGGTTGGACCGGGCGGCGACATCCCATCCGCACGGCCTGCACGAACGTTACCCGCGAGCCGGATCCGCGGATCTGGACCAGGCTACGGAGCAAAGCGTCAGGAGGCGGCCTCGCGCAAGCGACTGGATCCAAGGACGCTGAACCTTGTGTCGGCTGGAGCATGGTTGGCCTGGAAGCAGGCGACCGTCACGAACAGTAATTCGCCCCCGTGTTACCCCACGATGGCACGTCGATGATCGACTGGCGGTCACGGCTACGAGCGCCGCAATCCCGTACAATTCTCCGGAGTGAAGGTGCGCCTCATCCCGGCAATCCCCTGACCGTCCCTGCACTGGAGCGTATGACGAAGCGCTCAGTTCCGTGAACGGAGCATCCTGAGTTCGAGACGTTCGGCATCGAGCGAATCGAGCCTAACGCCGAGCACCCAGTCGCGCCCGACGTCCAGTGGGCGGAAGCGTTCTGGAACACGAACGGGGCCGAGCCATGAACCGTCAGGGGCGAACACGTCCCAGCGCGAGGGCTCCGCCTCCGCCGTGGGGTACTCGGAAACCCACAGCCGACCGGAGGCGTCGGCCATGAGGCGGTCATAGGAAGGACGTCGCTCCGGGACGGGCGACGCCGCGAACACCCAGCGCATCGGCTCGCGCTGGCCAGCTGGCGCCGAAGCGATCTGCGCGTCCACCCATCCCGTCACGTCGGCGGCCGTCAGCGTGAGATCGGGACCGGACCAGCGAATCGACTGACGCTCGCGTCCGTCGGCCCCAACTACCCGCAGTGAATGATCAGTCTGCGCGCCGAGGACGATCACCCCGCCCCATATCGTCGCACTCGCTCGCCGCGCGAAGATCGCGCGGCTCATGACCATTCGTCCGCCGGCTTCGGCGCGCTGAACGAACTCGCGCCCCGGTGTAGTCGCCACGGTATCCGCGCGCACACCGTCGCGGTAGCGGACGACGGCGACGGTATCGCGCATCAATCCCTGGGCGTTGCGGGCGACGTTGCTGTGCCACTGCCCCATGAAAACGAGTGAACCGTCCGGCAGCCCTCCAAACGCCAGCGCCGACGGAAGCGGAGGCGTCAGGTTCACGATGTCAATCAGTTCGCCCTCGGCATCGAAGCGCGTGACGCGAGCTTGCGTGTAGTCGTAGACCCAGACCGTATCGCCCGCGCGTCCGAGAAACAGCGGCAGCCGGAATTCGCCCGGGCCGTCGCCGCGGCGACCGACTGATCGTTTCAACGCGCCGTCGGCGCCGAAGTAGAGGAGTCTCGCGGCGCCTTCTTCGCCCAGCACGCTCGTTCCGTCGTCGAGGCGAACGGCGCCGATTACTCCCGAGATATCGACCGGTGCGAATGCCGTGGACACATCGACGATGCTCCATTCGGTCCCGGCAGTCCACTGTGGCGCGCTCGATTCGATGATCGAGATCCCGGCCGAGTCGCGGGTGGCGACCGTGGATGGCGCCGTATCCATCCGCGCGCACGCGGCCAAAGGCGCGTAGACAATGGCAGCGGTAACGAGATGCCTCACAGACGTTAGACTCTCGCGAGCGGTCGAGCGTTGCGGCGCAAGATCGAGAGGCGGCGCTAGCGACGCTTGAGGCCAACACTCATACCGAGGTACGTGCGAGGCGCTTACCTCCGGCAGGAAGGTCGCCGAACCCCGCCCAGGTGCGAGAGATGCATCGTGGCTGCCATAACGGTGGTTCGGCCGCCCACCTGGTACGTCCAGTCCTCGCTGTCCTGCGCGACTGAGGTCGATGGCGCGAACAGCACCGTAAGCATGACCGGGAGGACTGCGAA
>DATCIJ010000033.1:0-19410 GCA_036507855.1 Gemmatimonadaceae bacterium | reverse complement strand
GCGAGGTGGCGCAGGTACTCCGCGAGATCGCGCATCTCGTCCTCCTCGAATCGCGGCCATTCGATCTTCCTCACCTGTACGCGATCGTACATGGCGGGCGCATGGTTCCACATGGCCGTGGCGAGGCCCAGCCGGGTGCGCGTGGCCTCGGAGCGCGACAAATCCGGTCCAATCGCGGCACGGTTGTTGTCAGTATGACATCCGGCGCATCCCTTCTGCGTGAACACGGCCTCGCCCGCTCGCACGTTGCCACCCGTGTCATTGAACCGGAGGAAATAGAGAAACGCGATGATGTCCGCCATCTCGGTCCCCTGAAACCGCGGGAAGGCGAAGCCCCGTGCCTGCATGGCCGCAGACATCTGGAAGGAATGGTTCCATAGCACGCCAGCGATTTCCGAGACACGCAGTCGCACGGTGGCGGCGTGCAGGTTGGGCCCGAAGGAGGTGCCCCTGCCGTCCGGTCCGTGACACCTGATGCATCTCTTGGTTTCGAAGAGTCGCTTCCCTTGCGAGGGATCGGGTGGCTGGAGGTATACGACCCGGCGGTCACGGAGTGACGACGCACGGCGGATGTACGCCTGAATGTCAGCCATCTCGCGTCCAACAAAGGTCGGGACGGGCACCCCGCGACTGGTCTGCGTCGTCTGCATCGCAGGGCCGTGGTTCCACATTCCTTCGGCCAGCATGATCGGAGCGATATAGCGCGCATAGCGGTCCAGGCTCGGGCCAACACGCCCGCCTGTTCCGCCCACCACGTGGCATTCCGTACACCGCTTCTCCCGAAGCCAGCGCTCGCCGAGGTCAGGATCGCCCGGTTCGTCGAACAGCTTCACGTAGTAGACGTAGCTGATGACGTTGGCGAGCTCGCTCTCCGTAAAGGTGGGCCAATCGACGCCGCGGAGTCGCACGGTTTCGATCATTCGCGGCGTGTGGTTCCAGAAGAGGCCTGCGAGCTGATGCATGCTGCGCCCGGCACCGATGATGGCGAAGTCGGGCCCCAGGGTGCCACCGTTGCCCCAGATCGAATGACAGGCGATGCACCCTCGCTCCTGAAAGAGGCGCCTGCCCGCTGTGGGATCGCCAGGGAACAATCCCGTACCCTGAGCGTGAGCAGCCGCCAGCGCGGCACACGCGGCAACGCCGAGTACGGCGACTCGCCGTGCTTCACGGAAGCGGGGCGCGCCCATCAGTCCCCCGCCTCCGGGAGGGGCGAAGGCAGGTATCCCGCGACGCGATCCGCCACCTCGCGTACTGACTGTTCCCGTCCTTCCTTGATTTCCCAGATCGAGATGATCGGGAAGAACTTCGTGGCGACCATGTACAGCAGGACGAAGCCCGCGAACGTGGCCGCCATGATCGAAAGCTCGACCCACGACGGCATGTACCGGCCGAGGGATTCGAGCTCCCAGCGCGGGTTCACCGACGTAGGAACCACGATATTGAAGCGCTCGAGCCACATGCCGATCACCACGGCGATGCCGGCGATGAGAGTGCCGCGCGGGGTCCGCGTCGCCTTCCGGCACATCAGAGCGAGCGGGATGACGACGCAGCCCGCGACCATCGCCCAGAAGGGCACCGCGAACGGGCCGGCAAGCTTCGCCCAGAAGGTCCGCATCTCAGCCGGTTCCCCACCGTAAAACGCGGTGAGGTACTCGGCGAACGTGAAGTAGAACCAGAGCAGGCTGAAGAGGAGGAGGAGCCGCCCCATGTAGTCGAAATGGATCGGCTTGAAGTATTCCTCCAGCTTGTAGACGCGGCGCAGGATGACCATGGCGATCAGAATCGCGGCGATGCCGGAGTAGATCGCACCCATGACGAAATACGGACCGAAGATGGTGCTGTGCCACATCGGCCGAAGCGTCATGGCGAAGATCCACCCGATGATCGTGTGCACCGAGACAGCGATCGGGATGACGACGATGGCCAGAACTCCGATGATGCGCTCGAGGCGCGCCCGCTGCGCCGGCGTATCGCGGTAGCCGGCGGCCAGGAAGCCGTAGAACCGTGGTGCCTTGATGCCGGAATCCCGGATGATCGCGAGGTCGGGGATCATTGGGATGTAGAGGTAGATCGTGCTCGCGGTGAAGTAGAGCGCGATGCTCATCACGTCCCACAGCAGCGGCGAACGCAGCTGCGGGTGGAAGAAGACGTTAAAGAGGCGGTCGGGGCGACCGAGATCGATGATCGGCTGGATGGCACCGAAGCCGAGCACGAGCACCGTGATGAACTCGGCCGACCGGGTGATGGCCCGGCGCCACTCAGCCTTGCTCACCCGCAGGATCGCAGAAATCAGTGTGCCTGCGTGACTGATGCCGATAAAGAAGACGAACTCGATGATGTATATGCCCCAATACTCGGGACGATTCAGACCGGTGCGACCGAGGCCGTATCGGACCTGCATGTAGTAGGCGAAGATCCCCCAGGCGACGATCGCTCCCAGCACCCCAGCCGCCAGGTAGAACTTCGGCGTAGTGACAACGAGCGGCCGCAGCAGCGTCTGCTCGTCGCGGGACAGGCGGGCCAGCTTTGCGGCGACGTCGCTGCGCATGTCAGGCCCTGGGTGCGAGGTAGTACACCTTCGGCTCCGTTCCCAGCTCTTCCATGATGCGCATCGCACGCGGATCGTGCTTCTGCGCGTGGACGCGGTGCAGCGGGTTTTCCAGATCGCCGAACACGATGGCCCCGGTGGGGCAGATTTCCGCGCAGGCGGGTTGGTAGTCCGCTTCACTCAGCTCGCGGCCATTGGCGCGCGCTTCTTCTCGCGCCTTCTGCAGCCGATGATGGCAGAAGGTGCACTTCTCGATCACGCCCTTGGGGCGCACCGACACGTCCGGGTTCAGATACTCGCGCTCGGATTCGGGCCACTGAGGTGCGTACCAGTTGAAGTACTTCACCGTGTAGGGACAGGCGTTGGCGCAGTAGCGGCAGCCGATGCAGCGGGGATAGATCTGACCGACAATCCCCTCGGCATTGATGTACGTCGCGGCCACCGGGCAGACGCTCACGCAAGGGGGATTGTCGCAGTGCATGCAGGGGCGTGGCACGAAGCGCATGGTCGTATTGGGGAAATCTCCCTCGACCTGCGTGATCACTTTCATCCACGCAAAGGCGCGCCCCAGGTCGGCCTGCTCCGGCGAGACAGTCGCGACGTTGTTCTCGCTCTTGCAGGCGACCTCGCAGGCGCCGCAACCGGTGCAGCGGTCGAGATCGATCACCATCCCCCAGCGCGTCATGCCACGCTCTCCGGCGCCGGCTCGAGCCTGACGAAAGTGGTGAACCAGCACGCCATGCCCGTCAGCGGATCGGTCGAGCCGTCCAGCAATTGAAGCGGGTTGGCGAGCTCGCCCCCGGGATGACGGATCCCGTACGGCGCGCACACGGTGCCTGGGGCGGTGCCTTGGAAGAGCTTGACCCGCGCGCGATACCGGCCGCGCGGCGACGTCACCCAGACCGACATGTTGTGGGCGAGCCCGTGCTCCGCCGCGGTGACGGGATGGACGTCGACCCACGGCACCCAGTGCCGGTCGGCGAAAACCGTCGGCGCTTCCGCAAGCCACCGCTCCATCGCACCGGCCTCCGACGATAGCGTCGAGATGCGATACGGTATCAGCCGCAGGCGGAAGTCCTGGGTCTCCGCTGATGCGCGCTCCGGTGAGGGCACGTAGGGGCGCGCGCCCTGCAGCGCGGCCGGCAAGAGCTCGATGCGGTCACTGGGGGTCTGCGTCAACCTCGCGGGATCGGTTTCGTCGAAGAACAGATCTGTCCACCCACCTCGCGCGACCAGCTCCTCCCAGAACGTGTCGAATTCCACGTTCTCGGGAAGCCACCACCCCCGTTCCTCCATCTGCCGATAATGGATGCGCTCGAATTCAGTTCCGAGCATCATCCCACGGCGGGCCTCGTGGAGTCCGCGGGCACGAGTCTTCAAGAGCGTCACGAAATCCGCGTACGGAAGACTGCCGGCAACACTCCCGCCCACGCGCTGCGCGATTTCGAGCACGGCATCCCCGGTCGCCTGGCCGGCCGATCTCGGCTCGACCAGAGGCCGCGCGAGCGCCCAGACAGGGTAGGGGTACGAAGCCGGCGTGGGGGCATCCTGCCAGCGTTCATACGGGAGCAGGTCGGGGAGGATCAGGTCCGCCTGACGAGCGGTCTCATCGAGGAATGGCGAGAAGCTGACCACGAAACCGATGCGCGAGAGCGCCGACGCCCAGGCCTCGGCGTGTGCCGAGGAAGCGAGGGGATTGGCGTGATAGAAAAGCAGTGCATCCACGGGTGAAGTCGTTGCCTGAGCAACGACCTCGGCGAACCGACGCGCGGTATCGCCCGCGGAGAATGGCGCTGGCGAGACGATCGGTTTCACGGCGAGTCCCGCCCGTGCCGGCGCATCCAGGATCCGTGGAGCCAGTGGCGCGAGCGGCGGAGCGTCGCCGAACACCGTGCCTCCGGGCCGATTGATGTTACCGGTCAACACGTTCAGGCTGTGGACAGCGAGGCCGCTGAGCAGCCCGTCCGGCGCGTGCATGACATCCGCACCGCAGACCACGATCGCGCGTTCCGCCTCGACGAGGCTCTTGGCGAGCGATACCACGCGCTCCACCGGAACTCCGGTGATGGTCGAAACTTCTTCGGTGCGGTAGTGCCGCAAGACCATGGACCGGAAACCTTCGCGCACGCGACCGGCCGCGTCGACGCCGTCCTCGAAGCCGGAAACATGCCGGCTCACGAAGCCGTGGTCGTACAGCTCCTCTTTGATGAGCACATAAGCAATGCCGAGCGCGAGGACTCCGTGGGTTCCCGGCCGAACTGCGATCCATTCATGGGCCCTTGCGGCGGTGCGCGAGAACCGCGTGTCCACCTGCACGAACCGCGGTCGTGTGCGCTCTGCCCCGCCCGAGCCACCGAACGCGATAAACGCCTGCAGCGGCGACCACCACGCTTCGAAGAGGGGCGCACCGAACGACACCACCAGACGGGTGCGGTCCAGGTCGTAGCCTGGTCGCCGCGGGATTCCGTGCATCAGGCCCATGACCGCCTCGGAGCCGTCACTATGCGCGTCACACACGTAGTTCGGCGATCCGTACGTTTGAAGGAACTGCCGCCACACATCTTCCATCGAACCGGTGCAGTCCCCGGCAACCAGAGCCAGTGCTTGCGGCCGCCCAGCCGCGCGGAGGGACTGAAGCCGCTCGGCAATGAGATTGATGGCCTCCTCGCGGGACAGCGGACGCCACTCGTTCGCGCCTCGCTGGCCCACTCGCAGCAGCGGAGTACGGATCCGTTCCGGATGGTAGAGGAGTTGCACTCCCGCGATGCCGCGGGGGCACACACCTCCGCGACTCATGGGGTGCAGCGGATTCCCCGTGATACGTACGAGGCGCCCGTCCACAACGCGCCCGCGAATGCCGCAATGCGCCGGACAGAGGAGGCAGGCGGAGCTGAGCCGCTCCTCGATGCCCGGCGCCCAGCCCTGGTCAGCGACCTGGTCAGAGGTCCATTCGAATTCCAGTCCATCCCGCAGCCACCACACCGCCGCGGCCGCGCTTCCCGCGGTCCACAGGAACTCCCGGCGCGTCCGCATCATCCGGGCCTCGTTCGGGCTAGCGATGGCATGCGACACAATCGAGCGACTGACCTTTGGCCCGGTGACAGTCGAGACAGAATTCCATCGTGATCCGAACCAACGCGCGACGTGGTGGTTGCTGGGACCCAGCGATGGCCCCATGGCAGGCGTCGCACTCAAGCTTGCCAATGCCGACGTGCCGGCGGTGAGAGAAGTACACGTGGGCCGGCAGACGAAAGAGCTTGTTGAATTGGAGCGAATCCGGCGGCACGAACGGAACCTTCACACCCGCGGATTCCGCTGATGCTGCCCTCTGCGCCTGATGGCAGAGCCCGCACGTCTGAGCGCCTGGCAAGCCGGCATACGTCCCCGTGATCACATGGTTGTGACAGAGTTCGCAACTGAGCTCGAGGTCTTTCGTGTGCTTCAAGTGATCGAAGGCAACGGGCTGCTGCACCGGCATTCCCCGTAGCCTCATGGACACGAGCAGCAGGACGGCGACGACCGCCAGCAGGACCATGAGGTAGCGTCGTGTCCTCGTCGTCACCTTCCCCTCCGGGACTTCCGTTTCGTGCTTCGGCTTGGCCAAGCGAGTAGGATGGACCCAGGCTCACGGTGGGCGTGCACAGCTTGCCCCAGGGGATTCCCAGGCAAACAAGCCGAGCGCGGTCTTGGCGCGCGGTCGTGGCTCGGCGCTGATGACCAAGGCAACTGGCGTTCCGTGGTTGGCCGTTCGGGTCAAATGCCTTGCGACGGTTGGACTTAGTGTCGGCACGTCAGGGAATCGGCACCTTGTCTTGGGGGAAATCCCCCATGGTGCGGGAGATAGCCCTTCCTATAGTGGGTCAGATCGCCCACCGCCTTTAGGCACAAGATTGTTCAGCGCCCTGTCAACCCGTCGGTTAGAGGCGGTCTTCCGGTGGGCGTTGATCTTGCTCTGGGGGTTCTGAAGACCCTGGTAAGCTGTGCTGGGGCCGGGAGCAGCGATGGCCGCACGACATCAGTTGACGGCACGCATGTCGGACGCAGTTCGGCGGCTGCGAGGCCGATTGAGCCTCCGGCTGCTCGCGTGGTTCCTCGTTTTCTCGCTCGTGCCGCTGTTGGTCACCAACGCTGTCGGCTACCGGAGCAGCGAGACGATCATCGGGAACCAGGTGGAGCGTTACCTCGCGGCCATCGCCGAAGTGCAGGCGGAGCACGTCCGCGACCGGATCGACCACCACCTGCGGCTGCTGCAGGCGATCACCGCGGGGAATGACTTTCTCGCTGCGGGCGCGATGCGATTTGCCGGTCGCGACGCGGGCGAAATGGGGACGGTGGCCGACCGCCCCACACTGGAGCGGTACCTGCGGGACAAGATCGACGAGCTAGGGGCGTTCGACGCGCTGTATCTCGCCGTACCGGGAAGTGGCGTCGTGGCCTGGGCGGGGCGCCGCGACGGCGTGCCCGAACCGCTGCCGGCCTTGGGGCTTACAGCGGAAATCGGGAATCACGGAGTCACGGCGCAGCCACAGTTCCGGCTGACCGTCCCTGTCAGCGGGAGCCACTCGTCGTCGGTTGCCCTTCTCGGCGCTTCGGTGAGTACGCTCGGCTCACGCGACTTCCTTCATATTCCGGAACATCTCGCCGGACATGTCGAGAGCTTCATCGTCGACGAACGGGGGCGGCCGCTGTTCGTTTCGCATCCGCATGGCGAGCTGGATTACTCCATCCCGCTTTCCACGCCGCTGCTCAGGCTTCCTCCGGGTTCGCACGCGCGCTACCGCGATCGGCAGGGACGTGATGTGATCGGTTCGTCGGCGGCCATCCCCGGGTATCCATGGCGCTTCATCGCCGAGGCGCCGGCGGACGAGGCGTTTGGCGAGCTCCGGCAGCTGCGACGGCTGTCCCTCAGCCTGGAGCTGGTATTCATCGTGGTGCTGGTGGGCGCCGCGTGGACGGTCGCGAGTGGCATGGTGGCGCCGCTGCATCGGCTGGTGGACGCCACGCGGCGAGTGGGGCGGGGGGACCTCGAGGTGCGGGTTGCGGCGCGGGAAGCAGACGAACTCGGAGAGCTCGGGCGCGCCTTCAACGAGATGACGGCCGCGCTGGCCGGGACGACGGCGCGAGTACGGGAACTGCACCAGCGGGAGATCGAGCGCGCCTCGCAGTTGGCGACCGTGGGCGAGTTGGCCAGCGGGATCGCGCATGAAATCAAGAATCCGGTCGTGGGAGTAGCCAACGGCCTCGACCTCGTTAGGCGCCGCGTGGGTGAGGACCCGAAGCTGACACCGATCATGGACGAAATGGCGCGTCAGCTGGCGACCATCCAACGGGCGCTGGGGGAGCTGCTCGCTTTCGCGCGACCTGCCACGCCAGCGCTGGCGCCGGTGAACGGCAACTCCGTCGTGGAACGCGCCATCCGGCTTGTTCGGCCCACGGCCGAGCAGGGCGGCGTGGGCATCGATCTGCGCTTCGATCTCTCGGCAGGGCACTTTCTCGCCGACGAGGAGATGCTGTACCAGGCATTCGTCAATCTGCTCATGAACGCGCTCGAAGCGAGTTCCCACGGTGGCAACCTGCGCGTGAGCACGCGGGTAGCCGGCGATGAGTTCGAGGTAACGATCGCCGATACGGGCCGGGGGATCCCGCCCGAACATCTCGATCAGGTGTTCAAGCCTTTCTTCACGACGCGGCACACGGGCACCGGGCTCGGGCTCCCCATAACGCGTGAGATCATCCAGCGGCACGGCGGGCGCGTGACGCTCGAGAGCCGTGTCGGCGAGGGGACGGCAGTCACCGTGCGACTTCCGATGCGTGCCGGCGAGGAGCGTGCCTCACTCCCGCCTGAGGAGGCATGAGCCGAATGGCAAGGGCCCGAATCGTTGTCTGCGACGACGAGATGCTGATCCGTATGTGGCTGGTGGAGCACCTCAGCGACGCCGACTACCGCGTCGAAGATGTCGCCGATGGCGCCGCTCTGGAAGCCGCGTTGCGAACCGAACCGGCAGACCTCGTGCTGCTCGACCTGCGGCTACCCGATGTATCCGGTCTCGACCTGCTCCCCCGCGTCAAGGCCATCGATCCGCTGCTGCCCGTCATCATGATGACGGCGTACGGAGAAGTGGAAACGGCCGTGGCGGCGGTGCGCGCGGGGGCGCACCACTTTCTGGAGAAACCGATCGCCTTGCCGGAGCTGCTCCTGCTCATCGAGCAGGCGCTCGCGGCGCGCCGCCTGCGCTCGGAGGTCGACCGTTACCGTGAGGGATACCGCTGGCAGTTCGCGGATATCTCCCTTGTCGGACGGTCGCCGGCGCTGCGCCGTATCGCGGAGTTGATCACGCGCGTGGGGGCGCGCGGCAGCCCGGTGAACATTCTCCTGCGGGGGGAGAGCGGCACGGGGAAGGACGTGGTGGCGCGCGCCATTCACGCGCGCGGGCCCCGTCAGGCGCACCCCTTCGTGAGCGTCAACTGCACGTCGCTGCCAGAACAACTGGTCGAGAGCGAGCTGTTCGGCCACGAGCGGGGCGCGTACACGGACGCGCGGGAGCTCAAGCGGGGGCTCGTGGAGATCGCGCACCGGGGCACCGTCTTTCTCGACGAAATCGGCGACATGCCCAAGCTCATGCAGTCGAAGGTCCTGCACTTCCTGGAGACGCACGAATTCCGGCGAGTGGGCGGCGTGCGGAGCATCGAGGTCGATGTTCACGTCATCGCGGCCACGAACCGCAACCTCGAGGAAGCCGTCGCCCGCGGCGATTTCCGCGAGGATCTGTTCTATCGCCTGAATGTCGTCCCGATTCAGCTGCCACCCCTGCGCGACCGGCCCGAGGATATCGGACCACTGGCTGTTCACCTGGTCGACTCGCTCTGCCGCGAGTTGCGCATGGCGCCGCGCGAGATTCACCCGGAGGCACTGCTGGCTCTCGAGGGCTACTCCTGGCCCGGCAATGCGCGCGAGCTCCGCAACGTGCTGGAACGCATCCTGCTACTCGAGGAGTCGGCTTGCATCGGCGTGGAACATCTGCCGGCGGAGCTGCGCGCCGCGAGCGCAATAAAGGCAAAGGGGTTTGTGCTGCCGCCCTCCGGTATCGACCTCGAGGCGCTCGAGCGCGACCTGATGTGTCAGGCAATGGAGCGCGCCGACGGTAACAAGACCAACGCGGCGAGGTTGTTGTGCCTCTCGCGGGACACGCTTCGGTACCGGCTGGAAAAGTACGGCATCTGACAACCAAACCGATCGCCGAGAGCACGAGGACCGCTCGCCCTACATCGTGCGCGGTATCGGCGACGCCTCATGCGTGAGATCCGGTTGCCGCCGTTCAGTACTCGTCACTGCCCTCTTCTTCATCGCCCCGCAACAGCGCGAGGATCGCGCCCTGCGGGATCACCAGGTACGTCTCGCCTTCGAACGTGATTTCGACCGCGGCCTTGCGGAAGAACAGCGCGTAGTCGCCGACCTTGGCCTGCATCGGCACGAACCGATGCTCGCGGGGCCCGGTGCGCCACGGCTCATCACTTATCTCCGACGGGTCGGGCATGGGAAGGCCCGGTCCGGTCGCGACGATCTTGCCACCCTGCACGGCCTGATTGTCTACGGCCGTGGGTGGCAGGTACAGCCCCACCTTGGAGCGCTCCTCGCCCTCCTCAGGCTTCACGAGCACCCGGTCGCCAACCACGATCAGCTTCTTCTTTGGCATAGAGGGGAACTTAACGGGTCGCGGGCAGCGGGTTGCAGGGTCTCAACTTCCTGCACGCATCACAACGGCCGCGACGGAATCGGCCACCGAACGCGCCACGGCCGGAAGATCTTCCGGCATGAAGTCGAACGTATTCGCCCAGACCGCCACCGCGTCGTCCGCGCGGAGGAGTCGAACCGTGAGTCGCAGGCGTGATCCGCCCCCTTGAACGCTCCCATCGGCTATGAAGGCGACGCCGAGCCGGCGTGCGATCTGATCCACATCGGCGCCGTCGCGCAGCATGGCTTGTGCCCTTGTCGCGCTACGCAGCGTGATGCCAGGCGTCACGGCCAGTCCCGTCGTCATCTCCTCAGTTACGGCATCCGCCGCCTGCTGAAGCTGATTCCCTCCAATGGCTCTCAGAGGGATGACGGACACCGAGTGTGCCCCGGCGCGTGGACTCCAGGGCGCGTCTGGCCAGAATATCGCCGCCGCAATCGCGCCGAGGAGCACCACAATCGCTGCCGCGGCGACCGCGGCACGAGGTCTCCGCACCGGAGTGCCCCGCGTCACCGGGCCTAACGACTCCGGTACGGCAGCCGGCGGCGCGGGTAATACCTGCGTTGGTTTCAGCGCCGCCGGTGGGGTCTCGTGCGATTCGCCTTTCCGCGCGGCTCGATTGAGGATCCCCCATTCGTGAATGGAGATGACGATGTCTCAAATGCTCCGCAAACTTCGGGTAGTCCGGCTCATGATGGGGACTTGGCTCAGTCCAGAGGTCGCGGCAGTTGTGCGTCCGGCCATTGTCCGTCGCGCACACGCTTCTGGAGCGCCACCGCATCGCACCACACGACGCTGTGGTCGAGTCGAATCTCGTCCTCGCCGCGGTTGATGATGAGGTCCTCACTCAGCGCCGCACGTAGGCCGTAGAGGGCCCTGCGGAGGTACGTGCGCGCTGCGCCTGGTCCAGCTCCGGCCAGAACAGGCTGATGACGTAGTCGCGGCGCCGGAAGCCATCGACCGTGGTGAGCGCCAGGTACGCGAGCAGCGCGAGGCGCTTGGGCTGCCTGGCCAGCGCGTCGTTCCTGCTCGACCTCGTAGCGACCGGCCAGCTCGGCGCGCAGGTGGCTCAGGGCGTCATCCATGGCGTCGTCACGATACTGCTCGCAGGCTGTGGACACCAGCAACGGATGGGCGTCCACGGGCCAGCATGCAGGCGGCCGGAGCCGGCGGAGTTAGGCAGGTAGTCGGCCGATTTGGTCAGTCGGTGTATTCGCCGCCCCAGAGACCGTCGAGAAACGCCCGCCAGGGCAGCACGACAATATTCCCCACTGTTCGGCGCCGCGGCTCGAGCGACACGCAGACATATCGCTTCAGCTTCCGTTCCTCGGCCAGCGCGACGAGTCCCTTCAGATCGTTCGGTGAAACCGTTGCCGTTGCCTTGGCCTCAATCGCGGTGTGATCGCCCAGGATGAAATCGACTTCGAATCCCGAGGTTGTGCGCCAGAAGCGGAGCGGTTCGCCGGATTGATAGTCCGAGTATGCCGTCAGCTCGTGCATCAGGTACGTCTCGAACGCGGGGCCGAATTCCGGCGTACCGGCGCGCACCGTGCGGCCCTGCAGGATCGACGCGACTCCAACATCGAAGAAATAGTACTTCGACGACACGATAGGCTTGCGCCGCCTCGCCCTGCGCCACGCGGATAACTCCAGCAGGACAAGGGTGTCCTTGAGGATTTCGAAGTACTCGTAAACGGTCGTGCGCGGCACCTGAGCGTCGTTGCCGACGTTGGTGAAGTTCACGATGGTCGCGTTGCAGTGCGCCGCAACGCGAAGGAACCTGCTGAACGCAGATGCGTTCCTGGTTGCGCCCTCGGCGATGATCTCCTGTTGCAGGTACGTCCCGGCGTACGCGTTGAGGTCCGCGGCGGGATCGTCCGAGAAGTAGATAGACGGGATGGTTCCCCGCTCGACAGCACGAGACAAGTCGAAATGCGAACCGAGCTCCCCATACGTCAACGGATGCAACAACTTCGTCCGAGCGCGGCCCCCGAGCAGGTTGACCCCGCCCGTTCGCAGCTTGCGCGCGCTTGAACCGGTGAGCAGGAATCGCACGCCTCGGTGCTCGATGAGCCGGTGTACTTCGTTGAGCAGCTCGGGGAGACGCTGGATTTCATCGATCGCCACAACCCGCGTGCGCGGGTCCAACTCCTCAGCGATGCGACCCGGATCGCGACTCAGCGTCAGGAACACACTGCTGTCGAGGAGGTCGTAGACGCGTACGCCGGGCAGCGAGTCGCGTATCAGGGTCGTCTTCCCCGTTTGGCGCGGCCCAAGAAGAAAATGGGACTTCTGCTTCATGAGGGCCCGCAGGTCGAGCGCTCTGGGGATATGCGGCGGCGTGGATGACGTCATGGTCGTCATTTATCATGCCAAACGACGATCAGTTCGTCAACCGGAAACAGGGGGATAGCTCACCCACCGCGTTCTGTTGCCCGCTGCCGCCACCGTCCGGCGCGCGCCAGATTGTGCCTCGTGCGACCGGTCGCTCAACTCCACAATGACATGCTCGATGCGGGCGTTATCACCAACTACGCCCTGTTCGGGGCGATCGCGCAGATGCTGTACACGGCGCCTGTGGCAACCATCGACGCTGACGTTCTCGTCGGGCTTCAGTCGCCGGACCGACTCGACGTCCTGGCGCCGATCTACCGCTTCTGTCACGACCGCGGTCTCGAAGTCGAGGGCGAAACGATCCGGGTTGGGGCTTGGCCGGTTCAGTTCGTCCCGACCTTCAATTCACTCACGGCAGAGGCGATGGAGCGCGCCGACACCACGGATTTCGAAGGAGTCAACCTTCGTGTCGTGCGAGCCAACTACCTCGCGGTCATCGCGCTGAGCACGGGCCGCGCAAAGGGCTTCGCTCGGATCCTGGCTCTGCTGGAATCGACGCACCTCACCCGTGACCAGATCGCCACCCTGGCCGGCCGATTCGGGCTGGCGCAAGCATGGGCGCGATTCGAGGACCGTTTCCTCGATGAATGATCATCGCGAGATCCTTCGAAAGCAGGCTGAGTGGCAGCGCGCGCAAGCCGACCTCTCATGGCCGGCAAAAGTGCGTTGGGTCGAGGCGGTGCGCGAATCTATCGTGCGTCTGAGATGTCCGCCGACCCACGCTGTGGAACCGCCTCGCCCTCCCGACGAATCCGGATAGGGCACGGCACTCGCACGCGGTTGGCGCGTGATCAGGCCGGAGGTCGTTGGCCTTTACGCAAACCGCAGAGCCGAATGACCGGTTCTCGTCACACCTCGTAGAAGCTGACATCCGACATCGGATAGTGCTTTCGGTCAAGCGTCCATAACCGCAAACCTGAAGTCACTGCCGCTGCCGCGACGAGCGCGTCGGCGATCTCCACCCCGTGCGACTTCGCGTAGCGGGCGAGGTAGGCCCCCGCACGCCGGCCGACTCTCCCGGTGCAGTAGGTCGGCACGCCGCCACCTTCAAGAACGGTCGCCGCTTCCACCACTCGCGACCGGCGCCGCAGGATCTCAATGGTGACGTCCGAGTCGTACAGGACGCCGGTCAGCCCCTGTTCCGGAGCCGCCTTGTATCCCGCCTCGGGCGCCTCACGTACGAGGCGGTTTCGCCGAGGTCGCGTCGATCGCGCCATAAGGAAGCGATGCCTTCGAGTGTGGTGATACGCTGGTCGATATCGCCGGAACCGAATGCGCGCGCGACCGCCTCGCGGACGAGGTCCGAAACCGTGCGCCCCTGTTGCTCAGCGAGTGCCCGAAGGCGCCTTTGAACGTCAGCGTGCGGCGGCTGAACGAGGGCCTTCAGTCGGGTCAGCAGTGCTCCTGCAGGAGACCCGCCTCGTTGCCTCCCCCGTTGGTCCGACCTATGATCGAGCATGTCGCCACTCCCCAGGCGCCGGATCCACGCGCTGGTGACGCCGTTCCTCCTCGCGCTGGGCACCACGACCGCTCCCGCAGCGACTGCGGCAGCGCAGGCTGTTCGAGTCGTCGTCCTCGATTCCGCGCAGCGGCGGCCGCTGCGCGACGTTCTCATCTCGCTCCTCGACTCGGCCGCCGATCTGATCTCGATGAAGAGGAGCGATCGCGACGGGCGCGCGTGGCTCGCCGCGCCAACGGCGGGGCACTACGCCGTTCGCGTTCAGCTGATCGGACGGCAGTCCGTTGTGAGTAACTGGCTGGCGCTCACCAACACTGATTCCGTCGAGCTTACTTTCCTGCTTGCGCGAGCGATCCCGATGTTGTCACCCGTCGTGATCAAAGCACAACGAGACTCGATCACGCCTCTCTTGCCGCCCGGAATCAACGCGAAGGCCATCGCGGGACGGGTGATCGTCCCGGCCGAAGTCGCGGCGCATGCGATGGGCGCGCGTGACTATGTCGACATCCTGGGATCGGTGGGCGTCGCGGGCCTTACCATAGCCAGCTGGCGCGATGCGATGCAGCAGGAGCGGCGTTGCATCGCGAACCTTCGCTCGATCAGCCGCCGGGTCTGCGCGCGCGTGTTCGTGAACAACATGCGCGCCGATCCGCTCAGCGCGATGGACCTGGCGTCACCGGAGAACCTCGACTTCGCCATCTGGCTCCGTCCCGAGGACGCCGGCGTTCTCTACGGCACCGCAAGAGCTGGCGAGGACGCGAGCGTCCTGCTGCTCTTCACGAAGGACTGGCGCCGAACGCATACACCGCGACCGCCCGAGTGAAGTGAGTTGCGAGGTGCGAGTTGAGAGTTGCGAGGAAGACCGCGCTCTCAACTTTCAACTATTTCACGATGTGATACTCCGACTGCCGCCGGATCGCCCACCTCGGCTTCCCGTCGGCGCCGACGATGAAATCCTCTTCCTGCGACACGCGCACCGGCTGCCCGTTCCACTCCGGCACCGGAGTCGTCACCTGCAGCTCGGCCGAAAACCACATGCTGGGAATCACCTTCGCGTCGCCGCGACCAGGCACTCCTTCCTGGTAATCCCAGAGGCCGATCAGTGGACCGGCGCCATGGCCGTTCATCCCGATCGGATGTGAGTACATCGTGCCGTCGAGCCGCTCGGCCTTCAGCTTCGCCAGCGTCGACGCCAGAATCTCGTTCCCGGTGCGCCCCGGCCGAACTTCCTCGAACAGGATATCCTGGAAGCGATTCGCGTTGCGCAGTGCGGTCTTCAATCCCGCCGGCGCGTCCGCCTCCCCATCGCGCAGTACGTACGCCATGTGCTGGGTGTCCGTATTGAGCCGGAGCGCGGTGATCCCCACATCGCAGTGGAGCACATCGCCCTTCTGTATGATCGGATCCTCGCCCAACTGCTCGCCAGTCACGCCACGCCGCTGCACGTCGATCGACGGCTGGAACCAGGTCCCAAGCCCGAGGTCGTTCACCTGCTGGCGCCACCACCAGACCAGGTCACTGGTGCGTGTCACGCCAGGCTTGATCACTTCCCCCGAGTACATCCGGCCGATCAGCTGCCAGACCAGCGCCTGCAGCTTTCCGTAGAAGGCCTCTTCCTCCGGCAAGCGCGCGGCGATGAACTCCACCGGCAACGCCTCGGCCCGCGTGAACCGCGAGGTCCACTCCGTTCCAAGGGACAAGGCCATTCCTTCGATCTCGCCTGACGAGAGCCCGTCCGAGAAGGCAAAGATCCGCGACGTGTTGATCCCGATGACCTTCGGGTTTCGTTGCGCGATCACGTCCTTCAGCACCTGCCACTGGGCGTCACCCCATAACTCGGCCTGGCGGCCCCCTACCGCGGCGTCCACGGCGCGAGTGGAGCGCACGGCTTCATACAGCCCGCCCTGCGACGTGCCGCCGAGGGCGATGCGCTCCACGCACGATCCGTCACCGGGGTCGGTGCGCTGGCTGGCCGCGCATTTGTCGAAGAAGACGTAGATCGTCCGGCGCCGCGCCGCAAACGTAGTCGGCGACACCAGCGAGTTGAACGTCGGGTCCTCGTTGTACTCGCGCATCGGGATGACCCACATGTCGATCCCGTGCTTTCGCATCAGTCCGGGGAGAATGGTCTTGAGTCGCTTCTCGAGCCACGACTGTTGCAGCGTCGCCTGTTCGCGCAACGTTCCAAACGGCCGTGTCTGTGCGGTTGCTACGCTCGAAAAGCCGACAACCGCCGCAACGAGGTACTTCATGGCTCTCAGCGTGGTCATTCTCGTGACTCCTGATGGGGCCTGGGGTCTGGGGCGGGCCTGATGCCTGATGCCTGATGCCTGATGCCTCGCTGTTTGTACAACCCCAGCGCCCGCTACGCCAGTAGTGTCCTGCCCGGTGTCACCCGACGGATCTTTCACGACAACGGTGTATTTCTTGGATAGGGAGGTGGTGAACCTGCCAGGCACACCTGTGAGGGTTGCATGACGAACGGGCACGTCCGTAGTGAAGTGCGGCGCAATTCCCGAGGAAAGAACGCTGTTCTGGTCGCCATCTTCCTGGCGCTGGCCGGCAATCTCATCCTCGTAACCCGCTATTTCCGATACAAGGAGGAGACGGCCCGCCTTCGTGCCGGCATGACGACCGCGCAGCGTGAGCGCGCCGATGTGGTGGTGGCTGCTGAACGACATCGCCTCCGCGTTGAATTCGAGCTGATCCGTCGTCAGGCGCGCGGCGACCGGCAACTCCATCTGGCCGTCAACGTCGACAGCGGCCGCATGGTGCTCGAGCGCGACGGCGTGGTCCTCCGCGACATGAGCGTGCGGATCGGTCCGGAACGCCTTCCGGGAGCGCGCGGCGACTCGGCGATCCTGGTGAACGCGCTGGGACAGCGGACCATCGAGCGGGTGTTGACCGGGAGCGACGCGTGGGAATTGCCCTCCACGGTCTTCGCCGAGCGCGGACACCCTGTTCCCGACAATCTCAGAGTCCGTGGAGCGTTAGGCGAGGACGCGATCGTCCTCGATGATGGAACGGTCGTGTATGCCGTACCGTATTCAGGCCCGCTGGCGGACAGCTCGTACGTGCTGCCTGGATCAGTTCAGCTCGCGGCGGCAGACCTCAAGGCGCTCTCGGCGAATATCCGCCCGGGAATGGCGGTCTACTTCTACAAGTGAGGACCGAAAGAGTGAGGAGCACGAAGAGGCTTGAACGACAGGGGCGCGCGTTGGGCGTCGCGGTGGCGATCCTGGTCGCCGTGGGCGCGACGGCGCTCATGGGCTCCGCCACCATCGACGCCAGGTTCGAGCGTGACGTCTCGCGCATCGTCTACAACGACAACCTTGAATTGCTGGAGAGCCTGCGGCGCCACGCCGGCGCGGCGGACGATTCGATGCTGGCGTTGCTCGAAGCGTCCGAGGAACCATCGCCTCCGGGCGCGATCATCATCAGCGTTACCGACAACCGGCTGTGGTATCGCGTGGATGACAGCGTGGTCTTCGAGACGCGAGTAGCCACCGGGAGCGGGAGAGTCCTGGAAAAAGGTCCCGGCGGGTCAACCTGGAAGTTCGAGACGCCGCGCGGACGATTGAAGGTGCTCGACAAGGACGAGGATCCTTCATGGGTCCCGCCCGACTGGCACTTCGTCGAACAGGCGAAGAAGCGCGGCCTGCGCCTGACGAAACTGATGCGCGGACAGTCAGTCGACGCCGGGAACGGAAGCGAGATCACGGTCGTCGGCAACGACGTCGTACGTCGGTCTCCCGATGGCGACGTGACGCCGCTCGATGCCTCGGATGGCCGCGAAATCGTCGTCGAGGGACAACTCATCGTGCCGCCCTACGGGACCAATCAGCGACGCTACAAGGGAGTGCTGGGCACGCACCGCCTCATTCTGGGAAATGGCTACGCAATCCACGGAACCAACGTGCCGACGTCGATCGGGCAGTCCGTGAGCCACGGCTGCGTGCGACTGCTGAACGAGGACATTGCTCACCTGTACGAGATCGTCCCGGTCGGCACGCCGGTGTACATCTACTGAGCGAAGCTGAGTTGTTAGTGGTGGGTGCCAGGGCGATTTACTGGAACTGGGGCTGGCGCTGAACACTGGTGCTGGTGCACCCGGCACCGGCTCCAGTCGCAGCAAATCGCTCCAGAACCCAGTCCTGACAACTCAGCGGGCGCGTTTATCAGGGATTTCCCAATACCAGCTCGAGCCCGTTTCAGGCAGTTTTCACCCCGTTATCGGGACGCGCCTTAACCGATTGGTCGGATGCGCGTCTCCTTCTTCCGGCAGGTGCGCCGCGCGATCGGCGAGATGCCAATACCGTCTCTCCATCCGCAGAAGCGCGCCCGATGCGAATCTCCCTGAGTCGGCAATTCCGGCGGCTGCCCTTCATCGCGGCGATCCTCGCGGTGACCGTGGCCACAGCACCCAGGTCCGCGCTCTCAGCTGACGCTGTGCGGCCCGCGGCACGTGATTCGGTTCCCCGCCCTGCTCCATGGAATCGGGACACGCTCACCGGCCGGAGTGGGAAGCTGTGGCTGAAGCTCGTCGCGTCGAAGCCGAGCGACAGCACGGGCATTCTGGCCCGGCTGTTCGGCGACAGCGCCGTGCGGCATCCCGGTGTTTACGTCGCGCGCGACAGCGCCAGGGCGGGTGAGTTCACGTTCGTGAACCTCGTTCCCTTTGCCGCGAAAAAGAAGGGAATGCTGGGCGGGTATCGGATGGGCTCCTGGCCCGCGGAAAAGCACTCCGTGTCGCAGCAATACGGCAATCCTGATGGCTTTATCCAGGTCACCCCGGAAAACCAGAACACCAGGATCTCCGAGCATTTCCGGCTGCGCGATTTCCTGACGAAGGATCAGGCGTCCGTCTGGCCGAAGTACCTGGTGCTGCGCGAAGGCCTGATCGACAAGCTCGAGCTGGTAATCGGCGCGCTCGGCAAGCGCGGCGTGAACGTGGCTCGCATGTCCGTCATGTCCGGGTTCCGGACGCCCCAGTACAACGAACGCGGCGTCGGCGCCGGCGGCCGGGCGCAGAACAGCAGGCACCAGTACGGTGATGCGGCGGACGTGTTCGTCGACAACGATGGCGACGGCGGGATGGACGACCTGAACGGGGACGGCCGCGTGAATACGAGCGATGCCCGCTACCTGGCGCTGGTCGTGGAACAGGTCGAGCAACAGCATCCCGAACTCATCGGCGGCGTGGGCGTGTATCCCGCGACCAGCGCGCACGGTCCGTTTGTCCACGTGGACGTGAGGGGGGCGAAGGCACGTTGGTA
>DATCIJ010000032.1:0-11668 GCA_036507855.1 Gemmatimonadaceae bacterium | reverse complement strand
GGCGACGCGTGACATCATCGAGGGTGCGGTCGAACCACTCTGGATTCGCGGAGAAGTCGTCGGACTCAAGGAGCACCGCAAGGGCCACTGGTATTTCACACTGAAGGATGCCAGCGCGCAGATCCGTTGCGTGATGTGGGCGACCGACGCGCGTCGCGCGCTGGCCGCGCCTGACGAGGGCATGACGATCACGGCGCTCGGCAAGCTCACGGTCTTCGCCGCGCGCGGCGAACTGCAGTTGCGGATCCTGCGGATCGAGGCGTCGGGCGATGGATTGTGGCGGAAGGCATTCGAGAAGATTCATCAGAAGCTCGAGGCCGAAGGCCTCTTCGCCCCTGAGCGAAAGCGCCTGCTTCCGATGCTGCCGACCTGCATCGCGGTGGTGACCAGCACCGACGGCGCCGCCCTGCACGACGTGGTGTCTGTCGTCCACCGCCGATGCCCGATCACCAGGGTCGTTGTGGCGCACGCGACAGTGCAGGGCGATGGTGCGGCAGGCTCGATTGTCACCGCGCTGCACCGGGTGGCGCGCTGGGGCAAGGCGGACGTTGTCATCCTCGGCCGGGGAGGCGGCAGCCGCGAGGATCTCTGGGCGTTCAACGACGAGCGCGTGGTTCGCGCCACCGCGGGCATGCCGATTCCCGTAATCGCCGCCATCGGGCACGAGGTTGACGTCACGCTGTGCGACCTGGCCGCCGACCTTCGCGCCGCAACGCCCTCCGCGGCCGCCGAGGCAGCCGCGCCACGACTGACAGACCTCGTCAGGCACGTTCGCACGCTCGGGGCGGACCTGCGTGACGCCGCGCTGGCCCGCGTGGGAACAGCACGCGAGCGGCTGACCGCGGCGGGTGTCTCCGTGGCGCGTGCCGCCTCGCATCCGGTGGAACGCCGCCGGCTGGCTCTCGAGGGCATTGCCGGTCGGCTGCATGCTCTCAGTCCGCTGGCGACGCTTGCTCGTGGCTACGCCGTCCTTACCGATGGCGAAGGGGCGCCCGTGACATCGGTTGCTTCGCTCGACCCGGGCGACGCATTCGTGGCGCGGCTCCGCGATGGACGCATTCACGGGCGCGCCGAGCGCACGGAGCGACTGGGCGAGGAGGTGAACGAATGAGCTTCGAGAAGAAGGTCCAACGCCTGGAAGAGATCGTTCGGGCACTCGAATCGAAGGACATGAGTCTCGAGAAGGGACTCAAGCTCTTTGAAGAGGGGATCGCCTGCCTTCGTGACGCGTCCACCGAGTTGTCGAAGGCGGAAGCGGCCGTGCAGGTGCTGCGTGAGCGCACGGACGGGATCCTGGAGGCAACGGACCTGCGTGCCTGACGAGTAACGTTCCACGTGTCTCATCAACACGCAGCCAGGCAAGGACATGCACCGCGGCGATAGCCAGAACAACTTGGAACGTCACGAGTCGCCGGTCGCGCTGGAGGCGGGCGATCGCGAGTCGGTCGAGTCGGCCCTTGCCGCGTGCTGTAACGACGACCTCACCGGGGTCGCGCCACGAGTCGCCCAGGCGATTCGTTACTGCCTGCTCGGACAGGGGAAGCGATTCCGTGGGCTGCTGGTGCTGGCGTCGTATCGCGCCGCGGGCGGGACGGGAGATGCAAGCGGGCTCGCTGCCGCTGTGGAGGTGGTGCACGCATACTCGCTGGTGCATGACGACCTGCCGTGCATGGACAACGACGATCTGCGGCGAGGCCGTCCGACGGTGCATCGCGCGTTCGACGTCGTGACCGCAACGGCCGCCGGCGTGACGATGGTGCCCCTGGCGGCGCGTCGTGCGCACCAGGCCGCGCGCGACCTGGGGTCGGGGTCGGTCCTTGCGGGTCGAATCGTTCGTGAAGTGATGACGGCGTCCGGAGCCGGCGGCATGATCGGCGGGCAACTGCTCGACCTTCTCGCCGAGGGACAGCGCCTGAGCCTCGAAGACCTGGAACGCGTGCACCGCGCCAAGACGGGCACGCTCATCTCCGCCTCAGCACGCATTGGCGCGTTGGCGGCTGGCGCGGATGACCGCCTGCTGGTCGCATTCACACGCTTTGGAGACGCGCTCGGGTTGGCGTACCAGATCGCGGACGACGTACTCGACGTGACGGCGACGAGCGACCAGCTTGGGAAGACCGCCGGCAAGGACGTGGCGCTGTCGAAGAGCACGTATCCACTGGTCATGGGGATCGAGGAAGCACGCCGGCGGGCCGGCGCCCTGGTCAACGAGGCCTGTGGCGCGATGGAAGCGGTTGGTCGCCTGACGCCGGACCTGGAGCGCCTGGCCCGCCATGTCGTCGAGCGGCAGTCCTGAGCAGTAGATTTCCACCTGCCCTCTGCTTCTGCCCGCTGCCCGCGCCCCGCTGCCCGTCATGTCCCTTCTCGACCGGATCGAGTCCCCCGCCGACCTGAAGACCCTGTCGCGCGACGAGTTGCGCGCGCTCTCGCAGGAGATTCGTGACCGGCTGATCGATGTCTGCTCCCGGACCGGGGGACACATCGGGGCCGGCCTCGGCGTCGTTGAACTCACGGTGGCTCTGCACACGGTCTTCGACACCCCACGGGATCATCTCGTCTGGGACGTCGGGCATCAGGGATACCCGCACAAGCTCCTGACCGGACGAAATACTCGAATGGAGACGTTGCGGCAGGAGAGCGGACTATCCGGTTTCCTGAAGCGCAGCGAGAGCGAGTATGACGTCTTCGGCGCCGGTCATGCCGCGACGTCGATTTCCGCGGCGCTCGGCGTCGCCGCCGGCCGCGACCTCCTCGGTGACAGCTACAAGGTCGTCGCGGTCCTCGGGGACGGCGCCCTGACGTCGGGGCTGGCCTACGAAGGGTTGAATAACGCCGGTCACTCGGGCCGCGACCTGGTGGTGATCCTGAACGACAATGCGATGTCGATCGCGCCTAACGTGGGAGCGATTTCGAAGTACCTGACCTCGGTGCAGCGGAATCCACTCTATAACCGGGTCCGTGCCCGCATCGGCGACGTGCTCGAGGGCCACCCGGCGCTGAACAGCCTGATCCGGAAGTGGGAAGAAAGCGTGAAGTCATTCCTCACGCCTGGCGTTCTCTTCGAGGAACTGGGCTTCAGGTATTTCGGTCCGATCAATGGCCACGACATCGACAACCTGGTCGACACGCTGGCAGCCGTCCGCGGCATGACCGGGCCTCGCCTGGTGCACGTTCTGACGCAGAAGGGAAAGGGATTTCCGGCTGGGGAGCACATCGAGAAGTGGCACGCGCTGCCGCCGGGACATGACCCGTCCACCGGGAAGCAGGTGAAGGCCTCGTCCGGCAATCCCAACTACACGACGGTCTTCGGTCGCGGGTTGAGCGAGTTCATGGCGGAGCGGTCGGATCTGGTGGCGATAACCGCGGCAATGCCCAGTGGAACGGGGACCGCGGTCGTGGCAAAGGCCCATCCGACGAGATTCTTCGATGTAGGGATCGCCGAGGCGCATGCGGTGACATTCGCGGCGGGGCTTGCCACACGGGGATTGCGACCGGTCGCCGCGATCTACTCGACGTTCCTGCAGCGCGCTTACGACAGCATCATCCACGACGTCGCCATTCAGCATCTCCCGGTGATCTTCTGTCTGGATCGCGCGGGCCTTGTCGGTGAAGACGGCGAGACCCACATGGGCTTGTACGACATCGCCTACCTGCTGGCGGTGCCTGGCATCACCGTGACCGCGCCGAAGGACGCGACGGAAATGCTCGCCCTTCTTCGAACGGCGGCCGGTCACACCGCGGGCCCGTTCAGCATCCGGTACCCGCGCGACACCGCGCCCGACGTTGCGCCGCCGATGACCGACATCGAGGCTGTGCCATATGGAACCTGGGACGTGCCGCGCCGGGGGAGTGAAATCGCGATCCTCGCCGTCGGCACCATGGTCAATCCGGCGTTGGAGGCAGCCGAATCGCTTGCGACGGAAGGTTTCGATCCGACCGTCGTGAACTGCCGGTTCCTGAAACCGTTTGACGCGCTGACACTCTCCGGCATCCTTGCCGATCATCGCCAACTCCTCGTCGTGGAGGAGGGCACGGTAGTCAACGGTTTCGGCTCGTACATGGCGTCGGTTGTGGAGCGACTCGAGCCATCGGTTCGCGTTATCGTGCACGGCGTCCCTGATCGCATCATTCCGGCGGCGTCCCGCGCGCGGCAGCTTGCGACGGCGGGTCTGGACGCCGCCGGAATCGCCGAGCGGGTCCGGGCGCTGCACGAGAGCGAGGCGGTCGCCGGGTGATCCGGCTCGGCATCATCGGGAACCGCGACTATCCCGACCTGGGTCGGGTGCTCCAGCGGCTGCTTTCGATGGCGCCGGCGTTAGGCGCTGACATGCGGCTCGAGGCCACGCTGAAGGATCTGGCTCCTGGCCACGACCTTCCGGCGGTGACTCCGGGGCACGTCGACGCGTTGCTGACGCTCGGTGGCGACGGCACGCTCCTGCGAGGCGCGCGATTCCTGGACGGCCGCGAGATCCCCGTGCTGGGCGTGAATCTCGGGCGCCTCGGCTTCCTGAGTGCGTGCGGGCCCGATGAACTGGAGGCGGCCGTTCGCCGCCTGGTGAACGGCGACTACCGCGGCGAGGCGCGCATGATGCTCGAGGGCCGGCCGGGGCTGCCCGAGGATCCCCGCCGCTGGTACGCGCTCAACGACATCGTGCTGCACAAGAGCGGCAAGGCCCGCGTGATCTGGCTGCGTGTCGAGGTGGATGGGGAGGAGGTCGCCAGTTACGCCGCTGACGGGATCGTGATGTCGACCCCGACCGGGTCGACCGCCTACAACCTTTCCGTCGGCGGCCCGGTCGTGGTACCCGGCCATCCGTCCATCATCATCGCGCCGATTTCCGCCCACGCCCTTTCCATCCGCCCGGTCGTGGTTGGGCCCGAGGCCACGATCGTGGTCCATGCCGATGACGATGGCACGGATCGGCTGGTGACCGTGGATGGGCAAGTAGGTACCACGTTAGGCACCGCCGAAAGCCTCATGGTGCGCCGGGCCGCGCGTTCGGTCATCCTGGTGCGGTTCCCGGAGATGACCTTCTTCACCCGGATGCGACGCAAGCTCGGGTGGGGCCTTCCGCCTGACGACACGCGTGCGTGATGCTGACGGAACTCCGGATTCGCAACCTCGCCGTCATCGAGTCGGTGACGCTGCCGGTGGCCCCGGGGTTCAACGTCCTGTCCGGGGAGACCGGAGCCGGTAAATCGATCATCGTTGGCGCGCTCGGCCTGCTGCTGGGCGAACGGAGCAGTGCCGACGTCGTTCGCGGTGGCGCCGATCGCGCGGTGGTCGAGGGCGTGTTCGATGCGACGGGGAATCGACCGCTGGCGGCAATGCTGGAGGAGCGCGGCATCGAGGCCGAGGACGGGCTCCTGGTTCTGCGACGGGAGGTCGGCGCCGGTGGAAAGAGCCGCGCCTGGATCAACGACGTCACGGTGACCACGACGGCGCTGGCCTCGGTGGGTCGCTTGCTGGTGAATCTCCATGGACAGCACGAGTCGCAGGCGCTCCTGGACGACGATGCGCAGCGTGACGTGCTGGACGCACTCGCGGGCGCGGCCGACGTCGCGACGGCGGTTCGCGACGCGCACGCCGAGCTCGAGGCCATCCGGAGCTCCATCACGGATCTCAGCCGGCGGCGTGAAGAGGCGGCAAAGCGCGCCGACTACCTCAGGCACGTCGCGCGCGAGATCGACGCGGCCCGACTGGTCGCTGGCGAAGAGGAGCGGCTCGACGACGAGGCGAGACGCCTCACGCACGCCGTCGAGCTCCGCGCGCAGGTCGCGCAGGCCATGGATGCGATCGAGGATGGCGACGCCGGCGCGATCCATGCGTTAGGCGCGGCGCGCCGCGCCGTGCAGGCGGCCCTCCGACTGGATCCGGCAGCTTCAGCCTTGTGCGAGACCATCGACCAGGCGCTGGTGACCCTGCAGGAACTGGCGCGCGATCTGGCGGCCTACGATGCGACCCTCGACAGCGATCCGGAACGGCTGGCGGAGGTGGATCGTCGCCGCGACCAGGTCAGCCGCGTGACGCGGAAGCACGGTGGCAGCGTGGATGCCGCCATCGCCGCGCTGCGGGAAGCGCGCGCCGAGCTCGAGGTGCTGGATACGGCGGCGGTGGACCTTCGCGACCTCACGGCGCGTGAGGAATCGGCGCGGAGCGCCCTTGCCGCTCAGGCGGCCCGACTGTCGAAGCTGCGGCAGAAGGCGTCGCGCAAGCTCGCCTCCGAGGTCGAGGCACTACTTCCGGATCTCGGCCTGCCCGGCGGACGTTTCCTCGTCCAGCTCGAGCCGACCGAGGTGATTACGGCAGCTGGTGCGGAGCGCGTCGAGTTCCGCGTTGCCCTGAATGTCGGGCACGACGCCCGGCCGCTCGCGCGCACCGCGTCAGGCGGCGAGCTGTCACGTGTGATGCTGGCCCTCAAGTCCATCCTGGCCAGGCTCGACCAGGTCCCGACGCTCGTGTTCGACGAAGTCGATGCCGGGATCGGGGGCACCGTCGCGTTGAGAGTCGGCGACAGCCTGCGACGGCTGGCCGAGCACCACCAGGTGCTCGTGATTACGCACCTCGCGCAAGTAGCGGCACGCGCACACCATCATGTCGTGGTAGCGAAGGGAGCAAAGGGCGGAGTGTCGACTGCGGACATCAGCGTCGTCCAGCGTGATGATCGCGTCGCCGAAGTAGCGCGAATGCTCGGCGGCGACCCGTCCAGCAAGGTAAGCCGCGCGCACGCCCGGGAGTTGCTTGACGCGGCAGGGTGAAGCGGGGGCTACCGCTGCCCACTGCCCGCTGCCCGGAGAGCGTTTCCCCGAGTCGGCCGGTACAGCCGCAAGGAAATGCCGTTGGTCTGGATTCGCGGAATCCCACGCCCGCTCATCACCTGGGTGTGCAGCAACGAGATCTCGAGCGGCCATCGTGCCGTTCGGCGCGCATAACCGCGAACGGTCGAGAACGTGACCGCAAAGCCCATGAGGTGATCCGTCTGTTCCGTTCCGATGCCTAACCGCGAGGCGTCCAGCGAGAGTGGGGTGCCGTCGGCGCTGGTCACCTGGAACACTCCCTCATAGGAATCGGCGCCCTTTCTCCTATACCGGTACAGCGCGCTGAGCGCGAACTCGTCGTTCGGCACGTAACGCGGCGCGAGCTCGAATTCCAGGACGTCACCCAGGTCGCGCCCGACCTCCTGTTCGCGCGCCAGTTCCGGGAACGGGTCGCCGGGATTGTCCGTGATGCGCCTGACGAGTCGATCGGGCCGCTGGATGCCAAACCGCAGGATGCTCGACATCCATAGTCGCGAGCCCAGGGCCACGTCCCCGAATCCACGGAACTCGAGATCAGGCTGCCGGTCACCCGTGCCGACATCGGTGAAGTCGTTGGGGAGATCGAGTTGCGCCGTGGGGAGTCGATAGATCCCGGCGGCGGCCAGCCGGAGCGAACCGGCGCGGGGCAGGGGCGACGTGGCGCCGGGTCCGAAGGTATCGATCAGCAAGACCTTCGCGCCGACCTCGATGTCGCCCACATGGCTATGCTCGTAGTCGCCCAGCGGCCGTGCCGAAACGCCCAGTGCCGGATCGCTTGACAAGGACTCCAGATCAGCAGCGGCCACGGGCACCGCTGGCACCGGCCGCGCGCCAATCCACTCACCGCTGGTGGGGGCTCCGAGGAATGTGCGGAATTGCGCGTTCAGGTCCGCGAGCCGCGCGTCAACCGCGGCGTGCAACGCGCCTCCGGCCAACGGCACAAATGCCCCACCCGGGCTGGCCGAGGTGCCGTACACCGAGGCGACCGCGCCGGACACGTCGCCCGCCAGTTGCACCAGTGACACGGCGCCGGAGCGGTTCGCGTTGATGGCCGAACAGGAAGGGTCCTGGCTTCCAACGCATCGCGTGAGTTCGCTCGAGAGCGTCGATGCGGCGGTTCCGAGCAGGGTGACGACGAGCTCATTCTGCTGCCGCGCACCCGCGATCGATGTTGCCGGATTGAAGCCGAGTGTTCCCGCGGCGCCGCCCTGATTGGCGATCGCCCTGACGTGAACGCGATTCTTGACGTAGGGGATGAGCGCCTGAAAGCCGACACGGGACGTCAGTCCGTAGTCAAGCGAGATGTGCGTCACGGCCTCAGTCACCTCCAGGTTCGTTTGCAGCGAGCCGAAGGAGAGCGGAGGCGCTGCCAGGCCGGTGAGCGCCGTCAGCGACGGGGAGAGGCGGGAAAGAAACGGGAAGACGGCGGGGCCGAGGCTGTCACGCGTGAAGTCCACACCTAACGCTTCCCGCGTGCCGTCGCGACCGTAGCGCTCCTTCCATTGACCGAAGCGGGGACTGATGCCGATCCGCAGGACGCCGCGCGGCGCTATGGTCCCGTCTTCCCATGGGCCGGTGACGCGCTGGGCGCGTGCCTCGGGCGCGACGACCAGCGTCAACGCCGCGACGACCCGAAGCACGTGTCGCGGGTGGATGAATATCGCGTGCGCGGAGCGCCCCGTCGGTCCGTTGTACTTCGGCAGCGGCACGGTAAGTTGCGGTGTCCGATGGCTGGTGCAGACCGCGCCGGCACGTCGCGCGACCGCGTACGAAACTAACGGCATGATATCATCGACGCCGATTCCCCCCGTCCCCTGGCAGATCACCGGCAACCATTGGGTTGCCGTGCCCTGCATCCACCCCGCGGACGGGTCGATCCACGCGCTCGGTGTGCTGCATCGTGGGTCCCGTTCGGCGGTCGAGTTCGCGGGGCATGCCGACTTCGAATCGGGTCGAGGCCCGGCCCTCGCGCGTCCCGTGCTACAGGTCAACGGAGAGCCTGTTCCGCTCGCCGAGGGGGCGCTGGCCTGGGAGCGGGTTTCCGGCTGGATCCCGACGTTCACTTCCGCGGTTGGCGACCTGGTGGTGCGGGCGACGATCTTCGCCCCGTATGGGAGGGACGCCGACACCGCCGGCCTGGTGTACGCCATTGCCGTCGAGAACCGCGGGTCGCGCGACGCGCGGCTGACCATCGGTCTCGAAGGGGAACTCGGCCACCGCCAGCTCCGGGTGCGCACGCCGCGCGCGTTCGAGGATCATCACGTCGTGCGGCGCGGCGATTCGAGCGCCGTGATCCTTGGCGGCAGCGCGCTCCCGGGGCTGGTGGCCCTGGCGATCGCCGCCGATGGGGACGCCGTGGTGACGACCGGCCCCGAGGGCGTTGCTCGTTATGCAGTCAGCCGCCAGGTTCGCGCGCCTGCCGGCGGCCATGCCGAGACGGCATTCTATCTGGCTGTGGGCCCCGAAGGCGACGGGGCCGAGGCAACCACACAGGTCATGCGGCGTCGGGGATGGAGGTCGCTGCTGGTCGCCACGCGGGACGCGATTCGATCGCTCGAGCAGTCCACCGGGAATGAAGGTGTCGACGGCCTGCTCAATCGGAACCTGCTGCTGGCGTACTTTTTCGGTGTAGGGCGGGCGCTCGATGACGCCCATTTCTACCTCGTTCGCAGCCGAGCGCCCTGGCACAGCCGCGGCGTCACGGCCCGCGAGTGGGAAGCCCTCACCTGGACGATTCCGGCGGTGCAGCTCGCGGACGCGCCGCTGGCGCGGGAACTCCTGCTGCGCGCCTGCGAACTGCACGGGTACGCTCCCGGCAGTGGCGTGCGCTACTTCGACGGAACCCTGTTCGAGCCGGGATTCTGCATCGAGGGCGCGGCGTCGTATGCGCTGGCCACCGATCGATATATCCGCGAAACGGGTGATGACCAGATCGTGGAGGAGCCGATCCTGGCCGACGCGCTGTATGCCTCCAGTGAAGACATCGGCGCGCGCCGCAACGAGCAGGTGCCGCTGTACTCGACCGAAGTGACGCCCTCGGGCCAGCCGGCCGCGTTCCCCTACACACTGCACGGCAATGCCGTGGTGGCGCAGGCGCTCGACGTCTTTCGGCGGACGCTGGACGAGGAAACCGCGCGAGAGGTCCAGGAACCGGAAGCCGTGCGCGCGGCCCTGCGGCGGCAGTTCACGAAGGAGCGCGACGGAAAGTCGCAATTCCTGTCCGCCATCAATCTCGCCGGCGAGGCGGTCGCTGACGATGATCCGCTCGTGTCAGTGTTGTGGCTACCATTGTATGACATGGTCGATCGGAGTGATTCCGCCTATCGACGCACCGTGCGCTCGCTCGATCTCGAGCCCAAGTACCTGGTGCAGCAGTGCGCGCGCCTGATGGGTCCCGACGCGAAGGAGGTCCTGCAATGGCTCCGTCGTGCGCCGCTGCACATGGGTCTCGCCGCGGAGGAGGTTGATGCATCAGGTCGTGCGACGGCGAACGGCACGGATGCGGCGCTGGGGGGACTGTTGGCGTATTCGGTCTGGTACGCCGTCCATGCGCTTGGCGTGACACCGTGAGGCGGAGCGCTGAGCGCAACGCACAACGCGCAAAGGGCGCGGTTTGATCAGATCTGATCAAACCCGATGATTGATCAGCTTTCATCTGTGCCGCCTTGGCGGCCAGTGTGATCCGCGTTCGAAGCTCTTGAGGGATGCCACCCTACCGCGGAATCGCTATACTGATCAGACCTTATCGAAGTTGCGGGAATAGCTCAGTTGGTAGAGCACAACCTTGCCAAGGTTGGGGTCGCGGGTTCGAGTCCCGTTTCCCGCTCTTTCGAGATGTGAGAAGGGAGATGTGAGATTTGAGACCACTGCCTTCCGATCAGATCGGAATTGATCGGACGTGACAGTTTATCTCACGTCTTCCATCTCCCATCTCACTTCTGAGTTGCGGGGGTGGCGAAATGGTAGACGCGGGGGCCTTAAAAGCCCCTCCGGGCAACCGGGTGCGGGTTCGAGTCCCGCCCCTCGCATAGGATGAGCGCTAGATGTCTGAGTTCTACTCCCTCCGCCGGAACGCCATCACCGACATGTCGGCGTTCTTCGGCTTTCTCATCGGGTTCCTCGGATCCGCCCCGATCGCCTGGCCGTATCTGCAGGTCGGGTTCCAGAGCCAGGAAATCGTGAAGGGATTTGCCTGGTTCATCGGCATCACGTTCGGGTCGGGCGTTGCGTTAGGCATACTCGGACTCGGCGTCGGGCGGATTCTCGGTTCGATCTGGGAGGGAGGCCACCGTGTCGTCCGACGCGCCAAAGGCCAGGAGTTCGCGATCGACGCCGCTCCAGTACCGCCCGCCGATGTCCCGGAGAGCTTCGTCCGCGCCCAGGCTGAAGCCGCGGCCCCAGCCGATGCCGATCAGGAGCCGATCCGCGTGACATCAAGCGTCACGGTGCCGGAGCTTGTCGAGCTCGCGATCCGGTCGGAGTTGGCGCCGCCCGACGCAGACAGGTTACAGGAGTCGCTTGGTCATACGATCAACATCGGCGCCTATGTGGGCGATCGCCTGGTCGGCGTCCTGAGAATGCTCACCGACGGCTATGAATGGACGGTCGTGACCGATTTCCTTGTCGAACCCGCATATCGCCGGCGCGGTATTGGCTCCGCGCTCATGCGCCAGGCCGCGAATCGGGCAACCGGACGCCTCGCGGTCGCGCGAATACCACCTGGCACCGAGGGGTTCTTCCGGCGACTCGAGGTGATCCCGGCGTACGAAGGCTTCGTACGCGGTGCGAAGTCGCGGCTGCAATAGGCTCGAGGGTAGAGGCTTGAGGCTCGAGAGGAAGTGTCCGGTATGAGCTGTAGCTGAACACCAAG
>DATCIJ010000031.1:0-18340 GCA_036507855.1 Gemmatimonadaceae bacterium | reverse complement strand
CGCCCGAGGGCGGGTCGCGCCTGCAGAACCCTGAAATAGTTGCCGCTGACGACACCACTTTCGATGGCTTCGCCGCCGCCAGGACCGGCCAGGCTGAGCGCGCGGGGCTCGAGCTGCATCGCGGCCATGCCCGTCAACGTGGTGTTGCGGTCGCGGTAATCCGCGAAATTCAGGTAGGAGAAGTTGTCGAAGCCCCGGCCATCCTGCGTGCGGCCGATGTTCACCAGCCGGTCCGGGTCCCCGATCCCGGGCGGCGCGCTGAGGAGCAGCTCGTTGACGAGGGAATAGATTGCCGCGGTCCCGCCGACGCCGATCGCGAGGGAGAGGATTGCGGTGAGAGAGAAGACGGGGCTGCGGAGCAATCCACGCGAGGCGTGGCGCGCGTCGTTGCGCAGGCTTTCCAGCATCGGGACCTCGTGGCTCGGGTCGCGCCGTGGGCAGGGGAGTAGCGTCCTCCTACGGTGCGTTCGCGCCGCGAGTGTCACGGTGCCATCGGCGCATCCCTCCGCCGTCGCTGCCGGTCGGAGGAAAGTCAAATCGACCGCCGGGAGAGCTGACTCGAGGGTGAGGGTCAGGTCGTCTACGGGAACAGCGGCGGCGCCACCCGCTTCTTCGTCGCCTGCTCGAACGCGAACGCCAGCTCGATCAGCTTCGGCTCGCTGCACGCGGGGCCGGTGAAGCTGACACCGAAGGGTGCAGGCCGTGGCGTGAACCCTGCGGGAAACGCATTCGCTCCCGTGCCCGCGGGAACCGGCAGCAACGCGTACGGCACCGTGATGGTCGGATAGCCCGGCCGCGCGCCGATGTTGGCGCTGCTCACGCCGGGGAAGAGCAGGGCGTCGAGGCGGTGCGTGCGAACCGCTTCGTCGATGCCATGCGTCGCCGACAACAGGATGTCCTTCCGCCGATCCACCTCATACTTCGCGCGGTCAGCCTGCAGGTTCATCTCGTCGGACACGTCGAGGTTCGCCTGGCCGTACTTGATCGCCCCAGCGCGCTGATGCGCGATGTTCCACTGCCGCAGCTCGGTCAAGGTCTTCACCGGCGCCTTGTCGCCTAACGAACGCAGCCAGGCATCGAAGTCACGCTTCATGCCGTACTTGAACGCGATCGAGCAGGCCGCATCGCGCCCCTTGGCCTGTTCCAGCCCGCTGCAGACGTTCCAGTTGAGAAAGTTGTTGCCAGCGACGGTGTCCACCACGCTGGGAATGTCCGCCGGATCGACGATGATGGCGCCGCGAAGCTTCAGGACGGCGATCACGGAGTCCATGACCACGCGCTGGGCATCATTCAGTCCACCGCGCGGCTGAGCACCCGGCAGCGTGACGCGGTCGTAGAAGAACGCGCGCGGAATGCCGATGCGCGCGCCGCGAAGCCCGTCCGGGTTCAGGTTGCGGGTGTAGTCCCGCCCGGCCGGGGGCGGACACTTGCGCGTCGCCTCATCGTTAGGGTCGGGCTGCGCGCCCTCCATCGCGCCCAGCATGATCGCCGCGTCAGATACGGTGCGCGCCATGGGGCCCGGTGTGTCCTGATCGGCCGAAATGGGAATGACGCCATACCGGCTGATGCGGCCGACGGTCGGCTTGATGCCCACCAGCATGTTCTGGTGCGACGGGCTCAGGATCGAACCCGACGTCTCCGTGCCGACGTTCCCGATCCAGAAGCTCACGTTGGTGCCTGTGCCCGAACTGGATCCACCAGTGGCCAGCACCGGCCGTCCGTCAAAGAAGTTGTCGCGCGGGTCGCGGCGCGGATCGTACGGATTGAACCCGTAGCCGTTGAGCGCGTTGTAGTTGGTCGGCATGCCTGACGCGACCCAGTTCGCCAGTTCGGTGAGCTGGGTTTTCGCGAGAATGATTGCGCCGGCGTCCTTCAGGTTCTTCGTGAGCGTGGCCTCGTAAGGCGGCACGAGATCGGCGAACGCCAGTGCCCCGCCGGTCGTCGGCATGTCCGTGGTATGGATGTTGTCCTTCAGGGCTACCGGTATCCCGTGCAACGGCCCGCGAATGCGCCCGGCGGCCCGCTCACGATCCAGCGAATCCGCGATGGCAAGGGCGTTCGGATTCACGGTGATGATCGCGTTGATCCGATCCTCGTATTTCGCGATCCGAGTCAGGTATTGCAGCACGTTCTCGCGGGACGTGGTGCGCTTCTGCTCGAGCGCGGCACGAATGTCGGAGATCGACGCCTCAACGACCGAGAAGGGAGCCGTTGCTGGCGGAGCGGGCCGACGCTGGGCCGTGAGCTCGGTTGTCGCCAGCAGCAGCAGGGCCGCCGAGGTTACGCGAAAGAGACTCATATGACGCTGTCCGGTCGGAGTCGGAGGCTCGAAACCCGCCCCCGGGAAACGGGAGAACGCCTCGAACCTACAGTCCCGACTGTGGTCGGCGCGAGCAGCGGGTGGTACTTTCGGGGTCCCGGAATCCGCCCGTCCGAGCCACGAATCACCGAGTCACGTCATCATGAACCGCATGAGCCGCCTCGCACTACTATTGCTGGCGCCGCTGTGCCTCCTGCTGCCAATCGCCGTTTCCGCGCAGGCGCCCCGTCCGATGAAGCAGTCGGCGGTTGCCCTCGTCGAGAAACAGCGCGCCGACCTGATCCGGTTGAGTGAAGAGATCTGGGGCTTTGCGGAGGTCGGACTCGAGGAAACCCAATCGGCGGAGGTGCTGGCCAGGTACGCCGAGTCGAAGGGGTTCACCGTCCAGCGCGGAGTGGCGGGGATCTCGACAGCGTTCGTGGCGAGCTATGGATCGGGGCGCCCGATCATCGGAATCATGGGCGAGTTCGATGCGTTACCCGGCATTTCACAGAAGGCTGTTCCAACCCGCGAGGCGCTGCACGCCGGCGAAGCCGGGCATGGTTGCGGTCACAACCTCTTCGGCGCCGCCAGCCTCGGCGCCGCCGTCGCCATCAAGGAGATGATCGCCGCCGGGACGCTCAAGGGCACCGTGCGCTTCTACGGGACTCCCGCCGAGGAGTCGGTTGGTGGGAAGATCTACATGATCCGCGAGGGGCTCTTCAAGGATGTCGATGTCGCGCTGGCCTGGCATCCGGATGACAAGACCACGGTCGACAACCTGGGCGCACAGGCGATCGTACAGTTCATGGTGGAGTTCCACGGACGGACCGCGCACGCAGCCGCCGACCCATGGAACGCGCGCAGCGCTTCGGATGCCGCGGAGGCCTTCACGCACGGCATCAATCTCCTGCGCGAGCACGTCCGACCCACGGTCCGGATGCATTACACCGTCGAGCGCGCCGGTGACGTGCCTAACGTCGTGCCCGACTATGCCCGCGTGCATACCTGGGTGCGGGATTCTCGGCGCCCCGGCGTGGATACGGTCTTTGCGCGAGTGAGGGAGATCGCGCGCGGCGCGGCTTTGATCGCGGGCGTCGAGCAGACGGTCACTGTGCAGACGGGCTCGAGCGACATGATCATCCTCGACCGAGGTCTCAAGCTGCTTCACGACAACCTGTCCTGGATCGGCGCGCCGACGTACACGGAGGCCGAGCAGACCTTCGCGCGAACGCTCCAGGCGAACACCGGTCAGCCCCAGGTCGGCATGAGGGCGGAACTCGCTCCGCTGGCGCCGATCCTGCCTGATCCGCCCGGCGGGTCGACAGACGTGGGTGACGTGAGCTACGTCGTGCCGACGCTCCACTTCTATGGAGCCACAGCACCCTTCGGCGTTCCGTGGCATGCCTGGCCGGTGGTTGCCAGCAGCGGGATGTCGATCGGGCACAAGGGCATGATGATGGCGGCGAACACTCTGGCCGCGACCGCCGTGGATGTCTTCGCCGACGAAGCCTTACGCATGGCGCTGCGAGCGGAGTTCGCCGAGAAGACAAAGGGTGTCACGTACCACTGGCTGATTCCGGACGGACCGCCGGTGGTGAAACGTGACTGACAGGGCAGCGGGCAACGGGCAACGGGCAGCGAAATGCGGCGCAACAGTTCTGGCGCTGGTCCTGCTGTCGCCGGTGGCCATGTTGGCGCAGGTCCGCACGGCTGACCCCGCGGCGCGCCGTGTGTTGCTCAGCGAGTTTCCCCGCATCATCCGTCTCGCCGACAACGTCTACGGATACGAGGAGATCCGGCAACCTGGCTTCACGACGGTGAGCCTGTTCGTGGTGGGTCAGAGCGGCGTCCTGATCGCGGACGGGCAGGGAAGTGCGGCGGCCACGCAGACCATGCTGGACCGGATTCGCTCAGTAACCCCGCTGCCGATCCGCTGGTACGTCGTCGGGTCGGATCACGGCGATCATACCGCGGGGAACTCGGTCCTCCCAAAGGACGTTCGGTACATCGTCCACCCGACGTCCCGCGCGCAGCTCGTCCGCGACTCCACTGCGGCCGCACCAGGCGGCCGGAGCAGTCAATCACCGCGGGTCGTCGTGGTGCCACCTGTCGCCATGACGAGCGACCGCGAGACGATCGACCTCGGTGGCATCACGGTGGACGTGCTCTTCCTGGGCCGCGCGCACACCGGCGGTGACCTGATGGTTCACCTGCCGCGCGAGAAGATCCTCTTCATGAGCGAGGCGTACCTCAATCGGGTCTTTCCGGCCATGCGCTCGGCGTATCCCGATGACTGGGTTCGGGTAATCGATCGCGCGCTGGCCATGGACGTAGCTCGTTATGTGCCGGGACACGGATTCATCGAGGAACCGGCAGCGTCGCGCGAGGAACTGGTCGCGTTTCGCCAGGCGTTGGTCGCCGTGACCGCGGAAGCAAAGCGGCTGCACGGACTCGGCCTCTCGCAGGAGGACGCGGTAAAGGCGGCGAGCTGGGGCCCGTACGGGGACTGGTTTCTCGCAGCCCAACAGGCCCCGATCGCAATCCGCCGCGTTTACGACCAGCTCAAGGGTCGTATTCCGTAAGTCGCTTGCTCGTCCGTGAGTGCCACGCGCCGAAGCCGGACTTCTACCTAAGGCGTCCTCACCAGTTTCGTCACGACGCTGATAAGGTCGGCGCGAATTGCGGAGACCTTGCCGCCTTCACGAACAAACGTGAACCGGTTCCGGCCCATCATGAACGTATCGCCCCCCACATAACGAGCCGCGGGTCCTGGTTGCGGAGCGTTGCCCAGTCTGAAGCGCACGCCAGTGCTATCGGTGATGACGGCGACATTGAGTGAGTCCCCGCGCCCTGCGCCGCGGTACGTGCCGACATAGTCGGATGCCGGATGCTCGAGAGCGACCGGCGCCGGTGTCGCGGGCCGCCCGTGAATGACGTCGGCGATGGAGTTGAGAACCGCATCTGGCGAGACCGGCCCCGTCGAATTTACCAGAACCGCGATCGTCAACTGGTCATCCGGGAAATACGCCATGGCGGTAAGGAACCCGTTGATCCCCCCTCCATGGTAGATCGCATGACGGCCGCCGATCGAATCGTTGATCAGGCCCATCGCATAACGAACGGGCGTACCGTCATTGAGCTTCGTTGGCGTGGTCTGCAACCGGTACGACGCCGGAGTCAGGATCTTCCCGCCGTGCAGCGCCCGCGACCATGCCATGAGATCCCAGGCCGTCGAGCAGAGTGAACCGGCGGCATACGGCCATGCATGACTCAGAGGCGACTTCACCGCGAGACCGCCCTGGCCGAATTCATATCCGTGCGCGCGGCGCTTGGTGATGTCTCGCTCGCTGCAATAACGGGAGTCGACCATGCCCGCCTTGTCGAACAGGTTGGTCTTCACGAAATCGCCGTACGTTCCCCCAGTGACCTTCTCGATCACGAGGCCGAGGAGGAAATACGCCGAGTTGTTGTAGGCGAGCGCTTCACCGGGCTTGAACTTGAACGGCTCGCGCGAGAAGAGCTTGACGAGCGTGTCGCGCGGCAGGCGCAGTGGTATGAGCGGTCCGAAGGCTCGCATCTCGGTGTAGCCGGCGATGCCGGAAGTGTGGTCGAGCAGCCGTCGGATCGTGACTGTATTGCCCTGCGTCGGGTAGTCCGGCAGGTACTTCGTGAGCGCGTCGTCCAGCGAGAGCTTCCCTCGCTCAACGAGCAGCAGGATGGACGCCGACGTGAATTGCTTCGTGACCGACCCGATCTCGTAGATCGCGCGTTCCGGCGTGGGGACATCGAGCTCGAGATCGGCGGAACCGTAGGCCTTGAGGACCAGCGTGTCCGTGCCGCGGACCACGCCCACCGACATCCCCGCCGCGCGCCCGCCGGTGAGCGCCGCTCCGACCATCGAGTCGACGGCGGCGCGAATGCGCACCGGATCGGACGTTTGTGCGACTCCGGTTGAAGCCAGGCCCGCGGACACGCCGAGCGCGACGAGCATCTGAAGAGACCGAGCCATGAGAGCCTGTTGTGTGAGTGGTGCCGTCCTGACAGGAGACTGAACTTACTTCGCTAACGGATCTGGCCTGAGCTGGAACTTCATCACCTTGCTCGTCGTGCCCTTGCCTCCTTCCATATGGAAGGGCGCACGTGTGCTGACGGTGGCCCAGAGACCGCGCCCTTTCCAGCCCGCGTTGGGGTCATCGATCCGCCCGTCCATCCACTTGGTGAAGAAGCCGAGCGGATACGGCACGCGCATGACGACCCAGCGGCCGTCCTTCAGCGCCAGCAGTCCTTCCGACGCGTTCCCGGTGTTGATCGGGACATTCGCGCCGAGTCCAAACGTGTCGAACTGGTCGACCCAGGTGTAATAGCTCGCCTCGGCGCTGCCGGGCGTGGTGACGCCCTTCATCTGCGGCAGTGGTTCGGCCCAGAAGCTCCACCCTTCGGGGCAGTGCTGGCCCGTCGCGGCGGGACCGTTCAGCGGGCCGCGACACTTCCGGCGATCGAAGCTCGCGAGATGTCCGCTCGCCAGCGCCACCCATGCCACACCGTTGCGGTCGACGTCGAAGCCGCGCGGCGAGAACGCACCCTGGATCGATGCCCCCGGGTTGCCGTACGGCACCTCGTAGTACTCGGCCAGGGCGGTCGCCGGAGGATTGGCGCCCGGGGTCAACCGGATGACCGAGCCCGGGAAGCCTAACGATGATCCCCAGACGGATCCGTCGGGGGCTGGAGATACGCCATAGAAGCCGGCGCCGAGGCGCTTGTCCTTCGTGGGGTCGACGGGCTGGCCAGGCTCCACATACGCATCGCGCCGGCCGTTGCCATTGGTGTCGAGGATGAGCGCCGTCCATCCCTGGGCGCGTTCTTCGTCGCCCGTCTCGTCGAACAGCTTCGTGTTCAGCCAGCCGACCACCGATCCGCCGCCGCTCGTCCACAGCGTGCGGTTGGCGTCTTCGGCGAACATCAGGTGATGCGTGCTGAAGCAGGTTCCGATGTGCGTCAGCTTCTGTGTCCTCGGGTCGTACATCGCGAGATGCCGGCCGGACCGGGCGACCGGCGTGAGTCGCGCCGATGGATGCGTCGATCCCTGAAGGCACATCGGCGGGTTGGCAATGGGACGCACGGCGGACGTCAGCCACACGCGGCCCCGTTCATCGAGCATCGGATTGTGGACGTTGTTCCGGCTCGTCCACAGCACTTCGTCGCCCCAATAGGGTGACGGCGCCGGCATCTGGGGCGAGGTCGGCGGTGTCGCCGGATCGCGCACCGTCAACGGCACCTTGCTGGCGACATGCCCGACCGGGTCGAGTACCGGCGTGTAGTCCGCGCTCGCCTCCAGGGCTCCATAGACGGGGCCGTTGGCGTTGACGGTGGGATTGCGGCGGTCGGTTGAAACGACGTCGTGCAGGTAGACCTTGGGATCGGCCCAGTCCCACTGGGTGATCACGATGTTGCGCTCGATGCCCGTGGGCCGGGGCGGCGTTGGGGGGAGTTCGCCGGCGGCGATGCGTTGCGTCCAGTCGCTGAACATCGCCAGCATGCGCTGACGGCCCCACTGATTGAGGCTCGTCGTCATGCCGCCGCCCGCCTGGCCCGACTGAACGCGCCGGTCCCAGGCCGCGGCGTGTGACTCGAATGTGCCTAACGCCGCCGGAATCTCGCGCGTCGCCTTGTTGCCGAGCTGGTGGCAGGCCCAGCAGCCGCCCGACTTGAGGTTGCGGAGAAGGGCCGCCTGGCTCGTTATGCTGGTGCTGAATCCATTGCCATCGGGACCCGTGCCCGGGAACTCGCTCGCCGCCGGAACCTGCAGCAGCGAGAACCAGTACCCGGCCGGATAGTAGTCGGCGGCCGCCTTGGCGTTAGGCGCCGGGATGGCGGTCAGGCTGACGGAGCGGCCCGGCGTCGAGCGTGACTTCGGCGAATCGACGAGTCCGTAGCCGCGCACCCAGATGGAGTAGTTGGCGCTGGGGAGGTCGGGGAGCAGGTACCGGCCGCGGTCATCGGTAACGACGATGCGCACGAACTTCGTCGGCAGGTCGGTCGTCTCGGCGATCACCCAGACGCCGGCTTCGGGACCGCCGGGTCCGGTGACCACGCCGCCAATGTCATCGGCGTCGATCGCGACGCCTTGAGCGGGTCTGGTTACCGGAGCGTTGGCGATCGTGGCGCTGATGGCGAGGAATGCGAGGGCGATGGCGGTCGTCGGCAGGTGCGGCGTCATGGCATGGTCTCGGATGGCTGATCGGTCACAATACTCGATCGGCTCGCGCTGTGTCGCCAGATCCATGGCTCGTTGCTCGTCGGCACGGATCGCATGCGCGGAAGGTCTTCCCCCGCGCTATCCCTCCACCGAGTTTGGAAGCGCTCAAGCCAGGCGGATGACCAACTCCACGTCGGTGACCGAGGCACTCGAACGCAACCTCTCCCAACGATTCCGGGAGAGGCTATGCGCCTTCGGTGCCCGCCGACTCGGCGATCCCGCGCTCGCCGAAGACCTCGCCCAGGAAGTCCTGAGCCGCGTGACAGAGGCGCTCCGTGGCGGACGGATCGATGACCTGAACGCACTGCCCGGGTTCGTCTTTCAGACCGCCACGAACTTCTGCCTGCACCACTACCGGTCGCGCGGCCGCGAGGACCGGGCACTCGCGCGGATGGCGGGAATGGAATCCGGACGTACCGATCCGGGACCTCTCGATCTCCTCCTCACAGAGGAGGCCCGCGGCGAGGTTCGTGCGGCACTTGCCGAGCTCAAGCCCGAAGAACGGGATCTCCTGCGCCGGATCTACTTCGACGAGGAACCGAGTGAGGACACGGCGCGGAAGCTGCGCGTGACACTCGGGGCGCTCCGCGTGCGGAAGTTCCGGGCGCTGGAACGCCTCGCCGCGTTACTCGGCAACAGGCGATCGCGAAACGTAGAGCCCCCATCGGGAACCCTACTGTGATGGATCAGCAACCATTGACTTGCGAGCTGGTTGACGAGCAGGAGCTGGACCGCCGCTACGTCGCGGGACGGCTCAGCGACGAGGCGGCGGCCGCCTTCGAGGCGCACTATTTCGCGTGCGACCGGTGCTGGGCGCTCGTGAAGGGCGGAGCTGACGTTCGGGCCGCTCTCGCTGGGAAAGGGATTGCGCGCGCCGTTCGACCGCGGACCTGGTTGACGCCCCTTGCCCTCGCGGCCGGCCTTACACTCGTAATGATCGGAACATGGCGGCTCACAGGGTCGACCGGGCCCGCCACGTCCGACGCCATCCGCGGCGCAGGCGACAGCATCGCTGTCCAGAGCGTGATTTCCGGCGGACGCTGGCAAGCGCAGTGGTCGTCCGTTCCCGAGTCGGTGTATTACCGCGTCCGGATCTTCAGCGGCGATGGCCGACTGCTCCTGACCCGCGAGACGAACGACACCGCGGTTTCGCTCACGACTGATTCGCTCTCGGCCCTCGGCCGCGGGGCAGCGCTGTATCTCGAGGTCCAGCGACTGGACATGCTGCGTCGCCCTGTTGGGCGCTCCCCTCTCGTTGCGCTGCCGTCCCCGAGCGGGTCGCGCTGAACGGATGCCGTCGCGCGTCCTGATCAGTGCGCGATGCGCCGTTGCCGGCGTGCTGATTCTCCTGGGCGCAGGGTGCGACGCGGGTCCGCGAGACCGTGCATCGGACTCCCCGTTTCACGTCGCCGACAGCCTGAGGGACGAGCGCCGCTTCGCACAGGCGCATCCGCATTACCGACGGCTCCGCGATTCCTTCGCCCTGGCGCACGATACCGCCAACTGGTGGAGGTCGCAGGTCTGGTGGGCACAAACCCTGATGCGTCTCGGTCGAACCGACAGCAGCGAGGCAGCGATTCGCGAAGCCTTCGCGCTCACGGGAACCGATACGTCGCGGATCGCCTGGACCCTGCTCATGCGGTGCGGACTGTGGTCACGACTCGGGCGATCACAACAGGCGATCGACGACTGCGACCGCGCGCAGCAGTTGGCGGCGCAGACCGGTGCCGGTGACCTTCAGGCACGGATCCACTTCCAGATGGGTACGATCTACTCGCGGCGAGGATTGTACCGGCGCTCCGTTGCGGAGGCTGAGCAGGCGCTTGCGCTGGAGCGGCGATACGGCCGTTCACCCCATCAACTGGCGGGTGCGCTCAACAGCATGGGAGTGGAATACGCCGCGGTCGGGCGCCTCTCCGAGGCGGCGGTTGCCTATGAGGAAGGACTGTCGATCACCCGCCAGATCGCGGACACATCCACCGGCGGATACCTGACGAGTAACCTCGCCGCGCTCCGTGCCTATACGGGTCGCCTCGACCAGGCCGTCGAACTGATGACCCAATCGCTCGAATCGGCGCGCGCGCTCGACGACACCGCGTCGATGGTGTACGCCCATAACTCGCTCGCCGAGTACTTCCTCAAGGCCGGAAACGTGGGCGCGGCAAGGGAGCAGGTGGAGCGATCCCTCGCTTTGGAGGGGCGGTCGCCCGCCATCTACCGCGTCATCGCGCTGATCAACCTCGGCCTGATCTCCATGGCCGAGGGGCAACCCGATTCCGCGGCCGCAAGTTTCAATCGGGCGCTGGGTCCAGCGGTGAGCGGTGGATTCGCCTTCGAGAGGTTACGGATTCTCGCGGCGCAGGTTCGACTCGCCATCGGCCGTCGTGACCGCGTTGCCGCCCGACGACTGGTAAACATCGCCAGAACGGTTGCCGATTCCCTTGGTGCGCCGGACGCGGAACTCGATGTGCTGGTGCTCCAGGGAACAGTGGCCGAGTTGGAGCGCAGCCCGGACGCACCCCGATTCTTCCTCGACGGCATTGCGCTGTTGGAGTCGTGGCGTGGCCGGCTCGCCATGGGCGACCTCAGACTCGGAATCACTGAGCCCAAGTGGGCGGTGTACGAAGGAGCGATTCGCACCCTCCTCGCCAGCGCGGAAGTCGCGGCTGCGTTCGATGTGGCCGAACGCGCTCGCGCGCGCATGCTGCTCGAAGTGATGGCCGAGCGTGGAATGTCGAACCGGTCTTCCCGCGAAGCGGCTCTCAAGCGACGGCTTCGAGAACGGTCCGAGGAGGTTGGGGCGGGCGCGGACACGGCCGAGAAGCGGCTGGTCGCTGCAGAGCTTCAGGCGCTGCAGGACTCGCTCGCCGCGCTCGAGTCGGGTGTCGGGCAGGACGCGAGTGCGTCGGTGCGGCATCCAGTGCCAGCGGCGCTGGCCGAGATTCGCTCCCGCCTGCTCGACCGTCCCGACGTTGCGATGTTCTCGGTCTTCTGGGGCGACAGCGCGGTCTATGGATGGTGGATCACGGCGACGACGCTCCGGGGCCAGCGGCTGGGTTCCGCCGATTCCCTCGCCGCTTCGGTGGACTTTCTCCGGCAGGCCATAGAGCGTCCCGGACCTTCGCCCTGGCGCGCCGCTGCGCTCCGTCTCAACCAGCAGCTGCTCGAGCCACTCGCAACACCGGGCGCAACGACGACGATTCTGGCGATCATAGACGGCCCGTTGGCGCGCCTGCCGCTGGAGGTGATGGTAACGTCGCCCGATGCCGCACCCCTCGGTGCCACTCATCGCATCATATACGGTCCATCGGCATCGGTCCTTGCCGCGCTGGCAGGGACAGCGCGGTCGCCGCGCTGGGAGCGCGCGCTGCTGACGGTGGGGAATCCGCGAGCCCTGTCGACAGCGCGCCGAGCCTCTTCCCGGGAGATCACCCGGGAGTCGGGCGCCGACTTCGACTTGCCGTTCGCCGAGTTCGAGGCGCGCACACTCCGCGATCTCTACCGGCAGCAGGGAGCTGACCTGCTGATCGGGCCGGACGTGACCGTGGACCGCTGGCTCGCACTCAAGCCGGAACGCTACCGGTACCTGCACTTCGCGTCGCACGCATCGGTGAGCGACCGCGAGCCCGAGGAGAGCCGCCTGCTGCTGGCCGATGGGACGCTCGACCTTGCGCTCATCCGCAGCCTGCGCTTGACCGCGGAGCTCGTCACCCTCTCAGCGTGCGAAACCGCGTTAGGGCGCCGCGTGAGGGGCGAAGGGGTGGTCGGGCTGTCGCACGCGTTTCTCTCCGCCGGCGCTCGGAGCGCGCTCGTCACCTTGTGGCCGGTGACGGACCGATCCACGGCGGATTTCATGACAGACGTCTACCGGGAGTTGCAGGCCGGACGCTCTGCGGCCGAGGCGCTGCACCAGGTGCGCAAGCGGTGGATCGAGGCTGACTCCGTCACCAGCCACCCCGCCTATTGGGCCCCCTTCGTCCTGCTCGGCGACCCCGGTCTTCCTCCGCTGTAACGCCGGCCGCCTTTCGGGAACCCACCCGGAGTCGTGTCTCCCCGGGAGGTTGCTCGAATGCCCATTCCGTTCCTGCTCATCACGCGTGATCCGCGGCGCCGGTGGGCGTCGTTAGGGTTGCTTGTCGCGCTGGCCGGCCCGCTCGCCGCGCAGACTCCGACCCAACCTCCGCCATTCAAGGGTGTGTGGGAGCCGGTGAGCTTCAGCGAAGACCTGGAGTTCCGCGAAGTCTTCTTCGTCACCATCGACAAGGGATGGGTGGCGGGCTCCAAGGGGACGATCATCCACACGAAGGACGGCGGCGCCACGTGGGCGGCGCAGATGGGCGGCGATCCACAGTCCGCCGACGAACCGGTCCGACTCCTGCGTTTCCTCGATGAGACGCACGGCTGGGCAGTGCTCGGCGGATCGGGCAGCAGCTCCACCCGCATCGTGCGCACCGAGGACGGCGAATCGTGGGAGGTTCTCGGCGCGGCGCCGCAGTACATCCATGAACTCGCGATGAGTTCCCCGACTGAGGGCGTCGCGGCAGGATACCTCGGGATGGGAAGTGTGCCGTCGACCCTTCTCAAGACCCGGGACGGAGGCAAGACCTGGAAGCCGGTCGCCGAATGCTCCGTCAAGGCGATGGTTGGCGGACTCAGTCGCGAGATCGGCTGCAACGTCGGCCGGATTCAGTTCGTCACGCCGTCGGTCGGATACCTCGTCGCGAAGACAAAGTGCGTCGGTCCCTGCGAATTTCCGCCGATCCTGGCCAAGACCGAGGACGGCGGCGATAGCTGGCGCTTTTTCGTTGGCCCCGGTGACCCTGAGGTGGTAGGCGCAACCGACCTGTTCTTCACCGATGAGAACACCGGGGTCGTGCGGACCACCGACGGGAAGCTGTCGCGCACCACCGACGGTGGCGCGACCTGGAAGGGACTGGTCGCGAGCGTCGGCACGTACAGCAAGTTGATCTTTGCCGACCCTGAGGTCGGCTGGGCGCTCGAGTTTCACGAGAAGATGAGCTTTACGGTCGACGGCGGGAACCGCTGGAACTCACGCCCGTTCCGCTTTCCGGCCACGCCGCGAGCGTGGAGCTTCCCGCGGCGCGACAGGGCGTACGTCGTGGGCGATCACGGGATGGTGTTCCGCTACAGCGTGGTGCCCACCGCGCAGCGGGTGTCTGCCTCATCGATCGCGGGGCCCGTCATGCCGTCATTCGGGTCGCCGCTGGCGACCCAGGTGCCCGAGCTGGAGGGGTTTGTCCAGGACCTGACGACCACCGTCGAGCAACTCCCTGATTCGGCCGCGTCGGCAGCCGCGCCGCCGCCAGTCGCCGCGAGCCCCGACCCCGCCGGTGGTTTCACCCAGGACGCAACGCCGCCCTCACCCTTCGTGACCGCGTGCTGTGCCAAGTCGGTCAACCGGCTCAACGTTGTACTCGGGTTGGTGGTGCAGAGCCTGCCGCAGTTCGTGGCTCGCTTCAAGAACACCAATCTCCTGGCGGCCGGCTTGCGGATGCTCACCACGATGCCGTCGCAGTTGAGCGACATCCGCGGTGCACTCAGTGACTTCAAGAGCGCCGCGGACAAGGAGGCCGCGCGTGCAGCCCTCGCGCGGCTAGGCACTGCTACGGCGTCATTCGGACAATCGACACAGGCAGCGCTCCAGAAGGAGGGCACACCGTGAGGTGCGCGACAGTTCTGGTGGCGCTCACCGCGCTGGCCTTCGCGCCCGTTGGCGCGCAGCAACCCGCGTCTCCCTGCTGCGGGATCACGAAGATCGACGCCGCGACTGGCATCGTCACCGCCAAGGTCACGGCAAACGGCAACGTCTTCCAGTTCAAGGTCGCCGATGCGCGCGCCCTGGGGCTACTGCGCGTCGGCCAGGGTGTGTACGCCAACTTTGCGGGCAAGCAGGTGTCGCTGGACGGGCGCAGGGCATGTTGTGCCATCACGAGCGGCCCAGGTGCCCCGGTCGCGGCACCGCCCTCGCGTACCAATCCGCCATCCACTCCGCCGGCCGCCGCGCCTAACGTTGCACCTCCAGCCGCACCACCATCGGCCGTCCCGGCCGTGCCACCAGCGTCCCGGGCTCCGGCCCGAACCGGGCCAACCACGAGCACGGCACTGCCCACGGTCAGGTCCGTCTCGTTCGTGGGCAGCAGGCCGCTAGCTCCGGTGAAGGGGGGAGCCGCTGGGAACGCGACCGGCGGGCAGGAAGCCGTGCTCCGCGTCGAGCTGACGGCGCCCGCGCCCTGCGTGGAGCACTGCGGCGCGGTCACAGTGAATGGACTGCGTTCGGGATACATGCCGGTGCTGGTCTCGGGCAACAATCCGGCACAGTTCAACGTGCAGCGCGTGTTGGTGCCGACCGACAAGACCGTCGGCGAAGCGAAATTCGTCACAGTCCCCGTCGTATCGGCCACGCCAGTGACGATTTCAGCATGGACCGAAGGCGTTCCCCCGCTGCAGGCAACGCTGACGGTGCTGCCGCCGGTGATGCAGACCTTCGTGATCGACAAGACGAACGTCATGGGGGGAGCGGTCGTGCATGCGACGGTCACGTTCACCGGCCCACCCGCGTCCAGCAGCGCCGTGAAGTTCAACGTACAGACGACCAACTCCCAGGTCCTCAGCGTACCGGCATCCGTCACGCTCGCGATGAACACGACGTCTGTCGTGTTCGATATCACCGCGCTGGGAGTCGATCAGGACAAGGCGGCGCAGGTCGTCGCGATCCATCTCGACAAGATCCTTCCCGCGTCGGTGTCCGTCCGGGCCGCTGTCCTGGTTGATGTTGATGGGGCGTTTCCGTGCTGCAAGAACCCGTTCCGGATATCGCTGAACGGCCGGCCACCGCCACAAGGCGCCGTCATCCAGCTGACCAGTGCCAATCCAGCCCGCATTGCGGTGCCGCCCACCGTGACGATCCCGCCCAGTGACACCAGCATCGTCGTGACCGGACAATCGACGCCGGGACCCTCAGGGGACAACGTCACTATCACCGCCTCCTACAAAGGTGTCTCGAAGCATCATTCGGTCTATTCGTGGCCGATCGTCAAGCCGGACCTCAACTTCGCTGACGTCACCATCACGGATCGGTTCGGCAACGCGATCACGGCGCCCCAGGACGGCCAGTCGTTCAAGGTCTGCGCGGTGGTACGGTGGAACCGTCCCGGGGAATTCGCGCCTAACATACCCGTGCCGCCGAGTATCCTGCGGATCTCGTATCGCTCGCCGACCGGGACCGGGACCAGCACCGGGCGTGACGTCGACTTCCCGCTCGACTTCGTCCGGGACGTCAACCAGCAGGCGGCTCCCATCACCGGGTGCGTCGACCTCCCGGGACTCGCGCCCGGGGGCTACACCGACGTGACCATCACGGCCGACTTCCGCAAGGAGGTCGACGAGGATCGTGAGGGCAACAACACGCGCGAGCTCAAGATCACCCGGCCCCCAACGGAATAACGGACCGCACCCTCTCCCCGGCGCATCTCAGGAGGCCACGTGAAACTCGCATTCTCGCTGGCGGCGATTCTCTTGCTGTCGTCATCAACGGCGCCCGCCCAGCAACCGGCGTCTCCCTGCTGCGGCATCACGAAGATCGACGCCGCGACGGGCATCGTCACCGCCAGGGTCACCGCCAACGGCAACCTCTTCCAGTTCAAGGTCACCGATACGCGGACACTCTCCAGCCTGAAGGTTGGTCAGGGGGTGTATGCCAACTTCGCGGGCAAGCAGGTGTCGCTGAACGGGCGCTCGGCGTGTTGTGCCATCACCAGCGGTCCGGGCGCCCCCGTCGCGGCACCATCTTCGCGCGTCCCTGCCACGCCGCCACCTTCGCCCGCACCCGCTCCGGTGCGCGCACCCGCGCCCGCTCCTCCGGCGTCTGTTCCAACCGGACGAACCGCGCCCGCGCAGTCGCCCCCGAGTGTTGCGAATGCGACGGCGATTACCGCCGCAACGGTAAACGCATTGCCCGCCGTGACCGTCGGCGCGCCACAGCCCCGGAGCACGCAGCGGGTGAGAGCGGCGAGTCGATTCCAGACCGCCAACGTGACCGCGCAGGTTGCCGGCCGAAGCGTGACCACACCGGTCGTGTACCTCCGCGGACTCAAGGCGGTCGAAGGGGCCCCCGGCCTTCCTGACGGTGCGAAGAGGGTGCTCGAAATGCTGGTCCGCAGGGTCCCGTTAGGCGAGTCCGATCACTATATCGTCAACACGCAACTCGCCCGCGAGTGGATTGCCGCCCACCCGGTTCCCGACAACGTCAAGCCGACGGAACCGAAGGAGAAGAAGTGCGGCAACTGGTACGATTCCTGGGACTGCGCCGGCCAGGCCGTGACCGACGAGTGGAGACGGACCTACGACCATGCCGTCGACGAATGGCAGGACGCCGAGAAAACCCTCGCCGATGCCTGGGACACATCAGTGGCATGCTTTACCGAGCGCACGATTTCGACGGGCAATTTTCCGGTGCGATTCTCCATCGCCCCGTCCATGACCGTGAATCTCTCGGAGGGCAGGTCCAAGGGTTCGGCGCAGGGGACCGTTGCCGGAAGCGCCACGCTCGGCGTTCCCATGCAGTCGGATGTCGCCGCGCGCCTCGACCTGTTCTACATCCCCTGCCTGCCTTTCGCGGTGCGTCCGAAGTCGCTGTCGGCCAACGGATCCCTGACGGTTGGGCAGGAACTCAAGGCCAGCGTGTCAGCAACCGGGAGCTTCGACAAGACTTTCACGATCCCGCCGACCGGCGGACCGGTCATTCCAATCCAGGTGTTCCCGATCGTGATCGCCGGCGTTCCAGTCGCGGAGATGGACGTCAGCGCCTACATCGAAGGTGAGATCCAGGTCAGTGCGGATGGCAAGACCGAAGGCGGATTCCAGATCAGGAACTCCAATCCGACGCAGTTCTCCTTCTCCTGCAGCGGCAGCGGCTGCTCGGCCCGGTCAAACAGGCCGCCAGTCGCCACCACGACCAACGAGAGCGTGCAGATCGAGGGCACCGTCACCGTCAAGCCGGCCATCTACACCGCGCTGCAGCTCGACTTCAACTACGAGGCGCTGAGTGCGCGCGCCGGCCCCCAGCCCTATCTGCTGGGGATGGCCTCCGGCTGCGGCGCAGCGGCCGGCTCACAGACGTCAGGTGGTGCCTCCACTGTCCAGGAGAATCACGTCCTGAGCGCTGACCTGGACTGGGGAGTGGAGCTCCGCGCTGAGGCGCTGGTGCTCGGCAAGATCGTCGGGAACTCATATCGTGCGAAACTGATGGACGAAAAGCACCTCTGGTTCCGCGACATGGCGCCGGGTGGCTCCAACGCACTCGTCGCAATCGTGGAGAGCGCCGGCCCGGCCGTCGTGGGGAAGCGCACCGATCACAGGGTGAAGATGCCGACGTGTTATCCGTATGACAGCCGCGTGAAGTACCAGGTGAGCTGGACCGGCAACGCCACTCCCGCTCCGGACCCGGCACGGAATTCGGCATGCACCTGGGACCCTGCGCGGAGCAGGGGCACATGCTCCTTCGATCCCGCAAAGGATTTGATGGTCAGCCTGATCTGGCTGACGCCGGGTGACTGGTCCCTCACGGTGGCCGCGGTTGGAGACGCCCATGATCGGGTCTTCTCGCCTGCACCCGCACCAACTCGCGTGGGCGTGACCGTGATACCGTAGCGCGCGAGTCGCTCGCTCGGTCATGAGCGACTCACGCCCGTCGTGAACCGTCCAGATCGGATTACGGCCGTGCGACCGTCACCGAGATCGCGCCGCGCAGGTCTCCCAGCCGG
>DATCIJ010000030.1:0-31893 GCA_036507855.1 Gemmatimonadaceae bacterium | reverse complement strand
ACATGTGCCGCACGACCGTGAATACGTTCAGCAACCTGGTGGGAGCGGCGTGGATCGCGCGCGGGGAACACGAACGAGTCGGGTCATCGGAGAATGGCCGAAATATCTGACGCGGGCTTTCCGCGAACGATCAGCGAGAAGATCCTCTCGTCGCATTGCGGGCACGTCGTGCAGGCCGGGGACACCGTGGTCTGCAACGTTGACCTCGTGCTCGGGACGGACGGATCCGGTCCGATGGCGATCGACTACTTCGAGCGGATGGGGGGCGAGCGCCTGCATCATCCGGAACGCGTGTTCTTTTCACTCGATCACTACTCGCCACCGACGTCGCAGGCGACTCGCGCGTTCCACGACCGGATCCGTGCGTTCGCGTCACGGCACGGCGCCACCGTGTTCGAGGTCGGGGATGGCATCAGCCATCAGGTCGTTGTCGAGCGTGGCCTCGTTGCGGCCGGCGACCTCGTCGTGGGTGCAGACAGCCACACCGTGACGTGCGGGGCACTCAACTGCTTCGCTATCGGCGTTGGATCCTCGGATCTGGCGGCGGCGATGAAGACCGGCAGCATCTGGCTCCGGGTTCCGGAAACGATCCTCGTCAGGCTGGTCGGCCAGCGGGCGAGTGGCGTTTCGGCGAAGGACGTGGCGCTCGCGCTCGTCGCGCGGCTCGGGAGCGATGGCGCCAATTACCAGGCGATCGAGTTCGCCGGCGACCTCGCGGACTTCTCGCTCGCCGATCGTCTGGTGTTGAGCAACATGAGCGTCGAAGCCGGCGCGAAGGCGGCGGTCTTTCCCCACGACGATGTCACGTCGGCCTGGCTTCGAGAACGGGGCGGCGATCGCGGAACTGCAGTCACCGCCGATGCTGGCGCCCGCTACGCTCGCGAGGAAGTGATCGACCTCGCGTTACTGTCGCCGAGGGTTGCGGTGCCACACGCACCGCATCACGTCGCTGCGCTCGAGGACGTGGCCGGAGTGCCGGTGCACATGGTCTTCATCGGAACCTGCACCGGCGGTCGCGTGCAGGACTTTCACGAAGCGCTTGCTGCTTTCGACAGCGCTGGCGGCCGGCTCGCGCCGGGTCTGCAACTGGTCTTGACCCCGGCCTCTCGGGATGTGCATGAGCGCCTGCTCGAGGACGGCACGGCGCGCCGGTTCGAGGCCGCCGGTGCGGTGCTGACGACCCCCGGCTGTGGCGCGTGCTGCGGAACGAGTGGCGTCATTCCCGGCGACGGCATGACGGTTCTCTCGACGGCCAATCGCAACTTCAAGGCGCGAATGGGCAACGCCTCGGCCAGCATTTACCTCGCGTCGCCCAGCGTGTGCGGCCTCGCGGCGGCAACAGGTCGCATTACGGTCCGGCCGGTCGCGGAGGTGGCATGAGCATCGACGTCCGCGCGCGCGTGTTCGGCGACGACGTGAACACGGACTACATCATCTCATCGCGGCGAAAGCGCGAGACCATCGACGAGTCGCGCCTCAAGGAATACCTGTTCGAAGGCGTCGATCCGGCGTTCGCCGCATCCGTTCTGCCTGACGACGTGATTGTTGCCGGATCGAGTTTCGGGTGCGGGTCTGCGATGGAGGTCGCGGTCACGGTCCTCCAGGCGGCAGGCATTCGCGCCGTACTCGCCCGAACCTTCGCCCGCAGCTTCTACCGGAACGCGATCAACAACGGCATGCTGGTGATCGAGTGCGACACTTTGCCGATCGTCGAGGGAGATCGGCTGCGGGTCCAGCTCGATAGCTCCGCGGTGCAGGTGCTGATTCCCGCACGAGGCATTGTGCTGAACGGCGCCCCGATGCCGGAGCTCATGCGGCGGATTCTGGAGAGCGGCGGCGTGGTCGAGTTCCTCAAGCGCGAAGGGAGTTTCCGCTGAATTGCCCGCTTCAGGGAACGCACTCGCCCAAAGAACTCCCTCAGGTTGTGGCGTCGGTTCTCAGCGGGGCAACGTGAGCCGCTGCGCGACTTCCTCCATCTGCTGCCTTCGCAACTTCGCCCAGGAAGGCAGGCGCAGCGCACCAATCGTGAACATCCCGGCTCCCATGAGGGCAATAGTGCCGATGTTGTCGAGTGCCTGGCTTGCGCCCATTGGGAACAGCATCGCTGCCAGCGTGGTAACGGCCGCGACTCCCAGCATTCCGAGCCCACCCATCATCAGCGCGCGCGAGTTGCCCTTCACGGTGCGGAACCTGATTCGCTGTCCGTCGCCATCGGGTTCCACGAGTACTTGCAGGTTGCCGTTCGCCCAGTGGCGCAGTGACCCCTCTGTCCGCACCATACCGCGCGCGTCGAACGTCGCGCGCAGGTCGACCACCAAACGCTCCCATTCCTCATCCGTTAACCGGTGGTCGAGCTTGACGGTGCGGGAGACGCCGAGCGGCAAGCCGAGGAACTTGGGAGGCGCTGGCTGTCGAACGTCGTCGAGCGAGCGGACAGCTTTCGCCACTCGGTCGGGAGCGATGCCCGCTTCGCGACCGATTTCCTGAAGTTCGGCGAGGGTCAGGCCTTCCCCGGCGGCCGAGAGCTGGCGTGTCGACGACTGTTCCTCTTCGCTCGCCCGCGCGAAGATCGCGGCGACCTCTTCATCGTTGTAACGGCGCTCGGACATTTGAAAAAAGCTGACGGGGTGCGCCGGCTGAGGCAAATCTCGATTGCGCGTGAGAGGCATCCATGCCGCACTTTACGAATGCGGCGGCCAGATGTTCTGAGGATCAGTCCGCGGCCCTGGCGTTCGTTCGTTACTGGAGGTTTGCCGGCGTAGCAGCCTTGTAGTCCTATCTCTCTGTGACTACAATACTTGGCTCGATTGGACAGGTGTCCGAGTGGCTGAAGGAGCCGGTCTCGAAAACCGGTATACCGGTAACGGTATCGTGGGTTCGAATCCCACCCTGTCCGTGTTTGGAGCAGCGAACAGCGATCAGCGAACAGAACTCTGAGTCATCGCTGCTCGCTAATCGCTGACCGCTGCTCCATTGGGACAGGTGGCCGAGTGGTTTAAGGCGCACGCCTGGAAAGCGTGTGGTGGGGCAACTCACTCGCGGGTTCGAATCCCGCCCTGTCCGTTACCGCATTCGTGAATCAGCCCCTTGCGCAGCGTGTCGACTCGTTAGGCCCCGGAGCGTCGGTGGCCCTTCAAGGCACGATGCCCACGCTCCCGGGTGCCGGCGACAATCGACCGCCTCGGTCAGGCGATCACGGCTCGAACACCGGACAGGGTGAATCCCCGCTTGCGCGAGGCGCCGGAGTACTCGATCCTCGCCCATCAGGCGTGGGGCAGGTCTCGCGATCAGGCGAGGTCCCACTCACGACGGACGGTCCTGAATCTGGAGCAGGCTTGCCTTTCACCCTGACGGTTGACCACGCGAAGCGACGCGTGACGGGCGTTGCAGCTGGTGTCATCACGGTCGCGGACATCGCGCTCTACATCGCTGAGCGGGTCCGGCAGGGTGTGTACAGCTACGCGCAGCTCATCGATATGCGGGACGCCACGATCGCACTTCCGCCCGGCGAGAGTCTTCTCGAGCGCGCAATGGAGGCTCGGCGGGAATCACGGGCCGGAGAGATCCCGCGGACGGCCATCCTCGCTACACAGGGTACGGCGAGCTTCGGATTCGCGAGGCAGTTGGCCGTCCAGCTCGGGTTCGCCAGGGCGACAGTGGAAGTCTTCTCCACCCTGGCCGATGCGGAAACGTGGTTGGCTGGTGGATCCGACCGCCCCTGATCGCAGGAACGGCGGGCTGACAAGCGCGGGACCAGCTCTTCACCGCGAGCGAACACAGGGTGCCGTCTCACCTGGCGGCCCGCGACCCACGATGCCCAGGACGACCGCGCCGCTCTGACGGTCGATCATGACATACGCCGGAAGGTCCGCCGCCAGGTCGAATACCACGAGCCAATCGCCTGGCAGCCCCGTGGAGCCCGTGTTGTTGCGCACCACGACCCGCACGCACAGCGGATTGCGCGGATCGCCCCGCTCCTTCAGCGCCGGCCTCCGCTGGAGCTCCATCTCGAGCGCCCTCACCGCGGCTTCCACCAGGCTGCACCGTGGGCCGCTGCCTAACGTGCTGTCCACGAGCGTCCATGCCCTCGGCACCGGCGCGGGGCACGGGGCACGGAACGCCAGCTGGCGCATAACGAGCGAGTCGCGGAAACTGGTCGGCCCGATGTCCTGGGCGGGAGCGATCCCGGGCACTATCGACGCCAACGCCATGACGGCGGTGGGAAGCCCCCTCACGGAAGCGGGGTCCGTGCTACTGCCGGACCCTGGCACGGGCCCCGCGGATTCACGTCGGGAATGGCCGGCGCCGGAGAGCCGGGGGGCACCGTCGGCGACGCATCGAGATCGATCAGGTGCGCGCTCGATGCATGCGTGCTGCCACTTCCCGGAGGCAGTTCCAGGATCAGTGCGCCTCGCTGCTTCAGTTCATGCAGGAGGAGGCCTGGCGTCTGCAGGCGTGCGGCCATCGAAAAGATCAGCCAGATGCGCCCCGTATCGAGCGACCTGAGCTCCTCGAGAGATCCCGAAACCGGGCCACGCCGGCAGGGCATGTAAATCGTTGGACGCTCGCTCAGGCCAAGCCTCGGCGCGTAGTAGCGCCATGCCTGCTCGGCACCATACGTCACCAGGAACCGGTCTCCAGGCGCCGAACTCGAGGACACGGCCGTGAGCACGGGACGGATGTGCTGGAAGTGATAGGGTGGCGGGGTCGATGCCAGCAGGTATGCGATTCGTCCAGCCACCAACACGGCGACAATTGTGGCAACCCTGCTTTGGCGATCGCGGCCTACGGCGTCGGCGAAGGCCGCGAAGGCGGCGCCGATCAACATTGCCAGCGTCGGCAGCAGAAAGTAGAGAGTCCGGTCAGTGAACGGGTACAGGCGGAAGGCTGATACTACGCACGCCGAGACAATCGGCAGCAGCAGCAGGACGGCCAATGGCGCGTTCCTTCGAATCAGGTGCCACGCCCCTACGGCCAGGAGCAGCAATCCGAACTCGGGCGCTGGGAAGGAGACGACCGCGTCGAGAGCATCCCGCACCGCGGCAACAGGCCATCGCACACTGAGAGCCGTCGGCGGCCAAAGCGGCCAGAAGGCCAACTCCCAGTACCCGTGCATGTACTGATTCGTCGCCGGCGTGACGAGAGCGCCCGCGACGGTGATCGCCGCCAGCGACGACGCTCCCCAGGCGAGGGTCCAGGAAGCCACCGGCTTCTGACTTCCGTTCTCCCGTCGAATGCTCAAGGCCCAGGCCGCGGCGACTGCGGGGAGCGTGAAGACCGCCGGATGGGAGAGCCACGGCGAAAGCAGCGCGCCGCCCAGCCAGGCCGGATGAATGCGGCGCTGACGAATGAGCTGCACGCCGATCCACAGCAACACGGCCGCGACGCCGATGTCGAGTCCATATTGCTTGACGAGGGTTGGCGTCCAGATCAGGGGGCGCGCCATCAGCAGCAGCGCGAGCACCAGCGGCACTGTCTCGGCCTTGAATTCACGCCGCACGACGACGATGAACGCCGCCACCGCGGACAATACAGCCAGCATCGGCACAAGGCGCAGAGCAGTTTCCGAGCTGCCGAACAGCATGGTGCTTGCCTTGACTAACGCCAGGAACCCGATGGGCGCGATCTGCTCGTAATCAAGCGGCTTCGTCACGAGATCGACGAGGTCGCGCGCCAGGACGTTGTTCACGACCGCGAGCTCGTCGATGCTCAGCGATGGGTTGAACGCGAACTGGTAGGCAATCAGCGCAAGACCGATCGCGACAACACCGACGGTCACCGCCCGGGTCAGCCGGGATTCGCGCCCGCCGGCTGTCGTCATGCGGTGCGCGCCGCCTCGCCGGGTTGTCGCGCCAACGCGAGCACCTAACGACGCATGCGCGTGAGCGTGTGCGACCGGGTAGGATCCCACGTGCCCTGGAACGCCTCCCTGGTCGACGTGCGCTTGAGGTCGAAGTGCCGCGCGCGCATCAGTGTGTCCGCGACATCCGCATAGGTCTCGACCGCGGTCAGCGAGTCGATGTTGACCAGCCAGAACACCCGCTTCCCGACCTGCTGCCAGCTTCCCTTCAAGCCGTCGCACTCGGTGCTGGTGACCGATCTCGTCAGGCGCTGGGTCTGCGTTGCTCGCGCCAGCACGGTTGCCGCAAACGTCAGCGTGCATCCGGTCTGCGTGCGCCAGCGCGTCCCGGCGACGCTCGCGGCGCTCCCGGAACCCGGTCGCGTCGCCCAATCGGCTTCGCCAACGGCCTTCAGGGTTCGAGTGACGTCGTACGTCGCTTTCGTCGCGCGGACCTCGATGATCCGCGCGGCCCGCGTGACCACGGCGGCGTCCCGATCCGGGCGCCACGTGCGAGGTCCTCCGCGTCGAAGCGGATACCTTCGCAGCAACATGGTCGAATCGTCGACAAAGTCGCCGTAGTACTCCACGCTCCAGTTGCCGGCGAGCGGCATCCAGAAGAACACCCGTCCCGCCGACATCTGCCAGAATCCGGTGTGACCGTGACAGGCGTCGGCGCCGAGCTTTCGCGTCGGCAGCGGCGCCGACTCGCTCGTCGCCAGGACGTCGGACTCACTCGTGAAACGCACCTCACAGGAATCGCCGAGCTTCCACCGGCTTTCCACAACCACGGTGCCTGCCACTGACCCGGTCATCGCGGCCTGCGCCCAGTCGCCTTCGGCCACCGCGCGGAATCCGGCCGGTGGTTCGTAGTTGGAGGAGTCGGCGGCGAGTGCCTGCTCAAAGGTCAGTTCGGCCGGGGCGGTCGGTGACGCAGGACGCGCCGAAGTCGCTCCGCCACTCGCGCACGCGGTCGACGCGGCAACGATGAAGGACGCGCCAAATGCCAGAACCCGCTGCCACGCCAATCCAGTCAAACTCACGCGACCTTCCCCTTTCGAAGTCCGGAGTATTCCCCGCCGGCAGACTTCCCCGACAGACATCCCCGAGGCGGCCGCGAGAGATTCTGCCGGTGGGCTGACCTCACGGCAAGGCGTTCGCCTGGCCAACTGCTCGCTGATCCGCTGCCACCGGGGTAAACTCGCCCACCGGTATGAACGCCTTGGAGGCTTCGCTGAATGCCCAATATCGGCTCCATGCACCCGTATGTGGTGCACATCGTTGTCGGTTTCGTCATTGCCGGATGCGTGCTGCGCATCCTCTCGCTGGCAGGCAAATGGAACTGGATGAACCAGGCCGCGGCCACGGCCCTGATCCTGGGCGCAGTCGCCAGCGTGGTAGCCGTCCGCTCCGGTGACGATGCCCACGGCCTGGCCGAGCGCGTGCCCGGTGCCCGCAACGCGGTGGTCGAGCACGAGGATTGGGGAAAGCGCACCAGGAATCTCTTCCTCCTGATCGCTGCGGTCGAGGTCGCGGGCCTGGCGATGTCGTCTCGCAAGCGGCTCTTCCACATGGCGTCCGCCGCGTTAGGCGTCGCCGGCCTTTTCGTCGTCTATGAGACGGCCGAGCATGGTGGTGATCTGGTGTACTCGTACGCCGGCGGCGTCGGCCTGCGCACCGGTGAACCCGAGGACGTGGGGCGACTCCTCCGCGCTGGACTCTATCACCAGGCGATGCTGGACCGCCGGGAAAAACGGGCCGACGCGGCCGCCCGCCTCTTCGCCGAGATGAAGGCCCGGTGGCCCGACGAAGCTGAGGTGCTGGTCCTGGCGGCCGATTCCAGGCTTCGCGACGCCAACGATCCGGGTGGAGCGCTGGCGGACATCGATGCCGGGCTCGCATCCATCCAGGACCCGCGAATCAAACGCAACGCCACGCTGGTGCGGGCGTACGCTTTTCTAGAGCTCGGGCAGCATGACAGCGCTCGGGCAGTGGTGGAGCGGCTTGCTCTCGAGAACCCCGCCAACGCGCGGTACCGCACCCTGGCGGACTCGCTGAAGTGAGGTTGCCGGCACGCCGGCTGCTCACGTAGTGTGGCAACGGCCCCACTTTCCGCCACTCGGGGGTGTGGCGCCCGTACGACGACCAGTGCGCAGGGAGAGTTATCCGTTGTGCTGGCAACAAATTGACTTACCGTGACCATGGCACGCGGAGTGCTTCTCGCGCACCTCGAGGGGGGGCTGCGCACCATTGCTCCGTAGACTCCGGAACAGTTTTCGGTTCGATCGGTTCGCACCTTCCCCCTCGCCACCAATCTCGGTTTCACAAGAGCTCCCGAAATGAGGCCTCGCGTGATTGAACCGAACCGCCATCTGCGTACTCTGGCCCGCATCGCCCTGCTCGTCGCTGCTGGCGACTGGCTGACGAAGGCGGTGGCCGCGCGGCTGGTCGGGGAGGAACCGGTGGTCTTCAGTGAACGGTTCCGCTTTGCCGTCGTGCATAACGACGCAGCGGCCTTCGGATGGAGCGCCGGCGCATACACCTGGGAGCTCAACCTCGCGCTGACGCTGGCGGCCATCGTGCTGATGATCCCGGTGACCCGCGACCTGGCACGCATCGACCACGGCGCGCCCCGCGCCCTTGGCCTCATCGTCGGCGGCGCCGCGGGCAACTTTGCCAGCCTGCTCCTGTCGCCGCCCGGAGTGGTGGACTTCATCTCCATCGGCGTCGGCCCGAACTCGGATCTCGTGCTCAATGTGGCGGACGTCGCCGCGTACATCGGCCTGGCCCTGATGCTCCGCACCGGCTTCCTCCTGGTTGAGGAAATCCGTCGCACGGCGCGTCCCCGCCGCACCGTTCAATTGCAGCACTGGACCTCGGTCACCCGTCGGGCCTTTGCGGACCGCGAGATGGCGATCCCCGTCGTCCTCGCGGACCGACCCCTGCCCGAAAACGAGGTAAACATACCCAGGCCCGAGTCGGTTCGACGCGCCGAATTGGTCGACCTGGAGGTCACCGCCGACCCGAAGGTGATCGACATACGGCCGCACCTTGCCATGCCGAGGGCAGAGGGGAGGGCTCAGCGGGTGGTCGAGGCCCAAAGGGCTGCCAGGGAACGCGGCGACTAGTGCCGTTCCAACCATTCTCGGCAAAGTGGCGAGCGCCAGAGGCAGTCAACCGCCCCGGCAGGCCGCGACTGGCGCTTTAGGCGAATCCAGTTGGAACGGCACCAGCGTCCTCCGCCGCCCCGGTTCAAAACAGGCGCGCCCGTGGCGATATTGGGCGCCACGATGTCCGGAAAGCCGACCGTTGTGCTCGATGCCCGGTCCATGGCCCGCACGCTGCGACGCATGGCCGATGAGGTCGTTGAACTTTTCTCCGGAACGGATGACCTGATCCTGGTCGGCATCCAGCGGCGCGGTGTGCAGCTGGCCGAGCGAATCGCCGCCTTCATCGAAGAGCGGGAAGGCGTGAAGATCGACCGAGGTGCCCTGGACATCACGCTCTACCGTGACGATCTGCAGACGATCGGGCCGCGCCCGGTCGTGGGGAAGACGAGCCTGCCCCTGAGCCTCGACGATCGGAAGGTGGTGATCGTCGATGACGTGCTCTACACGGGTAGAACGGTTCGGGCCGCAATGGACGAACTCGCCGACTTCGGCCGGCCCTCGCGGATCGCACTCGCGGTGCTCGTCGACCGCGGTGGCCGCGAGCTGCCGATTCACGCCGATGTGGTAGGCAAGACGGTGCAGGCGGCCTCGCATCTCCGCGTGGACGTACTGATCCCGGACCTGGATGGCGAGGAAGGCGTGATCATCGTGCCCCGGGAGGCCGAAGGATGATCGGCCCCGTGCTGGGCAAGGACCTCCTTGGTCTGGAAGAGCTCAGCGCGGAGCAGATTCGACTCATTCTGGACACCGCCGAGCCGCTCAAGGAAATCAGCGAGCGGACCATCAAGAAGGTGCCGGCGCTCCGCGGCATGACGATCGTGAACCTGTTCTTCGAGCCGTCGACCAGGACGCGCATCTCGTTCGAATTCGCCGAGAAGCGGCTGTCGGCGGATACCGTGAACGTGGGGGCGACGGGATCGAGCGTCTCGAAGGGCGAAACACTGGTGGATACGGCGCGGAACCTCGAAGCCATGCGGATCGACATGGTGGTCATTCGCCACGGCGCATCGGGGGCGGCGCGGTTCCTCGCCGACCGCATCGAGTCCAAGGTGGTGAACGCCGGCGACGGGACGCATGAGCATCCCACGCAGGGGTTGCTCGACCTGCTGACGCTGCGCGATCGCCTTGGCGACCTGACCGGCCGGCGAGTCTGCATCTGCGGCGACGTGCTCCATTCGCGCGTGGCCCGGTCCAACATCTGGGGACTCAAGAAGCTCGGCGCCGAAGTCGGGGTCTGCGGCCCGCGGTCGCTGCTGCCTAACGCGATCGATGAGATGGGGGTCAAGGTCTTTGATCGCATCGAGGCGGCGATCGAGTGGGCGGAGGCGCTGAACATCCTCCGGTTGCAGCTCGAGCGGATGCAGGGCGGCTATATCCCGTCGTTGCGCGAATACAACCGCGTCTTCGGCGTCACGCGGGAACGGCTGGACCGGGCCCCGCGCGATATTCTCATCATGCATCCGGGACCGATGAACCGGGGCGTGGAGATCGACTCCGACGTCGCCGACGGTCCGCACAGCATCATCCTGGACCAGGTGACGAACGGGGTGGCGATCAGGATGGCCGTCTTGTACCTCCTCGCCGGGGGACGACCCGAACTTGCCGAAGCGGCAAAAGGATAGGTCAGAGGTCAGAGGTCAGAGGTCAGAGGAACTGACGAATCACGAGTCACGAAACACGAATGCATGCATTGCTCTTGAAGGGCGGCAGAGTGATCGACCCGTCGCAGGGGTACGACGCCGTCGGAGACGTCCTGGTTGAAGGGGAGTCGATATCCCACGCCGGCGCGCCGTTAGGCGACGTCCGGAGCGACGACGGCCTGGAGGTCATCGACTGCACCGGCCAGATCGTCTCCCCTGGCTTCATCGACGTGCATTGTCACCTGCGCGAGCCGGGACGGGAGGATGTCGAGACCGTCGCCACGGGCGCCCGGGCGGCGGCGGCGGGAGGCTTCACCGCGGTGTGCGCGATGCCGAACACCGACCCGGTCACGGACAACCAGGCCGCGGTCGGTTTCATCGTCAGGCAGGCCCTGCGCGCCCGCTCGGCGCGCGTCTATCCGATCGGAGCCGTGTCGGTTGGACAGAAAGGCGAAGCCCTGGCCGAATTCGGAGAAATGGTCGGCGCCGGCGCCGTCGCCGTCAGCGACGATGGCAAGCCGGTGGCCACGGCCCAGCTCATGCGCACCGCGCTCGAGTACGCCCGCACATTCGGAATCCCGGTCGCCGATCACTGCGAGGAGCCGACGCTCGCCAAAGGCGGCGCCATGAACGAAGGCCTTGTCTCGGCACGACTCGGCCTCAAGGGGATTCCCGCCGAGGCCGAAGAGATCATGGCCATTCGCGACATCCTGCTGGCGCGGCGAACCGGTGGTCACGTCCACCTCTGCCACATGAGCACGCGCGGCTCAGTGGAGTTGATCCGGTGGGGGAAGGAACGCGGCATCAGGGTGACGGCCGAGGTCTGTCCGCACCACCTTTCACTCACCGAGGACGCCGTCGAGGGTTACGACACGAACGCCAAGATGAACCCGCCGCTTCGCACTGCGGACGACGTCGCGGCCCTTCAGGAAGCCGTTCGTGATGGCACCATCGACCTGGTGGCGACGGATCATGCGCCCCATCACTATGACGAAAAGGAACGCGAATTCTCCGACGCGCCGAACGGCATCGTCGGCCTGGAGACGGCCCTGGCGGTGGTGGTCACCCACCTGGTCGTGCCGGGCATCCTGAACTGGACGACACTCGTCGACCGGATGTCGACGACGCCGGCCCGTGTCTTCGGACTGGCTGGCGGCACGCTCAAAACCGGAGGTGTGGCGGATATCACAGTCTTCGACCCCGCGGAGGAATGGACCGTCGATCCAGGCGCCTTCCTGTCCAAGGGGCGCAATTCGCCGTACCGGGGGAAGCGCCTGACGGGCCGGGCGACCTGTACCATCGTCGGCGGACGAGTCGTCTTTCGAAAGGCGGAGACCGGAGGGCGGACGGGAGGTGTGCGGTCATGACGGACACCGACGTCCGACGCGAGATCGTCCGCGTCTGCCGGCGCCTGTACGAGCGCGGCCTGATCGCGGGTGCGGACGGGAACGTGTCGGTGCGGATTGCGCGGGACCACATCCTCATCACGCCGCGCGGGTATGCGAAAGCCGATGTGGAGGAGCATGACCTGGTGCTGGTGACTCTCGATGGAACCCGGATCGGTGGCAGGCACGAGGCGTCATCGGAAGTCGCGATGCACCTCGCGGCGTATCGCGCGCGCGAGGATGTGGGCGCCGTGGTGCACGCGCACCCCCCGGTAGCGACGGGATTCGCCGTCGCGGGTTTCGGGCTGCCCGGAAACGTGCTGCCGGAACTCGCGGTGCAGGTGGGTGATGTGCCATTCGTCCCGTATGCCACGCCGGGCACCGAGGCGCTGCCCGACGCCCTGGCGCCGTGGCTGCCTAACTACGACGCCTTCCTTCTCGCCAATCATGGCGCGACGACGCTGGGCCGGACGCTGGCCGAGGCGCACCAGCGGATGGAGTGCGTCGAGCACAGCGCTAATATCCTCTTGACGGCGCGACTGCTGGGGCGCGTTAATGCGCTGGGCGCCGAGGACGCGCGCGTCCTGGAGGCGGCCCGCCGGCGGGCGCTGGTGGATGGACCGGTCCCGGGCGAGGCACGTTCGGCCGATGCCGGGAGAAACGCATGACGAGTTCGATGACAAAGGCCATGGACGACCTGAATACGCTGCTCGAAGAGCGGGCTCAATACGAAAAGTGGATCGCGCAACTGACCGCGAAGCGCGAACAAACGCCTCCGCACGTGTTCGAGCGCGTCCGGACTGACTACGTCTCGCGCCTCGACTCCGTAATGAGCCATTTGCGGAGCCGCGCCGAGGGCCTGCAGGCGTCAGCGTCCACGCTGGAGGAGCGCGTGGCGGCGCTCACTACCGAGGAGTCGACGCGTCGTGACGCCCGGGCCGAGATCGAGCTTCGGTCGATGGTGGGCGAGTACAGCACCGAGCGGGCCCAATCCGAGCTGTCGATCTGCGATGTGGACATCAACCGGCTCGAGTCGGAACGGACGACGGCGATGGCGGAGCTGGGCCGGCTTCAGGAGATCCTGGCGCTCATCAGGCAGCCCGACGCGAGACCGGCGCCGGCGCCCACGCACCGCCCGTTAGGCGCGCCGGCGGCGCACGCCGAACCCCATTCGGCGGTCGACGAACTCGCCTTCCTGAACTCGGTCGTGGATCGTCAGGCGAACCCCGCTCCGGCGGCGCCGGCAGCCCATCCAGCCCCCGCACCCGCCGCGGTCCCCGCGCCGCGGATCGAAGACGTGCCGCTCGTCACCAGCCTCGAAGCCGCCGAACGTTCGGAAGCGGAGGCGGCCGCGCGGGAACCGCAGACGATGCGCGAGACGGCAGGAACGCCAGCGTTCCTCAAGGGCATGCCCACCGAGCAGGCGAAGACGCTCAAGTGCCAGGAGTGCGGCACGATGAACTACGCGACCGAGTGGTATTGCGAACGGTGCGGCGGAGAGCTGGCGGCTATGTAGGGCAGGGTCGAGGCTCGAGAGAAGGGAAAAGGGTCGAGAGCCAGGGATGCTCTCGACCCTTTTGATTGCTCGCCGCTCGTTTACCTGGCGCTTGCGTCGAGACGACCTTTGTACCGGCCAGCCGCGTTGCGATGGATCAGGCCTTTGCGGGCCGCCCGATCCAGCAACTGGATAGCGCGCTTCTTGTCGACGGCCGATGCGCCTTTAGTCCCGGCCCTCTTCAGCGCTGAGCGGAGGGCCGAGCGCTGGGCGCGATTACGGATTGCGGCCGCGCGAGACTTCCGAAGGTGCTTGGCGGCCGATGCGATTCTTGGCAAGGAATAGACTCCAGTGAGGCTAAATCGGTGTCGGTTTTGAACCGCGAAGCATAGGGCTGAAGGGGTCGGATGTCAAGCAATCACAGTCAATTACGTCACCTCGCCTTCTTTGACTCTCCCGTGCGGTACCCTTAGTTTGCGCCCATTCACGAGCCGGGGCGGCTTTCCGACATCCGCCTTCCCACATCCGCCATCCCAGATTGGCCGAACTCGACAACTTCCTGCTCGCCGTTCCGGTGCTGCTCTTCTCCATGGTGGCCCACGAGTACGCGCACGGGTACGCGGCGCTGAAGCAAGGCGATCCGACCGCACAGCAGCTCGGTCGGCTGACGTGGAATCCGATCAAGCACATCGATCCGTTCCTCACCATCCTGATGCCCGTAATGCTCTACTGGGCGTCGAACGGCGCCTTCATCTTCGGCGGAGCGAAGCCGGTTCCGGTGAATCCGCGCAATTACCGGAACTACCGGCGCGGGGACATCATCGTGTCGCTGGCCGGCATCGCGACGAACCTGCTGCTCTTTCCGCTCTGCGCGCTGATCATTGTCGGCCTGGGATTGCTGGGGCGACTCATCCCGCCCGGCGTTGAAACGTTGTTTCTGGTTCAGCGCATGATGGTGATGGGCATTCTGTTCAATCTCGTGCTGGCCGTCTTCAACCTGCTGCCCATCCCGCCGCTGGATGGATCGCACGTGATGAAGTGGGTGCTGCCGCCGGCGTGGTCGCTGCGCTATCAGCAGCTCGGACGGTATGGCATCGTCATCCTGCTGGTGCTGCTGTGGACAGATATCGGGCGGCCGTTCTTCATGTTCTGGATGAAGCCGGTCACGTTGCTGGCTCAGACGGCGATTCAGGCGGTCTTTCCGTTCTTCCTCAAGTCACCCTACGCGATGGGAATCGGATGACCGCCACGGCGCAACCGGGCGAACCGTTCGTCGTCGAACTTCAGCAGTTCGAGGGCCCCCTCGACCTGCTGCTGACGCTGATCCGCGACGAGCAGGTCGACATCTACGACATCCCGATCGCGCGCATCGCCGAACAGTTCCTGGCGCGGATCAAGACGCTGGCGATCGACCAGGCCGCCGAGTACCTCGAGATGGCGGCTCGCCTGCTGCGCATCAAGGCGCAGCTTCTGCTGCCGCGGAACCAGGACGATGAATCGTGGGAAGATCCGCGCGCGGAACTGGTCAGGCGCCTGCTCGAGTATCAGCAGGTGAGGGAGATCTCGGATCACCTGGCGCGAATGGCCGAGGAGCGCCGCTCGCGATTCGCGCGGTCCTGGCTGCCGTCGCAGTCGATCGAGCCGCCACCGGCGCCGCTCTCGCTCTCGCTGGGTGAATTGCTGGCGGCGGTGGATCGAGTGCTCCGGATCGCTGGAGAGCCGCATCTGCACGACGTGGTTCCGCGGCCGCTGGATGTCGATGGCGCGATCCGGATGATCCGCTCATTGCTGGAACTGCGGGCCCGCGCGCGCTGGTACGACATCGTTCGTCCCTCGGCGGAGTCGTGGGAGGTGCTGTCGGCACTGCTCGCGCTCCTTGAACTGGCCCGGCGCGGTGAGTTGCGCCTTCGCCAGGCCACTCCCTTCGGCTCTCTGGTGATCACACGTGAATCCGCTGGCCAAGCTGCTTGAGGCGGCGCTCTTCGCGAGCAACCGCCCGGTCCCGGTGGACGAGCTGGCGGGACTCGACGCCGATGCGTCGCCGGCGGCCGTCGTCGCCGCGTTAGGCGAGATCCGCGACACGTATCAGACGAACGGTCATGGGGTCGAGCTCGTGGAACTGGGCGAGGGATGGCAGATCCTTACCCGGCCCGAGTACACCGACGCCATCGAGCGCGCCCAACTGGCGGCGAGACCGCATCGCCTGTCCGGGGCAGCCCTGGAAACGCTGGCCATCGTCGCCTATCGGCAACCGATAGGTCGTTCCGAAATCGAGGAGATCCGCGGGGTGAATTGCGGGGCCATCCTCAAGTCGCTCCAGGAGCGGGCGCTGATCGACGTGACGGGGCGCGGTGAGGGAATGGGTCGTCCGCTCCTCTACGGGACGACGCCCCTGTTCCTCGAACAGTTCGCGTTGCGGCACCTGGAAGAACTTCCGCGCGCCGACGAGCTGGCGGTGACGCTGCGCGTGGAGCCCCGCGCGATCTGATGCCGACAACGATGCGGCTCCACCGCGCCCTGGCGCGGGCGGGCCTTGCATCGCGGCGCAGGGCGGAACTGCTCATCGGCGAGGGTCGCGTCAGGGTCAATGGCGCCATCGCCCATATCGGCCAGGGTATCGATCCCAGCGCGGACCTCGTCGAAATCGACGGCCGTCGCGTCAACGTTCACACCGTCCCGACGACCTGGATCGTCCTTCACAAGCCCGCCGGCATCATGACGACTCGTTCCGATCCACAGGGGCGGCGCACGGTGTTCGAACTGGTACACGACGTGCCGGGACTCGTGTACGTTGGCCGTCTGGACCTGGAGACCGAAGGCGTGCTGCTGCTCACCACCGACGGGGATGCGGCGAACCGGCTGACCCACCCTCGGTCAGGGATCGAACGGGTCTATGTGGCCACGGTGACGGGAGACGCCCGCGCGGCCGCCGATCGGGCGAGACGTGGAGTCATGCTGACCGACGGGTTGGTTCTGCCGAAGCGAGTGACGGTTCGGCAAGCGCCAGGTGGAAAGTGGCTTTTCGAGGTCGTGATCGCGGAAGGTCGAAAGCGGGAAGTGAGACGACTCTGTCGAGAGCTGGACCTACGGGTCGAGCGCCTGGTCCGCACGGCGTTCGGTCCGGTTTCGCTGGGGAACATGCCGGCAGGAACCACGCGGGCGCTCACAGGGAAGGAGCGGGGCGCATTGGCGAAGTTGATTGGGCGGTCTCCGGACGCTTCTGACGGGTCATGAGGGCCGGCGGCAGTGCAGATTCCTCACCAGGCACTGAAGGCTGGTTGCTGCTTACTGCTTACTGGTGCTGGTTGCTGGCGCTGGTTGCTGGTTGCTGTGGCTGGGGCTGGGGCTTGAGCTCATTCCGACGAGGATCCCGTGAACGAACGAAGCAAGGCAGCGGCGACAAGCACGGCGGCGGTGGACACGTCCCTGGTGCAGGGAGTCCTGCAGCAGGTGGCGCGTCGGGTCGTGGGACAGGAGTACATGGTCGAGCGGTTGCTTATCAGCTTGCTCACCGGCGGGCACGTCCTGCTGGAAGGCGTGCCGGGTCTGGCCAAGACGCTGACGGTGCGCACCCTGGCCGAGACCATCCACACGACGTTCCATCGAATTCAGTTCACTCCGGACCTGCTGCCGGCCGACGTGCTTGGGACCCAGGTCTTCGACCAGTCGCGCGGTTCGTTCACGGTCAAGAAGGGTCCCATCTTCGCCAACATCGTGCTGGCCGACGAAATCAACCGGGCGCCGGCCAAGGTTCAGGCGGCGCTGCTCGAGGCCATGCAGGAGAAGCAGGTAACGTTAGGCGGAGAGACCTTCTTCCTCGAGGAGCCATTCCTCGTCCTGGCGACGCAGAACCCGATCGAGCAGGAGGGCACCTACCCGCTGCCCGAGGCGCAGATCGACCGCTTCATGCTCAAGCTCCGCGTCGGTTATCCGAGCCGCGAGGAGGAGAAAGAGATCATGCGGCGCATGGCGAGCGGCGAGCCGATCGCCGTCCAGGCGGTGGCGACGCCGAAGGCCATTCTCGAGGCGCGCCGCCACATCGCCGAGATGTACATGGACGAACGGATCGTGGATTACATCGTGGACATCGTGCTGGCGACGCGCGCACCCGCCGAAGCGGGGATGAAGGACCTGGCGCCCCTCATTGAATTCGGCGCCAGTCCGCGGGCGACCATCGCGCTGGCTCAGGCTTCCCGCGCTCACGCCTTCCTGCGTGGCAGGGCGTACGTCACGCCGGATGACGTGAAAGCGATTGCGCCCGACGTGCTCAGACACCGGGTGCTCACGACCTATGAGGCCGAGGCCGAGGAAGTGACGTCCGACGACATCATCAAGAAGATCCTGGCCACGGTGGAAGCGCCATGAAGACGGGGCCAGTGGCCAGAGGCCAGAGGCCAGAGGTGCGCCGAGTCACGAGTCACGAGTTACGAGTCACCACGTGATTCAGAAGGTTTCCGTCCCCCCAGAAGTCCTGCGCCAGGTGCGGCTCATCGAGTTGCGCACGCGGCGGCTGGTGAACTCACTGTTCGCCGGCGAGTACCGGTCCGTCTTCAAGGGTCACGGAATGGAATTCGCCGAGGTCCGCGAGTACCTGCCGGGTGATGAAGTGCGGTCGATCGACTGGAACGTCACCGCGCGCATGGGACGGCCCTTCGTCAAGGGATACGTCGAGGAGCGCGAGCTGACCGTAATGGTCGCCGTCGATCTGTCCGGCTCGTCACAGTACGGCACCGTGAGCCGCTTCAAGTCAGAAATGGCGGTAGAGCTGGCGGCGGTCCTGACCATGAGCGCCGTCCGCAACAACGACCGCGTGGGCGTTCTGCTCTTCACCGATCACGTGGAGCATGTTGTGCCGCCGGGCAAGGGCCGGAGGCATGCCCTGCGGATCATCCGTGACGTGCTGGTGCACCAACCTGAAGGGAAGGGCACCGACATCGGCGGGGCGCTGGAATACCTCAACCGTCTGCTGCCCCACCGCGCCATTGTCTTCGTGATCTCCGACCTTATCGATCCGGGGATTGAACGCCCGCTCAAGGTCCTGTCGCAGCGACATGACGTTGTGGTGGCGCCCCTGGAGGACCCGTCAGAGTGGATGCTGCCTGACATCGGAGTGGCGCGGTTCGTCGATCCGGAAACCGGTCAGGTCGTCAGTGTAGACACATCCGACAGGCGCGTGCGCGAGGGCTTTCGGAAGGCTTCCGATGCCGAGCGCGTGGCGCGCCGGCAACTGCTCCGTCGTCTTGCCATCGATGAAGTGCCAGTGAACACGAAGGACGGATATCTCGAAGCGCTGCTGCGGTTCTTCCGGGCCCGGGGAAGGCGGGTCAGGAGGCGGTGGTGAGCGCGCTCGCAATCCTCGCGTTGGTGCAGGCCGTCACGCTCAGCGGCCGGCTTCAGGGCGGCGTCACGATCACGCCCGACACGGTTCGCGTCGGCGACCCGTTTACCGTCTCGGTTCGCGTGCGAGCGCCGCTGGGCGCGTCCATCGAGTTTCCCGCCGCTCCGGATTCCGGCGGACCGGTGGAACTGCTCGATCCGGTGCAGATCACTACCACAGCCGACAGCGCGGCCATCGACCAGACGGCGTCGTACCGCCTCGCGGCGTGGCGCGTCGGGACCTTCCAGGTCCCGTTCGGCGATGTGTTCGTCAGGCAGGAGATTGGCAATCGGCGCGTCGAGGTGAGCGGCGTGGTGGTCCACGTCGTGTCGGTGCTTCCCGCCGACAGCGCCGGAGTGGAGCCAAAGCCACAACGCGCGGTCTTCACGTTCGGATTGCCGTGGTGGATCTGGGCGCTCGCGCTCGCGGTCGCGGTGGCGATTCTTGCCTTGATCGGCTGGCTGTGGCGCAGACGGCGACGCCGGCCCACGGTGCGCGAAGCACCCTATGCCCTTGCCGAACGGGAATTCGACCGGGTCGAGGCGATCGGGCTGCTGGCTGCGGGCGAACGCGCCCGGCACGTGTCGCTCATGATCGAGGTGCTGCGAGACTACCTCGCCGCGGCAGTCCCCGGCGCATCGATCTCGCAGACGTCGACCGAGCTGGCCGGCGCGATACGTCGCGCCGGAATCGGGACGTACGCGCGCTGCGCGGCGCTGCTGTCTGAAGTGGATCTGGTGAAGTTCGCGCGCCGCCCGCTCACGTCCGATCGCGCGGCGGCACTCGGTCGTGAAGCGCGCGCGATCGCCGCCGCCGTTCAATCCGCCATGACCGCGGCCGAGAAGACCGCGAAGGCGGCCTGATGCGGCTCTTCGACTGGCCCTGGATGGCGGGCGCCTCGGTCCTCGTCGCGATCGCGATGGCATGGCTGGTCCGGGCCTCGTTCAAGCGACGGATCAAGCGCGTCGCCCGGCTTGGCACGCGCCAGCTCGTTATGCGGCTGGTACCGCCCAGCGCACTCCGGCTGCCTGGCGGCCGGGCCAGCCGGCTCGGCCTGGCGGCGCTGCTGTCGGCCGTCGCGCTGGCCGGTCCGCGCTGGGGAGAAGAGGCGACGATCCTCCGGGGCGAGGGGATCGACATCGTGCTCGCGCTGGACGCCTCGTTGTCCATGCTGGCGACCGATGAGCGACCGAGCCGGCTGGAGCGCCTCAAGCAGGAAGTGCGCCGGCTTCGCGCCGCCTCACGCGGCGACCGCTTTGCCCTCCTCGCCTTCGCCGGGCGCAGTTACATCCTGTCACCGCTCACGGTGGATGACGGCGCGCTCGATCTCTTTCTCGACAACCTCGACCCGTCGATCGTCGGCCAGGCCGGCAGCGCCATTTCACGCGCCATCACTCAGGGCACCGAGCTGCTGCAGGCCAGCCGTTCGGCGGGCGATCGCGCGCTCGTGGTGATGAGCGACGGTGAGGCTTTCGAGGATCAGCAGGAGATCATCGCGGCCGCCGACCGGGCAGGCAAAGCCGGTATCTCGGTGGTGACGGTTGGATTCGGGACGGACGATGGGTCGACGATCCCCATCCGCGAGGGCGATCGCATCGTCGAGAAGCGCGACGAGAACAACCAGATCGTCGTGACGCGCTACAATCCCGGGACCCTGCGCGCGGCGGCGGAGGCAGCGCACGGCACATTCATTGACGCGGCGACGACCGACAAGGCGACGCGGATCCGGCGCGCCCTGCAGGCGCTGCGCGCGACGTCCCGGCAGGTTGAAAGCGGCCGGAATGCGACGCCTCGATTCCAGCTTTTTCTCCTGCCCGCGCTCTTGCTCGTCGTCGCGGACAGCCTCGCGTTGCGTCGACGCCGCCAGGGCATGTCGGTGGCGAAGAGCGCTCCCCTGGCCGCCGCCGCACTCGTTATGCTGGCGAACGGGTGTGCGCTGCCAGGCGCCCAGGCGTCACGGGCCGCCGATCAGTTTGCGGGTGGACAGTTCGCCAGGGCCGCCTCGTCGTATCGTTCGGCTATTACCGACGGCGACCAGCGACCCGAAATGCTCTACAACCTTGGCACGGCACTGGTGGCGGCCGATTCACTCGACCGTTCCCTCGAGCCACTCGAGCGCGCGACGCTGGCCGAGCGGGAGGAGCTGCGGTACCGCGCGTTGTTCAACCTCGGCCTGGCGCAGTTGAAGCTGGGGCGAGCCGGCGCGCGCAACGCGGATTCGACCCGCCGGTCGCTGGCGACGGCGGTGGAACTCTACAAGCGTGTGCTGCTGATGCGTCCCGGTGACGGCGACGCACAGTGGAACTACGAGCTCGCCCTCACGGAGCTGAGCCGGCAATCGTCAGGCGGCGCCAGCCAGCAGCAGAACGAGCCCGATCCGCAGCCCGATCCTCGCGAACCGCCTCCGCCGTCGCTGGGCCGGGATCAGGCGGAGCAGCTCCTGAGCAGCGCGGCGCGGGATGAGCAGGCCGTGCAGGGTAGAAAACAGCGCGAATCGCGCCCGACGGTGCCGCGGCGAGGGAAAGACTGGTGAAGCTCGCTGATCGCTGCTCGCTGATCGCTGGTCTGCTCATCGCATTGAGCACAGCGGATGCACAGGATTCGGTCAGGGCAAGGGTTCCCGAAGGTATTGCCGGACGCGCCCAGTTGAGCGCCGGTGACGACATCGCGTTCCGCGCGATGACATTGCCCGACACAGTGTGGGTTGGACAACAGGCGACGTATCAGGTCGGCGTGTTTCTCAGCGATGAGATCCGCGGACGGCTTCGCCGGAATCCGGTCTTCGTGCCGCCCGAGCTGCGATCGATGCTCGCGTACGACCTGGCGTCACTGAACAGCGTGCCACGTTATGCAGGTTCACGGCGCTACGAGGTGCACGTGTTCCAGCGGGCGTTGTTCCCGCTGACCGCGGGACGCCACGAGATCCCGCCGGCGCGACTCGAGTATGCGCTGCCCCTCAGCAACTCCTTCTTCGCCCGCGAGGAAAGCCACTCGGCTCGCACGCAATCGCTCGTGGTGATCGCGCGTGAACCGCCCATGACGGGAAGGCCTCCGGGGTATCGCGGGGCGGTGGGGAGGCTGGCCCTCCAGACCCGCCTGGACCGTCGCGCGCAGCGCACCGGTGATCCGTTCACGTTCACGGCGGTGGTGCTCGGCACCGGAAATGTGTCGCTGCTTCCGCGGCCCGACTTTGCCGTGCCATGGGCGGATGTCGTGCCGGGCGCCGTGCGCGTCCAGATGGATTCGTCCACCACGCTGGTGCGTGGCCGCAAGGAGTTCGACTGGATCCTCACACCGGTGCAGCCGGGCCGGCAGGCGGTGCCGGTCATGCGATACCCGTACTTCAATCCGTACACCGAGCAGTACGAAGTGGCGTTCGGACGCGCGGACTCGGTCAGCGTGAGCGGGGAGCCGGTCATCTCGGATCGCAGCAGCGTGGATTCGACGCCCGTGCTTCCGGTGCGGCGCGTTTATGAAGGCCAGGTCCCGGCTCCCATCACGGACTCGACGTTGTTCTGGCTGCTGATCGTGTTGGCGCCGCTACCCCTCATGATCGTCTCGGCTGGCCGCCGGCCGCGCCGCGTGCGGACAACGCCACCGGAGTCGCAGCTCCGAAGCGCCATTCGTGAAGGGGGAGCCGACGCCGCACTCGTCAGGCGGATATTCGCCCGGGGCGTCGCCGAGCGCGTGCACCTGACGCCGGGAGACATGGCCGATCCGGACCGGATGCGCCGTGCGCTCCGGCGCGCCGGTGTGTCCGAATCAACCGCCATCGACGCGTCGTCGCTGCTGGCAGCACTGGATGAGTCGGTGTTTGCCGCCGACGGTGCATTCGATGCCGCCAGTCCCGAGCGCGCGATCACGCTGCTCCGGGCCGTCGACGAGGAAGCACGGTCCCGCGGCGCCATCGCCGCCAGGCGAGTCGATCGCGCCGTGGTTGGCATCGCCCTGCTGTTCTCCGCGACCGCGTGGGCTGCGACCCAGGATGTGGTGGCGTCAACCGTCTTCGCCAGCGGGCTGGCCGCGTACGACGCGCGCGAGTTCGGTTCCGCGCGCCAGTCTTTCTTCGAGCTGGCGCAGGCCAGGCCACGCGCCGCCGACGCCTGGTACAACTTTGCCACGGCGTCGTGGCAGCTCGAGGACACGGCTGCCGCCGTGATTGGATGGCAGCGAGCCATGCGGCTGAACCCGATGACGACAGACGTCCGCGCCCGCCTGCGACTCGCGCCGGGCACGCCGCGCCTGTGGCACGGAGTCCCACCCATTTCGCTCACGCTCCTGGCGGGAGTCGGCGCGGCATTCTGGGTCGCCGGCTTCGTCCTGCTCGCGGTGGCGCGCCGGCGCCAGTATGCGATGCTGGCGCGAATCGGGACCACGCTCGCGATCGGAGCGGTGATGATCTTCCTTGGCGGCATCAGGCAACGCGAAATCCTCGACGGGCGTGACACAGCCGTCGTGCTATCGGCGGCGCGCCTCCGACCCATGCCTGTCCTTTCGTCCGAAGCCGGGATCGAAGCACAACCGGGTGAAGTCGCAAAGGTCCTCGGTCACCAGGGAGCGTGGACACGGGTCGAGTTGAGCGATCGCCGTCGCGGATGGGTCGAAGCACAGCGGCTACAGCCGCTTGGGCGAAACGACTGAGTGCTTTGCGCTGGGTGCAAGGGAGGCTGGGGCTGGTGTTGAGACTGCGTTGACCGGGAGTGTGTGAGTGGCGCGGATAGCCTTGTTGTCGAGCGAAGTGGCGGACCAGATCGCGGCCGGGGAGGTCGTCGAGCGCCCGGCATCGGTCGTGAAGGAGCTGCTTGAAAACGCGCTCGACGCCGGGGCAACGACGGTCGACATCGACCTCGAAGAAGGCGGTCGGCGGCTGGTGCGCGTCAGTGACGATGGCAGCGGCATGGACCGCGACGATGCGCGGCTGGCGATCGAGCGACACGCGACGTCGAAGATCCGCACCACGGCCGACCTGGTGGGTGTGCGCAGCTTCGGCTTTCGCGGCGAGGCCCTGTCGGCGATCTGCTCCGTGTCGCGTTTCGCGGTCACGACCGCCACCGAGGACGGCGCCGGGACGCGGGTTCAGGCGTCAGGCGGGACGCTGCACGACGTGTCGGAGGCCGCCCGTCGCCGGGGAACCACCGTCTCGGTCGAAGACCTCTTCTTCAACACGCCGGCCCGGGCGCGTTTCCTTCGTGGCACCCGCTCGGAGTGGCGCGCGACCAGCGACGTCCTGACGTCGATCGCGCTGGCGCGCCGCGACGTCCGGATCCGCGTGACGGCGGATGGGAAGGAAGTCATGGCGCTCGCGCCCGCCAGGTCGCTGCGCGATCGCGTGGCGGCTCTGTGGGGCGCCGGTTCGGTGGCGAGGTTTCTCGATGTCGACGCGGTCAGCGGGCCCATTCGCGTCAGCGGACTGACCGAACGACCGGCCGATGTGGGCACTGCGTCACGCCGGACGGCGCTGATCGTGAATGGACGCGCCGTGAGGGACCTCGGGCTGACGCGCGCCGCCGAGAGCGCGTATCGCACGGCGTTGGCGACCGGCTTGCGGCCGTCGTTCGCGCTCGAGATTCGACTTCCCGGTGATGCCGTCGACGTCAACGTGCACCCGGCGAAGGCCGAGGTGCGTTTTCACGATCGGTGGGAAGTGGAACGCGCGGTGGAACGCGCCGTGCGTCGCGCGTTAGGCATGCTGGATAGCGCCGCGCTGGTCGGTGCCGGCGCTCGAGTGTGGCACGCGCCGCAAGCCGGCGATTCGTTTGCCGCGCCGTTGACGACGCTTCCGGGCAGCCACGCCGCACCGTTCTTCGAGGCGGGCGAGGACATCGACGTCGAAGTGCCGCCAGTCAGGGGTGACATCCCCGTTCCGCCGCTGATTCAGTTGCGCCGGACGTACCTGCTCTACGAGCACGACGACGGCGTGGTGCTCATTGACCAGCACTCCGCGCACGAGCGCGTGCTGTATGAGCGGTTCATGCAGCAGATGACCGGTGGTGCAGGGGTCACGTCGCAGCGACTGTTGCTGCCGGAGACGATTCACCTTTCTCCAAGGGACGGAGAATCGCTCGAAGCGCATCGCGACGCTTTCACCCGGCTGGGATTCGAGCTGGAACCGTTCGGAGGACACTCGGTCATCGTCCATGCGGTCCCGACACCGCACCGGAGGTTCGACGCCCTGAAGTGCCTTCGCGAATCGCTGGCGGCGTTGAGCGGCGACCGTGGCGCCATCGCGCACGCCGGTCACGAGCTGCTGGTCGCGACGGTTGCCTGCAAGGCGGCAGTGAAGGCGGGAGAACCTCTGGCGCCTGACGAGATGCAGGCTCTCTTCCGCGCCCTGGTCTCGACATCCCTGCCGGCGCATGATGTTCATGGTCGTTCTGGGATCATTCGGCTGACCTGGGATGAACTCGATCGGCGATTCGGCCGGCGTTAATGCCGTTCCAAGTATCTCATCCAAAAGCAGCGGGCAAGTGAGTGCATCGGGGCGATCAGGCGGACGAACTTGGAACGGCACGAGCCTGCCGGTCATCTGCGGGCCAACGGCGGCGGGAAAGTCGGTTCTCGCGCTTCGCCTCGCGGACCTGAGAGGCGCATCGATCATCTCGGCCGACTCGCGCCAGGTGTATCGCGGCTTCGACATCGGGACGGCCAAGCCGGACGCCGGGGAACGCCGGCGCGTGCCCCACTTCGGTATCGATGTTGTCGAGCCTGACGAGCGTTACACCGCGGCCGACTGGGCCGCGTCCGTCCACGGGTGGATCGAAACGATCACGGCTTCTGGTCGAACGCCCCTCGTGGTGGGAGGGACGGGATTCTACCTGCGCGCGCTGTTCACGCCGCTATTCGAAGAGCCGGAGATCGATCCGGCGCGCCGCGCGTCGGTACGTGATATGCTGTCCAGCCTTTCGGCGGAGGAAATACGTCGCTGGTGTGAAGCCATCGATCCCGCGCGCGCGCCGCTGGGCCGCGCCCAGCGGGAGCGCGCCATCGAGGTCGCCCTGATTACCGGGCGCCGGATCAGCGAGCTCCACCTCGACCGGCCGCGCGCAGCCGTCATGACCGCGCGCTATCTTGTCCTCGACCCCGGGTCGAGTCTGTCGGGGTCCATCGCGGCCCGCATTGATGGGATGCTGGCCGCGGGTTGGCTCGACGAGGTTCGATCGCTCGCCGGGCGAGTGGAACCCGATGCCAGGGCGTGGACCGCGACGGGTTACGATGTGATGCGTCGCGTCGTGATCGGCGAACTCACGCTCGACCGGGCTCGGGAGCTGGTCGTGGTCGCGACGCGGCAGTACGCCAAGCGGCAGCGAACGTGGTTCCGTCACCAGCTGGACGGGGAACGCGTCCTGCGGCTGGATCCACGAGCGCCTGACGTGTTCGACCGCGCGGTGGCGTGGTTTGACTGGGGTAGGTAGAAGCTTCTTGCTGCTTACTGCTTGATGCATGCGGCTGCTGGCGCTACTGCCGGCACCCAGCCAGGCAGCCCGTAGCAAGCGGCAAGAAGTAAGCAGCCATTGGCTGGTTCAATAAGGAGAGCGAGCGGTGAAAATCGGGATCACGTGTTACCCCACGTACGGTGGCTCCGGCGCCATGGCGACGGAGCTGGGCATCGCACTCGCCAGGCGCGGACACGAGATCCATTTCATCACGTACCAGCAACCGTTCCGACTCCCGTCGTTCCTCCCCGGCATCTACTTCCATGAAGTGGACGTGGGTCGGTACCCGCTGTTCGAGTACCCGCCGTATGACCTCGCGCTGGCCGTGCGAATGCACGAAGTCGTGCGCACGCACGGGTTGGACCTGCTGCACGTGCACTACGCGATCCCGCACGCCACCAGCGCCTGGATCGCGAGGGAGATGCTCCACGAGACCGCTGATGACATCGCCGTGGTGACGACGCTCCACGGGACGGACATCACCATCGTGGGACAGGACCACTCCTTCCACACCATCACCAAGTTCTCGATCGAGAAATCGGATCGCATCTCGGCCGTGTCTCGCTTCCTGCGCGACGAGACGATCTTCACGTTCGGATGCGCGGGTTGCGAGGTGGAGGTCATCCACAATTTCATGGATCCAAAGGTCTTTGACCGTCAGACTCAGCCGGCGGTATTGCGCCAGCAGTTCCCCGGCAAGCGGATCCTGATGCACATCTCGAACTTCCGCGCGGTCAAGCGCGTGGTCGACGTGGTCCGGATCTTCGCCCGCGTGCGCCCCGAGCTGCCGTCCGCTCTCGTTATGGTCGGCGATGGACCCGATCGCGTCGATGCCGCTGATGAAGCGAAGAAGCTCGGCGTCGAGGACGACGTGCACTTCCTGGGCCGCATCGACGACGTGGCCCCGCTGCTGGCATCGGCGGATCTGTTCCTGCTGCCCAGCAACCGGGAGTCGTTCGGGCTCAGCGCACTGGAGGCGCTGGCCTGCGGCGTGCCGGTGATCGGGTGCAATGTCGGCGGTTTGCCGGAGGTCGTCAGGCACGGCGAGACCGGAATGCTGCTGGCCCCGGGCGACATCGATGGGCTCTCCGCCGCGGCCAACTCGATTCTGTGCGATCCCGCGCGCTGGCAGGCCATGAGCGAGCTGGCTGCGTCGGACGCGCGCGCTCGCTTTTCGGAGGACGCGATTGTCCCTCTCTATGAGGCGCTGTATCGGAAGGCAGTCGCCGACCGTCCCCGGCCGGCTTCGGCGCGACCGGTACCGGCATGACGGAATTCCAGGCGCTCGTGCTGGGCCTCATCCAGGGGCTGTCGGAATTCCTCCCCATCAGCAGCTCGGCGCATCTCGCGCTCACGCCATGGTTCTTCGGCTGGAATGACGCCGGTCTCGCGTTCGATGTCGCGCTGCACACCGGGACGCTGGTCGCGGTGGCGTGGTATTTCCGGAAGGAGTGGTTTGCGCTGGCGCGATCAGGGGTCTCGATCGTCAGGCAGCGCGGCGTCCGGACCCCCGATGAATGGCGCCTCGTGTTCCTGGTCGTCGCCACCATTCCCGCGGCGATCGCCGGCCTGACCGTTGAGGATCTGGCCGAGACCACCTTCCGATCACCGCGACTGATGGCGATCAACCTCATACTGATGGGCATCGTACTGTGGCTGGTCGATCGCGCCGCCAGGCGCGATCGTCCATTGGAGGGCATGCGCCTTCGCGATGCGGTGACGATAGGGATCATTCAGTGCTTCTCACTGCTTCCGGGCGTGTCCCGATCGGGATCCACGATCACCGGCGCCCGCGCTCTTGGCTTCGATCGTCAGTCGGCCGCCGTGTTCAGTTTTCTGATGAGCTTCCCGGTCACGCTGGCGGCGGCGGTGTTGAAGGCGCCGGATGCATTCACGCCGGGCACCGAGGCGACCACCATTTTCATCGGCATCGCGGCGGCGGCCGTGAGCAGCTGGGTGGCGATCGCCGTGCTGCTTCGCTTCGTGTCGCGTTACAGCTTCGGCATTTTCGCGGCGTACCGGGTTGTGCTCGGCGTGATCGTCCTCGCCACCATCGCGGCGCGTGCCTGATCCCGTGCTGGTGCCGTTCCACCTATCCTTGCCAAGTATTTTCAAAGCAAGTCCATACCTGTGAGCGTTCGGTGAAACAAGTTGGAACGGCATTGGCCGTGACGTACGACGGAGCGACCGCGGAGAAGCTCGCCAGCGCACTCGCGCTGCCAAAGGTCGTCGTGCTGGATGAAGTCGCCTCGACGATGGATGTCGCCAACGAGCTGGCGGCTGGCGGGGCCCCCGCCGGCACGCTCGTCCTGGCGGATGCCCAGCTCGCCGGGCGTGGCCGCGCGGGGCGCCGCTGGCAGTCGAGGGCAGGGGACGGGATCTGGCTCACCCTGCTGGAGCGCCTGAACGACCCGGCGGCGCTCGAGGTGCTGTCGCTGCGGACAGGCATTCGAGCGGCGCGGGCCCTCGATCGATTCAGCGCCGCGCGCGTGGGACTGAAGTGGCCTAACGACTTGTACCTGCCCGGCGGGAAGCTGGGCGGCATTCTGGTGGAATCACGATGGCGTGGCTCGCGTCCGGAGTGGACCGCCATCGGGATCGGGATCAATGTCCGCGACGCCAGCCATCCCGGCGGCGCCGCGTTAGGGAAAGGTGTCTCGCGGCTGGACGTGCTTGGCGAACTGGTTCCGGCCGTGCGCGCCGCTGCCGCCGCGCAGGGACACCTTTCGGACCAGGAGGTCTCGGAATTCGCGGGGCGCGATGTAACGTTTGGGCGGGCGTGCCGGGAGCCCGTCAGCGGGCGCGTGTCCGGCATTGCATCCAATGGCGCCCTCCTGATCGAGACGCCACAGGGCACCAAACGGGTGATGGAAGGATCTCTCGTCTTTGAGGAATCGACATGACCCTCGTCTTCGACGTCGGCAATACCGAGACGACCGTTGGCCTGTTCGACGGCGAGCGGCTCCACGCGCACTGGCGGCTCGTCACCGAGGTGGCGCGCACGCCTGACGAGCTCGATCTCCAGATACGGGCTTTGCTTGCCGCTCGCAACGTCCCGGTTGGAAACGTGACCGGGACGGCGATTGGCTCGGTCGTGCCCGCGCTCACGCAGCCGCTCGCCGAGGCCTGTCAGGAGCTGTTCGGGAAGCCACCGGTGATTGTCGACGCGAAGTCTCCGCTGCCCATCACGCTTGACGTGCTGGAGCCGCTGACCGTCGGTGCCGACCGGATCGTGAACACGCTCGCGGCGAGCCGATTGTTCAAGCGCGACACGATCGTGGTCGACCTGGGGACGGCGACCACCTTCGACTGCATCACCGCCGATGGTGTGTTTCTCGGTGGTGTCATCGCGCCGGGCATGCGCACGTCGGCTGAGACATTGATTCGACGCACGTCAAAACTACCGGCTACGGAGCTTGTCGCTCCCGAGCGCGCGATTGGGCGTCGCACGGAAGACTGCATTCGTGCCGGCGTGGTCTTCGGGACTGCCGAGTCAGTTGATGGAATCGTCAGGCGGATCAAGGCCGAGTGGCCGACGCCACGCGTGCCACTGGTGGTTGCCACGGGTGGTCTGGCGCCGATGATCCAGCCTTATTGCAGAGAAGTCGAACGTGTGGAACCGGACCTCACACTCGTCGGGCTGCGCATGGCCTTCGAGCTGATCGGGCAGCGGGCAGCGGGCAGCAGAGCGGAATAGCCAGCTGCTAACAGGCGCGCCCGTGACCAGACGATAGGTCCCATCGAAGACCGTCGGCCAGGAGGAGCGGAGACCGCCGCGCCGTGTGACGGGCGTTGCTTCGCCACTCGCGCTGGAGGGGTGCGGTTCAAGGTGCCGTGGCTCGGCGAGGGTCGCGGCTGGCCTGATCCAGCGGTGCGCGGAAAACTGGCGGTCCCCAGGTTGCCACGCAGCCACGTGGTGCGCGCCTAACGCGCGCCGCAGCGTGTGCTCGTGGTTCAACGGCCCACCAACGGGACACTTCCATGGATCGCCGCCCTCTGCCCCAGACCCTGCGGTCGTCGCGCCAACTCGCGCCGCAACACTTCGATACCGAGAGGTCAGCACTCAGAGCGCGCCGCGGTCGCATCGCGTGGGTTGTTGTCGCCGTCACGGCAATGGTGCTATCGGCTGTGTCGCTCATCTGGGCAAGGAAGCACGTGGCGCTGGCCGAAGCACCAGCGGCCATGGTCCAGAGCGGCGACACGGTGAATGTCTTCACAGAGACCTTCACCACGGCAGGCGGCGCGGAGACGCAGTTTGTCGAGGCGTTCGCGATGACCGTGGTCCCTGGCCGACGTTATCTGGTACGCATCACCAAGGGAACGCCTGCACTGACCAAGGCCGATGTCTTCTTCAACCGGCTCAAGGTTGCCACTGTCGCTGACCTCCCGCCGTCCGGCGCGTTCACGCGAATCGTGCAGCCGCTTGCCGCGGACACCTTCGACGTGCGTGTGGCTGGCAGTGCGGGAGCCAACATTCAGGTCTCACTCAAGTATGTACCAGATCCCACCTACACCATCCGGGGGCCCATTCGGTACAACAAGTCGAATCAGTTCGTGCCGGACACGTTCGTGGCCGCCGCGCCGCCAGCGTCGGCGCCCTATTACGGGTACGTCACGAACGGCCCGCCAGGTACGAATCGCGCCAATTCGCTGCAACTGAAGCTGAACGGGACAGACTTGACCGTTCCACTGGAGTTCGGGACGAACCTTCCGGGCTTCGTGATCCAGTTGCCGCTGGTGACCGGCCAGAACGTGCTGTCCGCAAAAGTCGGCGGTCAGAATGGTGCAGCCGTGGACATTCGCACAGCGGCGACGGATGTCATTCCCCCGTCACTCACCATCTCCACTCCAGCAATTGGCCTGATAACGAAGCAATTGTCGATCGTCACGGTCGGAATCGCGAAGGACAGCACGCTTTCCGTCATAACCGTGAACGGAGCAAGTGCAGTCTTCGGCCCCCTCGGCGCGTTCGACAAGAGCGTCAACCTCACACAGGAAGGGAACAACATCATCACGTTCCGCGCGACGGACCGCGTCGGGCTCTTCACCGAGGTGGTCCGCACGGTCATCCGGGATACGCAGGCGCCGGTGCTCAATGTGCTGATGCCGCCCGACGGACACATAACGAGCGAGGCGAATCTTGCGGTGTCCGGAACGATAAGCGACCTCACCGCCGTGACCGTGAACGTGAATGGTGCGCCGCTCACCGTGCAGAGCGGGAGCTTCTCGGGCAACGTGGCGCTGTCCATGGGACTGAATGTGCTGTCCTTCACCGCCACGGACGCCGCCACCAACGCGATCACAATCGTCAGGCAGGTCACGCGTAGCGACAACGTCATTCCTCCCGACCCGGCGACCGTCGCGCCGGCGCTGAACCGCACGGTGGCGACGACGATGTTCGATGCGACGCAGTTCCTGTACGCCGGGGCGAACCCCATCCAGACCGGCGTGACCTCAGGGACGATCAAGCCGGCGCGCGTGTCGGTACTCAAGGGCAAGGTCAAATCGCGCGCAGACGCAGCCATTTCGGGCGTCGAGATCTCCATACTGGGTC
>DATCIJ010000029.1:0-26746 GCA_036507855.1 Gemmatimonadaceae bacterium | reverse complement strand
GCGGTCAATCCGAATCATTACTACATTGCGCGGTACCTGTCGCCCGGCGGCGTCACGTCGAGCGACTTCATTGAAAACGATCTCGACAGCAAGCCGGTCCACGGTTCCCGCAACGACCAGGCCCGCGAGATCTATCTCCACGGCGAGATCTTCAAGGCCAGACCGGACGTGATGGCAGTTGTGCACGCGCATACGCCGGAATTCGTGGCCTTCGGGATGAGCTCGGTGCCGCTGTGGAATGGCGACACCAAGGCGCCCGTGTGGGACATTCGCGGGTTCAACAAGGGCCGGTCAGGAATCGTCAATACACCTGAGCTCGGCCGTGCCATGGCAGCGACGCTCGGCAGCGCCGAGGGCGTCCTCCTGTGGGGGCATGGGATCGCGATGACCGGCAGCTCCGTCAAAGACGCCGTAACCGGCGTCATCGAGCTGCGCGACAGCGCTCGGTTGCAGCAGGCCGCGATTTCGATAGGTGGCGCCTGGAAGCCCCAGGCGGCGAAGCACGATCCCGTCGGCCGAGATCGGACCTGGGCCTATCTCAGGCGAGCGGTCACCCAGGACACGGGCGGACGTGTTCCCACGTCGCCTCCGCCCGATCCCGCAAAGCCCTCCGATCAGATTGAAGTGACGAGGCGCGATCTGGTGCTCGCCAACCGTATTCTGGCCTCCGACGAGCTCAGGATCCTGGATACGCTCGGCCACGTCAGCGTGCGGAACCCGCGCGACGCGAATGCCTATTTCATTGCGCCTGGCGTGGCAGCAGGCGCGGTGACGGCTCGCGATGTCGTTCAGCGGAATGCAACCACGCCCGACGTCGATAGCCAGGGACTCTCGATTCACGACGAGGTGTACAAGGCGAGACCGGACGTGATGGCAGTGTTGTACGCCCGCACGCCGGAAGTGGTGGCGTTCACCGAAGGGACCATCAAGCTCCGTCCCGTGGTCAACGGCGGAGCGTTCCTTGCCGATGGTCTGCCTGTGCTCAACATGAGCACCCTGGACCCCCAGCAACCCGTTCTGGCGAATCCTGCACTCGGACGCGCGGTCGCGAATGCGTTGGGAAAGAGCCCCAGCGTGCTCCTGTCGGGTCACGGCTTCGTGCTGACCGCGGGGTCAATCTACAATCTGGTGGACCGCGCGTACGCGCTGGGCCTGAATGCAAGAATTCAGCAGCAGGCGATGGCGCTTCGTGGCAAGGTTGCGTACCTCAATGAACGGCCGGTGCCTCCGGCGCCCGCCAATGCGGCCGGGCAAAACGCGCCTCTGGGTCCACCAGAAGGCCGCGCGTGGATCTACTGGAGCCAAAATGTATTGCTCGACTGATCGCGGGCGAGTAGAGAAATCTGAAAACTGCTTAGCAGGGCACGTCTGACCACAGCAAGGTGACATCATGAGAGCACTGGTAAGCCGCAGCGCAGTTTCGATCCTCGTGTGTTTCGTCGGCATCGCCGCCGTGCTGTCCGGAGACGCGGCCGCGCAGCAATCGTCGTCCCGTCCTCTCGTGACCGAAGCACAGTACGAAGCCTGGCAAACGGAGTTGTCGAACTGGGGGCGCTGGGGCAAGGATGATGAGCTGGGAACGCTCAATCTGATTACGCCCGCCAAGCGTCGGGCGGCGCTGGCACTGGTGAAAGAGGGAGTGCCGGTATCGCTGGCGGCAAATGCATTTACCGAGAAAGCCGCCGACGTCCCCTGCCCGGCCGAATGGGCCATGACCTCAGCTTCGCAAACAGGCGCAACCGATCGCATGGCATTTCCCTGCATCCACGGCGCGGCCTCGACGCACATTGATTCGCTCGCCCACACATTCTTCCGCGGAAAGATGTGGAATGGCTACGACACGTCGGTGCTGGTCACCAAGGAAAAGGGGGCCGCAAAGAATTCCGTGCTGACCATGAAGAGCGGCATCGTCACACGCGCGGTGTTGTACGACATCGCGAGGCTCAAGGGTGTCCCGTATCTCGCGCCTGGGGATCGCATCTTTCCCGAGGACCTCGAGGCCTGGGAAAAGAAAGCGGGTGTGAGGGTGACACCAGGGGACGCGCTGGTGCTTCGCTGGGGCCGCTATGGGCGTCGAGCCAAGCTCGGTCCGGACGACGGTGCCGCAGGGCTCGACAATTCGGTTCTACCATGGCTGAAGCGACGCGACATCGCGTTGCTTGTCTGGGAAACCGCCGGGTACGCGCCGCAGCCCGCCGGCGATCTGACGAGAAACGCAGTCCATAATTTCATCCAGGCGATCCTGGGTATCCACGTGCTCGACCGCGCTGACCTAGAGGCGTTGAGCGAAGCAACGGCATCCCGCAATCGCTGGGAGTTCATGTTGACCGTCACGCCGTTGGCGCTCACCAATGCAACGGGGTCGCCGGTCAATCCTATTGCGATGTTCTGAACGCGAGAAATCAGCGGCTTTTCATGAGTACGTAGTGTCCGGCTAAAGGCCGGACCGTATCCCGACGCGACCGTGATTCGACTCCGCACTCCGGTCGGACGCCGTGGAAAACCAACCCCGGGGCTGGTTTACCCCAACCGCGTGTCACGGCGCCGACAGTCGCGCTTCGCGAACCACGGCCGCATCGGGACACGAAAACCGGCATGTCGGCACTGCCGCCATCCGGCTGCTACACGCTGATGAAAAACGAGGTGAACGATCGAGAAATCAGCGCGAATTCGCGGTCTGGGCCGTCTTCACGTTCGGCGGAACTGGAAACACCAGATAGGGATTGTTGGTCTCCCACGACTTGACTTCGACGTCCAGCAAGGTGCGGTTGCCTTGTCTCCGGACGATGCGGCCCGGCGATTTGATGTCCGTCAGCACTTCGGCACGATCGGCGTAGCTGGAATACTCCGTCTGCGTCGCAAGGTTGGCGAGAGCCGGGCTGTCCGCACGCGTCTCCACTCTTGTGACGAGGCTGTTCGCGTCGAGCGTTGCTTTCAGCGTGATCCCGGCAAGCTGTCCACTCAGAGGAACGGTAATGACGGTGGCCCCTCCCTCAGTTGACACCGTCGTCTTCTCGCCGGCGACGAGCGCAGCTTTCACGACACCGTACGGGAGCGTCCAGAGCTGGAGAAGCCGTTCCCGAAGCGAGGCCATCGCTGGAGTGGCGGTGCCCTTTCCTGGCACCAGACCGGCCCCCATCTCGGATTCATCCCAGGCGTAGTTGTCGCGCACGGTCTGAATAGTGCGTTGCGGGGCACCGCCGGTCGAGCCAGGACGCGTCATCTCGACGCGCATCGCCGGCGGATTGTAGCCGAGGGCGACGTGGTACTGGACTTTGACTGATCCACCGGCGCTCTCGCTCGTTCCGCTGCCTTCGAACTCCATGGTGTTGACGACGTCGATTGCCGGGAGTCGCGTGGTTCCGGCGCCGATATCGGACCACCGCGCCAAGCCCAGCGCGTCTGCCGCCGCGCGCAGCACCTTGACGCGCTCCGGAGTGCCCTGCGCGCCGGCGGGTTGGATCGCGAGCATGGCAACGGCAGCGATGATGAGGCTCTGTGGAAGCGTGATTTTCATGTGACTACACAGGAATTCGTAATGCAATAGTCAAAAGGCAAAATGCAAATGCCGCGTTTTCGCCCACGAATCCTGTTTGCATTTTGAATGTTGCATTTTGCATTACGCGTGAAAAGTCTAGTGATGTTCCTTAGTGACGATGTGGCTCAGGTCGCGCTCGCTGCACGGCAGCGACTCGGGCAGAAGGGCGTTGGGCCGAGGATTCAGCAGCGCCACCCGTGGCGTGGTCGTCCACGGCTCGAGCAGCACATCGGGGTCGTTCACGGTAGCAGTCCACGTGAGGGTGTTTCCATCCCGCCGGAATCGTTCGATCACGTGCATGTTCTCGCTGTGGAAATAGCCGCCGATCTGATCGAACCAGGTGTTGCTGTTGAAGCCCCACGTATCCACGACGAGTGTGTCCCCATCCCAGTGGGCGATGGCTTCTCCGGTATAGCTGCCGTCCAGCTCCTGCAGCGGTGTGTGCTTGCGGCCGTCGAGTGGAATCATGCGGTACATCGTCTGGGTTGCAATCAGTCCGCCCTGCCCGGGGTAGACGAACATGAGATGCGCCGGGTGGTGACTGATGTACGACGGAATACCGCCGCGCGGAATCCCCGCGGGCATGCAGTTGTTGGAAGGATCGTCTTCATTGGAGTTGTGGTCGAAGTTCTTGACCGTTTCCCAGTATTCCGGCTTGTAGACCGGCCGGTTCGAGCCCACGCGTCGAAGAAGAGCCGCGGCCCGTTCAGCCTGCTCGTTGTTCTGCGGGCGATTGGTGTTCCGCGGGAACGTGGCTATGAGCTGTCCGCTGTGCAGGTCGAGCGTCAAGGAATCGCTTTCGATGGCGAGCCCGTTGTTGGCGATCTGGTTTGGGATTCCGTTCAGATTGTCGCCCAGCGCGTTCCAGACGCCGGTCAGGTCCGGATGTCCATCGGCCGTGCGTGGCGTAACGCCGGACGGCTTCGGCGGAGCGTTGGTCGTGCGCCGGGTCTGCGAAGCCTCCTGCGCGAGCATCGCGGCTGAGAGGAGGCAGAGCGTGGCCGTCACAGCGATGAATCGAGGTGCGGGCAGGCGCATACGGACCTTCCTGTGTCGTCAATTGCCGTTTGGATCCGGCGTGAACTTGAACTCGCGGCCATCGGCAATCTTCAGTTCCTGAAGAAGGCCGCTGTTCGACCCATCCCTGGCCGCCAGCGCGACGACCGTGACCTGGTCGCCCGGCTTCAGTCCGCCGCGGTCGGCCCGGCTCAACCCGCCTCTGCGAAGCTGGGCCGCCGCTGCCATCTCGAACGCCCACCTCGTGACCTTGCCGTCGGCGTCCTTGACGTTCACGGTCAGATACGAGTGTGGATTGATGAACTCGACCTTCGCCACAGTGCCGCTGACGGTCACGTGCTTGTTGATGTCGAACTGCGCCTGGATCGAATGGTGCGCCGACGCAGCTCCCGCGAGTGCCAGGCTGGACAACGATACGGTGAGCAGCGCATTGATCTGGAAACGCGTCATGTTGCCTCCGCAGATACGACTGTGGCCGAATCCTACACCCGCTCCGGCATTGAGACAATTTCTTCGTTGCGTCACTTCGCGCGGCCGGTGAATCCGCGGGCGATCATCTCCACCTTGTAGAGCGAACCGGCGCCGGCGACGTACAAGGTCCTCTTTTCCGGCCCGCTGAACGCGAGGTTCTGACAGTCGGCTGGCGGGCACTTCACCGGGATGGTCCCGAGGTGCCGCCCCTGGGCGCTCAGCACCTCGACGCCCCCGCCGGTGGCGACGTACAGCCGGCCGTCGTTGTCGATGGTCATCCCGTCGGCGAACGTTCTTATCCCGCCAAGGCCGTTGTCGCGCGTGCTGCGGCCCGTCAGCGTGCCGAAGGCGCGCCGGTTCCGCATGAGGCCATCGGGCTGGATGTCCCAGGCGATCACGTCGGCGCCGTTCGAGTCGCTGATGTACAACGTCTTCTCGTCACGGCTCAACTGGATGCCGTTCGGGCGAATCATCCTGTCTTCGATCCTGATGGCCCGTCCTCCCGGTGGGATGTAGTAGACGGCCGGCGGCAGCCGCGGCCCGAGCGGCTTGCCCAGCCGCTTCACCAGTGCCTCCGCCTGCTGTGCGGTGAGGCCGGGATCCGTGAAGTAGACGCCGCCGCTTCTGGTGACGATCACATCGTTGGGTCGGCTGAACGGCTGTCCCTCGAAGTTGTCGGCGAGCACCGCCTGACTTTGCGGCGGATGGATGACACCGATCCTGGTCGATCCGTCCCACGCCTGCGCGGAGATCAGGCGCCCTTTGGCGTCCTCCGTCACGCCGTGCGATTCATTGGACTCGGGCACGAGCACCGACACCGCATTCGTGCCGGTGTTCATCCTGTGGACGCGCCGGGCGCCCGGCTCCGAAAAGACGAGCGTTCCATCGGTCAGCCCGATTGGATCGTCGAGCCCGTTGAATCCCGTCAGGATTCGTTCGATGGGCGCGCCGGCCCTGACAACTCCTGCGATCTCGAGCGCGGCGCCGACGACGGCCGGCGGCGTCCCGGTTTGCGCCTGCGCGCCGACGCGCGTGGTCTGGATGCACAGCACGCCCAGCATGACTGCAATCGTGGCTATTGGCATCATGCCCACACCCTACAGGAAATCGCGGCAGAAGATCAAAACTGGCGTGCCGCCCCTTGATGTATTCTCCGGTTTCCGGTACTGAACCCATCAGGGGGCAAGGACGTGACTGATCTCGTCGATCGGCTCGCTGAACACAAGACGCTCAGCGCGGCGCCCCGCGAGGAGCTCGCGTGGCTGGTCGCGCACGGGTCGCTTCGACACCTCGCCGAAGGAGAGGTGCTGAGCGCCAAAGGCGTCCCGGTGGCGGGCCTCTTCGTCGTCCTCACGGGCAATATCGCGATCTTTGTCGATCGAGGCGCCGGCCGGCACAAAGTGCTGGAATGGCGGGCGGGGGACGTCACGGGCATGCTCCCCTACTCCCGCCTGGTCAGTCCCCCCGGCGACACGGTCGCCCAGGAGCCGTCGGAGATTCTCGCCATTTCTCGCAACGATCTCGACGCCATGATTCACGCTTGTCATCAGATCACGTCGATTCTCGTGCACAAGATGATCGATCGCAGCCGCGTGTTCACGTCGAGCGGATTGCAGGACGAGAAGATGGTCTCGCTGGGGAAGCTGTCCGCCGGACTGGCGCACGAGCTCAACAACCCCGTCTCCGCGATCGAACGGAGCGCCGCGCTGCTTGGAGACCGCCTGGAGGACGCCGAACAGGCGACACGCGCGCTGTGCGGCGCGAAGCTGACCGATGCCCAGCTCGCCGCCATCGACGCGTTGCGCGCGTCGTGCCTCGCCACTGGTCTGCACGGCGTGTTGTCTCCGATCCAACAGGCCGAACGTGAAGACGCCATCGCGGACTGGCTCGCGGATCGCGGTGTTGATTCCGCCATAGCCGGACCGCTAGCCGAAACCGCCGTGACCCTCGAGGCGCTCGATCGGCTTGCTGCAGAGGTGAGCGGACCGCCGCTCGGCGCGGCGCTCCGGTGGGGGGCCGCCGAATGTTCGGTTCGCGGGATCGCCTCGGAGATTCAGGAAGCGGCGACGCGGATCTCCGGCCTGGTCGTCGCCATCAGGGGTTTCACGCACATGGACCAGGCGACGGTGGCCGAGCCTGTGGACCTGAAGTCGAGCCTCGGCAACACCGTCGCGGTTCTCAACGCGAAAGCGCGGTCGAAATCGGTGGCCATCACCGTCGAGGTGGAGCCCGATCTTCCTCGCGTTCGTGGTTTCGTCGGCGAGCTCAACCAGATCTGGGCGAATCTGATCGACAACGCGCTCGACGCCGTGCCCGACTCCGGCCAGGTGGAGGTGACCGCCAACCGTGAGCAGCAGCGCGTCGTCGTTCGCATCGTCGACAACGGAGGAGGCATTCCACCCGAAGTCCGCGCACACCTCTTCGTGCCGTTCTTCACCACCAAGCCAGTTGGGAAGGGGACGGGGCTTGGCCTCGATATCGTCCGGCGTCTCGTCACGCACAACGACGCCGACATCGAGGTCGAGACAACGCCCGGGCGAACGGAGTTTCGAGTCTTCCTTCCGCTGGCCGAGGCCCGTGACACTGGTGGTCAACTGTGAACAAGCCCGCACTCCTCGTCGTCGATGACGATCCGCAGGTGCTCGCGGCGGTGCGCCGCGACCTGCGCTCCCGGTACAGGGAATCCTATTCAGTGATCAGCGCGTCTTCCGGCGAAGAGGCGCTCGTCACCATCCGCGAGCTGAAGGCGCGCGGCGACTCGCTGGCCATCGTGATCAGCGACCAGCGGATGCCGGGCATCCAGGGGACCGACGTTCTCGCGCAATCCCGCGATCTGTACCCGCTGGCGCGTCGCGTGATGCTCACGGCCTATTCCGACATCGACGCGGCCATCAAGGCCATCAACGTCGCGCACCTCGATCACTACCTCTCGAAGCCATGGGCTCCACCCGAGGAAGGCTTGTTCCCGGTAATCGACGATCTCCTCGACGCCTGGCAGGCAGAGTATCTCCCCGAGGCGAAGGGGCTCAGGCTCGTCGGACACCAGTGGTCGCCTCGCTCGCACGAGATCAAGAATTTTCTCGCGGGCAATCTCATCCCCTATCGCTGGCTCGATGTGGAGCGGAACCCGGATACGCAAAGCCTGCTCGACGCGGCGGGCATTGGCGCCAACGAGCTTCCCGCGCTGTTCTTCGAAGACGGATCCGCGCTGCGCAACCCCGAGCCGCGCCAGGTGGCCGAGCGTCTCGGCAGGTCGCTGTCGGCCTCCCTCAACCTGTACGACCTTGTCATCGTGGGCGCCGGGCCATCCGGGCTTGCGGCGGCGGTGTACGGCGCATCAGAGGGACTGCGAACGTTGTTGCTCGATCGGCATGCGCCGGGAGGGCAGGCGGGCAGCAGTTCCAAGATTGAAAACTATCTGGGGTTTCCAGCCGGCGTCAGCGGCGGCGAGCTGACACGGCGCGCCGTGACGCAGGCGCAGCGGCTTGGCGCCGAGCTGCTCGTGCCGCTCGAAGTGACCGGCGTGTCGATCGACTCGGGATACAAGCACCTGACGCTCAGCGACGGCCGGGAAATCATCACGCGGACGCTGCTGGCCGCCACCGGCATGGAATACCGCGAGCATCCCGCGCCGGGCGTGGCCGATCATGCCGGCGCCGGGGTGTATTACGGCGCGGCGACGACGGAAGGCCCGGTGTTCAGCGACCGGCGCGTGCTTGTCGTCGGCGGAGGGAATTCGGCGGGACAAGGAGCGATGTATCTGGCACGCTACGCGAAGGACGTGCAAATCGTGGTGCGCCGCGAATCCTTGCGCGACACCATGTCGCAGTACCTCATCGACCAAATCGAGAAGACGCCGAACATCCGGCTCAGAGCCCGGGCCGAGCTCGAACGCGTCGAAGGAAACGGCCGCGTGGAACGTGTCGCGCTCAAGCTGGACGACGGCACGAGTGATGTGGAAGAAGTCGATGCGGTGTTCGTGTTCATCGGCACCAGGCCGCGAAGCGACTGGCTCCCCCCGGTCGTGCTGCGCGACGCGAAGGGGTTCGTGATCACCGGGCGGGATCTGCCGGCCGACCCCGCATACGCGCGCGTCTGGAAAGAGCGGCGCGAGCCGATGCCCCACGAGACGAGCGCCCCCGGCGTGTTCGCGGCTGGCGACATTCGGGCCGGTTCTATGAACCGGGTGGCGTCAGCCGTGGGTGAAGGATCGATGGTCGTGCGATTCGTTCACGAATACCTGGCGCTGACCTGAGTCGTCCGGCTCGGCTGCTTCGCCTTGGTGGTTGTCGCCATCTGATATCCTCGCGCGGATGCGCCGCCGGCGGCTGATTCCGCTCGTGCTGCTCGGACTGCTCGTCGCAGCGAGCGTGTCCTACACCAGTTGCTACACGCTGGACATCGTCGACACGGAGGGCCGGCCACAGACTGCGTACGCCCTGTATAACCACCAGGGATATTGGCTGAACCCCGCCCATCCCGTGAGCTACAACGCTACACGACGGACGGTGGTCCGCAGCGACGACACCGGCCGCCTGACGATTCCTGCCGCCTGGCACCTGCATTTCCCCTTCCCGCTGCAAACACATCCGAAGCTGTGGATCGAGATGGCGTACGTTCCTCTCCTGCACAACGCAGAGGGCCGCATCGGCGGAGGCTACGTGGCGTCGGTAACGGGGGCCTGGGAGATGGATGCCACCTGGCATCGCGCGGTAGCGTTCGACTTGAGCGATCGCCCCGAGCGCTGGTAGCGAACGTTGGGCAACCTCTCGTTTTTCATTCGTCCCGCTGTGCAAGATGCCGACGCGTCGGCTGCCGGACCGCTCGTCGAGATGATCGGGCACTTTCGCGCGGAGTACGACGCGTTTCTCGCGCGCCATGGCGACGTGCTTCGTCCGCGGCCGCCGATGCCCGTGATGTTCAGCGACGACGACAAGCGGCGATGGGAAGAAATGGTTGCCGCGGACCTCGCGCAGCGGCCGACGTGGGGCATGGAGATCCGGCGTCTCTATGAGGACGAGCTTGCGTCGCTGGCCGAAGTCGAAGCCAGCCTGAAACGATGATCTGCGCATCCTGACCAGAGAATGCCGGCGCAATGGACTTCACACGAACGTGGTGATCCACGGAAAGAAGGCGCGCGCCATCGTCGCTGAACGCGGCCGACGCCACCGTGAGTAGCGCGAGACCGCAGAGTATGGATGAGGACGGGCGCATAGATCTCCTTCGTGAAGCGCCCTCGCGTCACTTCGGAGGAGTCACCCCACTGAACCACTTGTAGCCGAGCGCGCGGATGCCCATCAGGCTTTCGGTGTTTCCCTCGTGACATGCCGTTTCCCACAGCTCCTTCGCATACGGGTCGTTGCCGCTTACGGGGGGGAGCCGTGAAACGGCGCTGCTGCCTCTGGGACCGCTTGGGCCGGTCCCGGCACGCCGTTTGGGAAAGTTCATCTTCCAGGGTCTCGTATAGATCGTCGGGTCCTCGACCGTCACCTCGTAATCGATCGTGTTCGCCTCGACCAGCGTCCAGCGCTCTACCATGCGCGTGTTCTCGCTGTAGAACTGCCCGGTGCTGTCGAACCACCCCTTGCCGTTGAGACTGGTCATCTCGACCACCAGCGTATCGCCGTCCCAGCGGCCGCGTGCGTTCCCGAACCAGAACTTGACGTTCTGGCTGATGGCCTGACGTCCGTCGGTCGGGATGACGCGATAGGTGTCATCGCTGAGCATGATGACGTAGCCGGGCTTCTGCACGATCTCCTGCGCGTCGAACGAGAAGACAGGTGCGACGTTGAGACAAAAGGACCCCGGAGACGCGTAAAGACGCTCGCTGGACTCGCCGGGCCACCCTCGGCCGAGGCCTGCAAGAAACTCCTTCCGTTTGGCGAGCGCCCATGGCGTATAGGGGATTTTCCCGTCCGGCGGATCGGAGACGAAGCTTTCCTGGGACGGCGTCGTCACATCGACGTATTCATGGTCTTCGAGGAAGCTGTTGTTGTCACCGCCGGCGCCGCCCCAGACTCCCTGGAGGTCGGGCACGCCGTCCGGTGTCCGCGGCGGCGTGTAGGGTGGCAGCTTCGTTTTCGCCGCGACCCACGTCTTGGCCATCGGGAGCTTCGGCGTGTCCTTCGCCCAAAAGGCTTGCCCAGCCACGGGACCCGACGCCACCAGCAAGACCGAAAGCACAACCGTCAGCGCCATGACGAAGGTAAGAACTCGACGGCTCACGTGACACCTCGCTTCTCTCATGAACCAGCCAACGACTCCGCTGCTGACATCCAGTCTCTCTTTGGCGCGCTCCGCGCGCCTAGTTGGCGTTCGCGAGCGGATGCGGTCGCAGCTGGAACTGGACGGCGTACGGAGGGGTTCCCTTGCCGCCTTCGCTATGCCAGGGCGCGCGGCCGCCCCACGTCGCCCATAGTCCCCTGGCGCTCCAGCCGCCGTTGGGATCGTCGATGCGCCCCTCAAATCCCTTGGTGAAGAAGCCCATCGGATATGGGACGGCAATATGCACCCACTTCCCGTTTGCGAACGCCTGCACACCATCGGATTGATTGTCGAGAACGATCACGGTATCTCTGCCCAGGCCGAAGATGTCGTGCATGTCGACCCATACGTAATACGGGCTTGCGACGGTCCCGAGCGTTCCCTCCACACCATCGAACTTCGGTGCAGGCATCGGATACAACCGGAACCCTTCCGGACAGTGATCTCCTGTGGCGCTGGGTCCGTTGCGGATCCGGCACTTGCTGCGATCGAAGCTGATCAGGTTACCGCCCGCTCCTGCTGCCCAGGCGATGCCCTTGCTGTCCAAGTCCATCCCCCGAATGCCGAATTCGCCAACCGGAATCTGGTATGCCTCCGTCAAAGCGGTCACCGGCGGATTCGGACCCAGATCCACCCGCACGATCCAACCCCTGCCCCCCGTATTCGACCCCCAGACGGTTCCGTCATTCGGGTTCACCGCGATGCCGTAAAAGCCGACGTCGAGGCGCTTGTCCTTGACGGGATCGACCGCGGCGTTGGGCTCGACGTACTCGTCGCGCTTGCCGTTGCCGTTGGTGTCGACGACGAACGCGGTCCATCCCTGCGCTTTAGCCGAGTCGCCGGTCTCCAGGAACACCCGCGTGTTGACCCAACCCAATTGGGGGCCGCCGTTGTTGGCAAGGTACAGAGTGTTGTCGGCGTCATAACCGAAGTTCAGGTGATGGGTTCCGAAGCAGGTATCGACGAATGCCCACTGCTTCGTCTTCGGGTCGTACATCGTCACGCCACGCGCGTTCTGGACGAAGTTGGTGGTGTTCGTCGCGGCGCCCGAAGCCCGCTCCAGCGGGAAGGCCCTCGCCGACGGATGATCCGATCCCTTCTGGCAGAACGCCGGCTGCTCCCACTGTGGTCGGTTGGTGGCCGCCCACCACACACGACCTTCGCCGTCCATCATGTTGGTGTGGGCGTTGACCTGAGTATCCCAGATTGCTCGATCTCCCCAGTAACGCCACGGCGCCGGAGCGACATTGACGGTTGAGGATCTCGGTGTGTTCGCGACCTTGACCGGCATCTTCGTTTCGCTCGCCATGTGGAGCGCTGGATCCAGAATTGGGACCCAGTCCGTACTCAGCTCCATCGCGCCGTAGAGCGCACCCCAGCCGTTAACCGTCGGCTTCCTCCTGTCGGTGCCGATCAGGTCGTGCAGATAGGCAGTGGGACGAGACCAGTCCCAGAGGGTGACCACGATATTGCGTTCAACGCCCTCGGGCCGGTTCGGCTTCTGTTTGGGCACTTCGCCTGCAGCGATTCGGTCGGTCCAGTCGACCAGTCTGGCCAGGAGTCCGCCATCGCTTGTCATCAGGCTGTTGACACCGTTGATCATCGCTCCGCCGGCCTGTCCCTGTCGCAACCGCGCCAGCCAAGCTGCCTGCGTCTCCTTAACCCCAAGGGCCGCATGATCTATAGAGCGCATGATCGGGCCGCCGGCCTGGTGACAGTTGCCGCAGCCATTTTGCTTGATAGCATCGACCCAGTCCGCCTGGCTCCTCATCTCTGTTGGCATGCCGTTGCCCTTGAGGCCCGTACCCGGGAACATGGTCTTGTCCGGAATCTTGAGCATCGACCACCAGTACGAGCCCGGATAATATTGGGCCGCCGCCTGCGCGGTGGGCGCGATCACGGCGGTGAGGTTGAGCGTCGTGCCCGGCTTCGCGGGAACGCGCCGGGAATCAACGAGACCGAATCCGCGGACCCACACGCTGTACTGCGCACCCGACGGAAGGGCGGGCAGCAAGTAGCGACCTTGATCGTCGGTGACCACGATCTTGGCGTACCGCTTGGTGCCGAGCCCGGTCGTTTCCGCGATGACCCACACGCCGGGCTCCGGTCCGTTGGCGCTGGTCACCACACCGCCGATATCGGAGGGGCCAATCCGAAGTTGTTGGGCACCAACCTGGCTCGGCCAAGCCGCCAAGAACGCGACGACGCCGACCGCAAACAGTCTCGCGTGCATCCTTTGTGTCGGACTCATGCTGACCTCTCTCATCGAGTCCCAAGCGAGGCGGAGCCACACCGCATGCTCGCCAGTCTGGGGGGCGGAGCCTCGCTAGGCCTAGACTCACCGAGGACCGAGAGCGGCACCGCCCCCGCCGCTGCACGAGCTGGCGCCCTCGCGTCACTTCGGAGGAGTCACCCCACTGAACCACTTGTAGCCGAGCGCGCGGATGCCCATCAGGCTTTCGGTGTTTCCCTCGTAACACGCCCGCTCCCAATTCTCCTTCGCATACGGGTCGTTGTTGACTGGGGGCAAGCGTGAGGCCGCGGTGACGCCTCTCGGACCGCCTGTTGGACCCGTGCCGGCACGCCGTTTCGGGAAGTTGATCTTCCACGGTCTCGCATAGATCGTGGGGTCCTCGAACGTCACCTCGTAGTCGATCGTATTGGCGTCGACCAGCTTCCAGCGCTCGACCAATCGCGTGTTCTCGCTGTAGAACTGGCCTGTGCTGTCCAACCACGCCTTTCCGTTGAGACCGGTCACTTCGACCACGAGCGTATCGCCTTCCCAGCGGCCACGCGAGGTGCCGAACCAGGACTTTGCGCTCTGGCTGACAGCCGGACGCCCGTCGGTGGGGATGACTCGATAGGTATCAACGCTCAGCATGATCACGGAGCCAGGCCTCTGCACGATCTCTTGCCCGTCGAACGCAATGCCAGGCATTGCCTCGAGACAAAATGACGAAGGAGAGACGTGAAGACGTTGGCCCGACTCGCCGGGCCATCCGCGCGCCAGGCCCGCCAGAATCTCCTTCCGTTTCGCGAGCGCCCATGGTGTGTAGGGGACTTTCCCGTCCGGTGGATCGGAAACGAAGGTTTCCTGAGCCGGTGTCGTCACGTCGACGTATTCGTGGTCTTCGAGGAAGCTGGTGCCATCACCACCAGGGCCGCTCCACACCCCTTGCAGGTCGGGCACGCCGTCGGGTGTCCGCGGCGGCGTGTAGGGCGGGAGCTTCACCTTCTGCGCGATCCAGGTCTTGGCCATCGGGAGCTTCGGCGTGTCCTTCGCCCAAAAGGCCTGTCCAGCCGCGGGTCCCGGCGCCAGCAGCAGGATCCAGAGCGCAACGGTCAGCGCCGTGACGGTGGCAAGAATTCGACGGCTCACGTGACACCTCGCTCTCATGCGCTAACTCAGCGCTTCTCGAAGAACGTCGAAGCGGGATTGTTCCATTCCTGCTCGAGGAGATAGGCATTGCACTGGTACTCGAGCAGCTCGATGTTTCGTTCCTGACGCCGGTACAGGGGCATGCTGATCTTCCACGGCTGCGTGAACACGGTCGGGTCCTCGATCGTGGCCTCATAGAGCATGTGATCGGGACCGGTGGGCGTGTAGCGCTCGACAACGTGCAACGCACTGCTGTGGAAATTGCCAGCCCGATCGAACCAGGTGAGGTCGTTGAAGTGAATCACGTCGACCACGAGGGTATTCCCCTCCCACCGGCCGCGCGAGTCCCCCATCCACCACTCAATTGGCCCCTCGGGATGCGGATTCCCGTTCATATAGATGTAGCGAATGGTGTGCTGATATTCGTAGAGGATGGAGACCTTGTCGGCTTGCTGCACGATCTGAAACGGATGCGGCATGTACGTGATGCGGGGAATCCCCGGGAGGTAGCACTTGGCTTCCGGATCGAGCGCCGCGCGCTTGTCGAAGTTCTGCTCCTTCCTCGCGCGCGCTGACGGCTGGTAGGGGATTGCGCCACCCTCCACCACGCCGTGCCCGGCGGGCACGCCGACCCTCGCACCGTGATCCTCGAGATCCCATGCAGCCGTGTTGAGCACCTGCCAGACCCCTTGCAGATCCGGCTGCCCATCCCGCGTGCGCGGCGGCGTATAGGGTGTCGTCGCCGATGTCTGTCCCACGAGAGGCGCTGGCGTGAGCACGCCAATCGCCGCCAGGCCGAAGGTCAACCCCACAAACCAACCAGCCAAGGGCTTCGCCCTTGATATCCCATCGGCCCTGAGGGCGGCGCTGAAAGCCCTTGGCTGGTTAGCCAGCCTCTCTTTGGCGCGCTTTGCGCGCCTAGGACCGCTATACGGGCTCGACGTGTGGGCACGCAACGGGTACACAATCTTCGTAAGGAGCCGTAGCCGTATAGCGGTCCAACGTCTCACCGGGGAACCTCCCTTTTCAGTTGCTGCGCAGGCCTTCGAGGACCCTGCCAGGACACTGCGAGAGGTTTGTAACATAGAGACACGTCTGTCTGATGTCAAGGAGCGCGTCGGGCGGCCTCTCTCCCCAGGGCTTGCCGTCGCAGGTGGCGGGCGATCTATTAGAATTGCGTTGGAGGTGTGGCGTGATGACTAGGCTACAAATCCTTGTACTCGGACTGGTAGGGGTGCTCGCGGCTGGCAGTCCGCTATTCGCTCATCACTCATGGCCGGTCGACCAAGGGAAAGAGGTCACAGTGAAGGGAACCGTGACGGGGTACGACTGGGGCAATCCGCACGTGATGATTGGCCTTGACGTCACGACAGACAACGGTAAGGTCGAGAAGTGGAACGTCGGGGGTCCCAGTACGACTCGTATGGCAAACAACGGTTGGGACAGGACTACGCTCAAGCCGGGAGAGGTGCTGACCGCGATCGGGTATCGCTTCCGAGATGGCTCGAATATTCTCCGACTGCAGAAGGTTGTGATGGCCAGCGGCAAGGAGATGTTCCTGTACGGGAGGCGGTAGGCCGGCGGTTTCATGACCATGTCGGCCGACGTCGCAATGTCGCGACGTCGCGCCTCGAGCGCCAAATCAGAACCGGTCGTCAGAAGCATCGCGCTCATCGCCCGACCGGCGGTTCGGGGCTGAAGCCCGCCTCGAAGCCGCGCGCGCCCTCGCGGCGCTGCAGCCGGTCGGCCGTGGGAGCGGGCGGCAGGATGCCGAGCCTGACGAGCTGCGGACGGAACTCGTAACGGATGTTCACCGTCTGGACCGGCTCGTCTTCGAGGTCCAGCCACACTTGCGCGACGGCGTGGTCGGTCCGGCTGCCCATGCCGGTGGCGGCGTACTCGTCGGCGTCGTTGCTCCGGCTCGCGGCGGCAGACTCCTCCCGCTCGGCTGGCGCTGACGGTCGCTGCGCCCGCGCCCCCACGGCCTCGTTCGACGTCTCGGACACGATGGTGGGCACGCGCTCTCTGAAGAAGACAGTGGTGATCACCCCCAGGTTGGCCGTCTTGCCGAGAGCCTGACCGTACGAGCGAGCCTCGGTCGTGAATTCGAAGCGGCGGGCCTCGGTGCGGCTCGTCTGCCACCCGCGAATGGTGACGGTCTCGTACGGCCCGACCACCCACTTGCGCGCGTCGGCGGCGGTCGTCTGGCGCGCATCGATGGTGTTGAGGCCATCGACCGATAGCGCTACGGCCACGCGGACGCCGTAAGGGTTGCGCAGCCGAATGGCATATTCCCGCCCCTTGAGCGCCTCGACATACCAGCGCCCGTCATGCGCGTACCGTCGTTGAGGAGCGCCGTCAACGAGAATCTCTACGTCCCCACTTGGATGACGGACGGGAGAAGCGGACATCACGCCGCCCGCACCGGCGGCGAGCGCAAGCACGGCGACCATCAGACAGGCAAAGCGGTGGTTCATAAGTCCTCCTGGGCTTAGAACGGGGGAGGCTGGGAATCTTGCACGGCGGCTAACGCTTTGGCTGGCGCGTCGAAGAAGTGTGCGCGGTTTGGGCGAAAAGTCGCGGGAAAATGGGAGAAATCCAGGCTCGCCCTCGTGTGAGGCTGAGGTGACCAAAGAGCAGCATCTGAATGTCGCTTGACGGCAGGGAGCGGGCCACACAAAATCATGGCGCACCGATGTACTGGAGAATCCTCCTTGCCGTTGGATTCTGGCTGTTCGTACTTGGCAGCGCTTGGGCACCCATAGACGCCCAGCGTGCCGGGACGTTCAGGGGATCGTCCGACGATCCGGCGATCAGGTATTCCACGACGACCGCGCTGAACAACGCCGTCGTCGACGTGAACAAGAGGCTTCAGGACGGAACCCTTCAACTCGCGTTCGACGAGCGCAGCGGATTCCTGCGGTCGGTGCTCGAGGCGCTTCGCATTCCCGTCGATTCACAGCTGCTCGTGTTCTCCCGCACCAGCCTGCAGGGAAAGCGGATCGGCGAGCAGAATCCTCGCGCGCTGTTCTTCAACGATCGTGTCGCGCTGGGCTGGGTGCGCGGTGGTGACGTCCTCGAGGTGGCCGCTCACGACGAGTCCGCTGGAGTCGTGTTCTACACCCTCGAACAGCGTACCGACGCGACGAACGGCCCGCCGCAGTTCAAGCGCGCCTTCGAGTGCCTGGGGTGCCACCTGACGGGTAACACGCTCGGCGTGCCCGGCCTGCTGATGTTCAGTACCACACGCCCGGAGCCGTCTCAGTTTTCCGGCGTCCCGCGGCACATCGATCACAGCGATCCTTTGAGACAGCGTTTTGGCGGCTGGTTCGTGACCGGCAGCACTGGCTCGGCGCAGCACATGGGCAATGAGGCGGCCGCGCTCGACGCGCGGACCAGTCGCGAGCTCGCCTCCGTGGAGGGATTGTTCGACGCTGCCGGCTATCGCGCTCTTTCGAGCGACATCGTTGCTCACCTGGTGCTCACTCACCAGGCTGGAATGACAAACCTTCTGACGCGCGCCGCCTGGGAAGCGCGAGCTGTCGATCCTGCGCTGCATCCGCTGTTCGCACCCGACCCCGGAATGGAGGGGCGCATTGCGATGATGATGAGCGGTGTCGCCAGCGAGGTCGTAGATTACCTGTTGTTCGTCGATGAAGCGAAGTTGATGGATCCGGTACGGGGTGGATCGGGCTTCGCGGAGCGGTTTTCGACCACCGGGCCTCGTGACCGAAAAGGCCGCTCGTTGTACGAGCTCGATCTGAATCGGCGCCTGATGAAGTACCCGTGCAGCTATTTGATCTACTCGCCTGCCTTTGACGCGCTGCCGCCTCTTGCGAAAGACCCGATCTACAGGCGGATGTGGGAGGTGTTGTCCGGACAGGAACAGGACCCACGGTACCGTTCTGCGCTGTCGCTTGCGGATCGTCAGTCCATCGTCGAAATCCTGCGAGACACCAAGAAGGACCTGCCGCCGTATTTTCAAAACGTGACTCGGTGATAGGAGGCGCTTAGTGTCCGCCTTCAGGCGGACCACTACGGGCCCGGCCAAGTCCGGCTCAAGCCGGACACTACGTACGACGGAGGCTCAGGAATATTCTGCGCGCCATGCTCGACCTGCGTGCACCCGCCGCGCGGCAGATTCCGCCGCACGCGCTTGCCGATACCGCACGCCCGCAGACGGACGGCTACGAGGAGTCATTGAGACTTCTGGACGAAGCGGAGCCGACCGACGCGGCGCCGGCAACCTTTCCATCACTGCTGGCGTGATTCAGTGGGCGGACGGCGTGAGCGACGCCACTAGGTCGCGCTGGGCTACTTGGCGCCCGCACTGAGCGGCGATGGGGCGGCAGTCTCCGCGGCGGCATGGCGCGCACGTCGCGTCGCGACCCAGACCAACACGCCTGTCGCAAGAATCGCGGGCAGGAACCATGCTTCGGCCAGACTTCGCGTACTCAGGAGCCAGAGACTGAAGGCCACGCCCGAGAGAGCGAGCATGGGCCCACCCGGCGCACGAAATCCCTCTGACGGTCCACGTATCCTTCGCAGGAGAACCAACGCCCCGCAAGTCGACGCAAAAATCGCGAGTCGCGAGATTGCGGCGAACGTGGCGAGCTGACTGAAGTCGCTGATCAATCCGAGCGTCAATGCAATCAGCGAATTGAGAACAATCGCGAGATCGGGCACCCGGGTGCCGGCGTGTACTCGCGCGACCATTCGGGGAAGCTCGCCACGGGCGGCCATTGCGAACGGAATCCGAGGCGTCATCAACGCGAAACCGGTCAACCAGCCATACACCGAGACGATCACCGCGACGCTCCCGATCGTGATGCCAGGCGGACCGACGAGAATCCCCAGTGCCGCACTGACGGGCGCGGGGTTCGCCGCCGCGTTCGGAAGAACGCCAACGATGGTGAACTGGACCAGAAAGTAGAGGACGGTGACCGAGATCATCGCGGTCATCAGCGCGAAGGATGTGTCACGCCGTGGGTCGCGCGATTCGCTACCCGCGACGACAGCCGATTCGAAGCCGCCAAAGGCGAATACGAGAAGAAGAATGGCCTCCGTCCACCGTGGCTCGACGACGCCTTGTGTTGCCAGGACCTCTGACTGGATGTGAAACGTGCCGAGCAGAACCAATCCAACGAGCGGCACCAGTTTGGCGACCGTAAACGCATTGACCGTCCATGCCGCGTGCCGCACGCCTCGGAGATTGACGATGGTCACAAGCGTGACAGCGACGGTGATGGCAGCAGCGCGTCCGACTGGCGTTCGCGTCCACGGGACGAGAACCGTAAGGTATGAGGCCAGGACGTTGAGCACCGCAGCCGCCGAGAGGAGCCGGGTCCAGATGTGAAGCCATCCGATCTGGAAACCTATTGCTGGCCCAAACGTCTCGCGGGCGTACAGGTATGGACCGCCGGCCCCGTCGAACCGGCTGCCAACCTCGGCGAAGCACAGCACGACGACGAAGACGCCGGCACCGGCGAGCAACACGGCAACCGGGCTCCATTGACCGGCAAGGCTTGTGAGCGGCGCGGGCAATCCGAACACCCCGCTTCCGACAACGGTGTTGATGACGGCCGCTGTGAGGGCCCATCGGCCAATCGCGCGGATGAGCCCCTGCTCGCCGATGGCGGGCGGCGGCGCGCCTCGTCGTGATTCCGTGGCGGTCCACACGTGATTTGACCCTCGTCGCGGCCCGAGGCCGTCGAGGGAGTATATGGCCGCCCGTCGTGCCAGATGGCGTCACGCCCGTCCGAGGAGTCACGGAACACAGGAAGGTCCGCCTTCGCGGCGTCGCGCCAAGCTCACCGGGATCGACGCGGGTCGTGTAAAATCACTGATTCTTCGTAGTCAGGAGAGACGTGATGCCGTCCGCTCAGGAAAAGCCGGTCATCAGGATTGCGCCGAATAATCCGGTGTTCGACCTGCCGGTCATCGTCGGCATCGAGGAAGGGCTGTTCGAGGCGGCCGGCCTCGATGTCCGCTTCTCGGCCACCTATGCCGATCGCGAGAAGGACCAGGCGGAACGCCCGGTCATGTCTCGGCTCAAAGAGCAGATGTTCGAGCGCGGGTCCGCCGACAGCTACAACGTCTGCGAATGGGCGAGCATCGACCGGCTGGAACGCGGCGCGCGCGACGGGCACATTGCGGCGTTGCGGGCGGCCGTGGCCGCGCAGGCCATCCTGACGTTCGATGACACCTTGCAGGTACCGCGCGACCTCGCCGACGTGCCGGTAGTCGTCCAGGAATTGACCGGCTCGCATTACTGCACGCTACAGATGCTCGAAAGCGCGCTGGGGCCGGAACATGTCAGGATCGAGCGCGGCGGCCTGCCGCAGGCGCGCTGGGCGGCGCTCACGCAGAGGACCATCCGCGTGGCGACGCTGATGGAGCCCTTCATCAGTTTGGGAATCAAGGAGGGCGCGCATGTCATTGCCGCCTGCTTCTACCGCGGAGGCGAGGTGATCTCCGCCGATCTAACCGCCGAGCAGCGCGCGGCGTACTACGATGCGGAAAACCAGGCGGTCGACCGCATCAACGCCGACTTCTACAAGTACGCCCATCATGTGGCGGCGCACGCCAACGGCGCTCTCGACCCGCGCGAACTGCTAAGAGCGTTCGTCCGGTACAAGCACGTGGACGTCTACGATCCGACGCTCTTCGCCCGTACCTACGACTGGATGAAGGCGCGCGGGTTCACCGAAGGCGGCAGCGACCATGCCGCGCTCGTGGTCTGAGCGGTCAGACGGGAGCGCCGACGACCTTGGACGGCACGCTGCCGAGTTCCCGATCGAGATTGCCGACCAGCAGGCCGTAGGAGCCGCACCCGAAGACCAGCGCAACGCCCGCCGCCACGAGCAGCGGAACCGTGAAGTCTCCCGACCCGGATATCAACAGACTGGTGACGAGGGGCGCAAACGACCCGCCGACATTCCCGCCGAAGTTCTGCAACGACACCAGCGAGGAGACGATATGGGGCGGTGCCACGTCGATCGGCATCGAGTTCACCGCCGCCGTGGAGAAGCTGACGCTCGCGACCGAACAGATCAGGAACGTCACCGCCCAGAACGTGTCCGGCGTATATGCACCGGCGATCGTGAAGACGGTCGCGCCCAGCAGTCCGCCGACGGCGAATCCCTTGCGGACGGATGTCACGCGTCGGCCTGCCGCGATCAGCCGGTCGCCCGCCCAGCCTCCCAGCAGCACACAGAGCGTTCCAATCAGGAATGGCAGCATCCCGACTACACCGGTCGTCAGCGTGGACATGCCGCGCTGGAGGACGAGATAGCCGGGGAGCCACGTGGCAAAGACATAGTAGATATAGAGATACCCGGCCTGCCCGAGCATGACGCCCCATGTCGTCCTGTACTTCAGCAGCGTCGCCCATCGGATCCTCGCGTGCCCGCCCTCGGGAGATACGCGTGGCCCGACGTCCGCCGCCGGCGCGCGATAGACGGCGAGCCACCAGACCATCCACAGGAAGCCAAGGGATCCGGTGGTGTAGAAGACCCACTCCCATCCCCAGCGCACCAGGACGACCGAGGCGAGCGGAATGCCGAGCGTCAGCCCGATCTTGTTGCCGGCGAAGAAAGTCCCGACCGCGAAGGCGCGATGTTTTGGGTCGAAGGTATCGCGGATCACACGCGAGCCCGATGGAATCATCACCGACTCGCCGATGCCGACCAGGGTGCGAAACCCAAGGAGAGGCGTGAATGACCTGGTCACGCTGCAGAGGGCCGTCGCGAGTGACCACGCTCCTACGCCGATTGGAAGGAAGCGGTGTGGGCGAATCCGGTCGGCAAGCGGCCCCGCTGCCAGCAGCGACAACGTGAACGCCCAGTTGAAGACCGAGAGCAGCACCCCGACCTGAGCGGCCGTGTAGCCGTACTCCTTGATCATGTGCGGCCCGACAACGGCGAAATTGACGCGGTCGATATAGGCAATCGTCTGGCAGCTCGCCAGCAGGAGCAGGATGTTCCAGCGGTAGAGGGCGGAGGTGGTGGTCATGACGGAAGGGTAGCCACGACGCGATCGTAATCAGGATCGGAGTTCAGGATGCCGCATGCGCGGGCAAACCGGTTCATGCCGGCGACACTTTCGGGCGCGATCACCGCAGAGTAATACGGCAAATCGCGCCGAATGAGCTCGGCAATCAGTTCCGCCTCCGAGGGCGGAAACAGTTTCCGTCCCACGTCGGTGGCGCGCCCCGGGTCGGCCTTGAGGGCGGCATGGGTGTTCACGATGGCGCGCACCGCCGCCGCCGCGGTATCCGGCGAACGTGCGATCAGTCGATCGGTTGCCGCGAGCGAGGCCAGCGTGAAATGGAAACAGGCGCCGGGACCGTCTCTGCGTCGCACATCGAACACCACGGTTCCCACGCCGCGGCGGACCGCGAGCTCGGCCGCCATGCCGTTGGCCCAGAAGCCGTCGATCTGCCGCTCCTCCAGCGCCCTGGCGGCCGTCACGCCGAAATTCACGCCCCGGCCCGCCGCCCCGAGCACTGGAGCGATACGCACATCGTCGCGCACGGGATCAATTCCAGACTCCTGCAGCAGACCGCGCAAGCCGAGGTCCACCCAGGGTGCGGCGCCGATGCGGCGCCCCTTCAGCACGCCGGCATCGCCGCGTGTCGCCTGCAGGTCGGCGTGCATGACCAGGAACCAGTACATCCCCTGTGCCTGGGCGCAGAGGAGCTTGACGCCGTTCCATTCGGGAAAGGCCGCGAGCGCGGAATGGGCAGAGCCGCCGACGAAGTCGACCTCGCCGCGCGCGAGTGCCGCGTACGCCTGATCGACCGGGAAGATCAGCTCGATCTCGACATCGAGTCCTTCGCGCGCGAAGAAGCCGAGCTCGACCGCCGCGACCGCCGGAAAGTACGAATTCGAGATGAGGTCGGGAACCGCGAGCTTCACGACGCTGGCTGCCCCGCCTGCGCGAGGCTGATGGCCTCCGCGCGGCGCTGCATGGCGATCATCGACGTCCGCAGGAGGAAGTGACGCGCCCGCACGGGATCGGCCGCGGTGTCGCGCAGCTCCGCCAGATGACGCGCGCGGATTGCCGGATCCCGCGCTTCCAGCCGTTTCTTGTTCTCGATGCTCTGCTGCTGCACGAATTCCACGGCCACCGTGCGGCGCCGCCTGTCGTAGAGATCGAGTGCGCCCTCTGGTGCGGCGCCGGTCAGAATCGCTGTGAGCGCGCTCGAGAGCGCGGCGGCATCCTGCAGGCCGCCGTTCAAACCCATCCCGCCGATCGGATTGTTGACATGGGCCGCGTCGCCCGCGAGCACGACGCGTCCCAGGCGGAACGTGCCGGCCACGCGCTGGTGCGTCACGTACAGATTCCGGTGGACGATGTCGTACGGCGTCGACGAGGGGAAGAAGTTCTGGAGCCGCGCTTGCACGGCGCCGTCGCTCATCAGCGCCTCATCGGGAGATTCCGGATTGGTCGGAAACACGAGCCGCCAGAGCCCGGGCGGCCCGTTGGCCGACACCTTGAAGCAGTTGCACCATTCGTCCGGATCCGCGAAGTAAGACCGCGGGCAGCAGCCGATCGCCGCCTCGAAGTCGAACGGGGTCGTGAGCACGAGGAACCGCTCGGGCCACGTAAAGCCGTCGAAGGAAATGCCGGTCTGCTTCCGCACGCTGCTGCGGGCGCCGTCGGCGCCGATGAGATAGAGGCCGTCGTGCGCCGTCACGCCGGCGGCGCCGCGCACATCGACCCTCACGCGTGTGTCGGTCTGTGTCACACCCACGACTTCATGGTTGAAAAGGATCTCGACGGTGGGAAGCCGATCGAGCTCCTTCAGCATGAGCGTGGCGGTCTTGAACTGCTCGCATTGCACGACGAAGGGATAACGCGTGTCGTCCTTCAAGAGCGCATGGTCGAAGGCGGCGACGAGCGAGCGCGTCGGCCGGTCCCAGAACTGCACGATTGGCGCGACCAGGCCAACGCGCGCCATCTCCTCGACGAGCCCGGCTTCCCCCAGCACCTCGAGCGTCGCCGGATGCGTGGTCGCGGCACGCGGGTCTTCCTGCGGCGCCGCGCACGCCTCGAAGAGGCGCACGGGCAGTCCGCGGCGGCCCAGCAGCAGCGCGCAGAACAGTCCCACGGGTCCGCCGCCGGCAATGAGGACGGGAGGCGTTCCGCTAGGTCCGCGCGGCATCGTAATAGTGCACCTCGAACAGGAGGCAGCCTTGCTCCGATTTGAACGGCCCGTGGATGACACCGGGCGGACGGCAGGCGTACGTGGGGCCGACGAACACCTCGCCACCCCGGCCCGCTGCGTCGTTGCCGACGATCAAATCGCCCGAGAGCAGGTACACCTCCTCCCAGTGATCGTGGACGAACGGCGCGGACGTGTGCACGCCGGGATCGAAGCGGAGCAGCCGCGTCCGGCTCCCGGTCTTCCGCCGCGCGTCGAGATCGCTGGCGAGGACTTTCTGCTCGATGCCCGCGGGGTACCCGTCCGGCGTCGCCCAGCCGGCGGTCATATCCAGCCGGAGGAATTCGAGATGGGGTTTGGTCATAGACATGGCAGTGAGATGACGTCGTAGGCGTGGCGGATCCGCCGGCCGAGCACCGGGTCTTCGATTTCGAGCTCGAATCGCGGCGACGGTCTGATGCCGTCCTGGGCGGGCAAGGTGCCGCAGAACATGACCGTGCCCTCTGGCAGCGTGGCGGCGCCGGCGAACCGGTGAATAAGGTCGCCGGGAGTGCGCATGGCCGACACCGACCCTTCCTGATACAGCACGCGCTCAGGTCCGATGCCGGCCCACGAGCGCAGCACCAGCGCATCCCAGTGATCGGCGACGTCGTCGAAGAGCCAGGCTTCTCCCGCGAGCGGCTTGTCGCACATCTGCTTGGAGACCTCGACGCTGTACGTCTCCACTTTCCGGTCCGTATGATCGGAGCCGACACCGACATACAGACGTCCGTCGCATTGCACCAGGACGAACTCGACCTCTCCGCTCGAGTGGTCGCCGCTGACGTCGATGACGGGATCAGTGGTCAGCCGGCTCGTCGACACGCGATAGAAGGCCGGAATGGAGGGGGGCCGCGCGACTTCCAACGCCTCCAGTTCACGGATATGGTGCTCTACGGCTACCGCATCGCGGCCAGTCCAGCCGGCGATCACAACCTGGCGCACGCCGGCGCGCAGATCGTGCCGTCCACGGGACCCGCTGACCGTGAATCGCAGAGATCGTTCGGGGAGCGTCATGAGCTGAAACTCACCGTAGAACGAAGCGGGCGCGTTCCAGACGCAGCATCTCGTAGGGCGTGAGCTCGTCGCGCACCATTGATGAATCGTACTCACAACGTCTTGTCGATTAAACCGTCTACTGGCGCGCGCCGCACGTCGCTACGCTGATTTCAGGACGATGGCGGCAAGGAACGATATGAACATCACAAGAAACGGCTCACAGCCCTTAGAGGAGCGTGACGCGCCCACGATCTCAGTGCACGGCGCTCGATACCCGGAGCATTTACGGAAGATGGTCGGGCGCTGACGTGAGTACCTCGGCGTTCAGAAAGGGATCAATGATGCGGATCGGGATTCTGGGCTCCGGGTTGATGAAGGCGGCCCAGAGGTCGCATACCGGTTCGAACGATTCGCGCGATCATTTACCCGTTGCAGAAGATTCTTGCAGTGCCAATCACGGCTGACGATCAGGCGGAGCGGAATGGCACGCTCTCCAACGGTACGGGCTTCCCGGCCGTCACCTTCCAGGCCGGGTTCTCCGCGCCGAGCGCCTCCGCGCCGCTTGGCGTCCCGGTAGGCGCCGAACTGCTCAGGCTCCACTATACAGAGGACAGGCTCCTGGCATACGCCTACGCGTTCGAGCAGGCAGTCGGCGCCCGCAAGCCGCCGGCCAGCACACCCGCCCTCCCACACGAGCCTTAACCTTGTTAGCCCGTCGACTCTGAGAATTTCCCTCTCAGAGTTTCACGCTGCGAGCAGGTCGACGAGCTTTTGAATCGCTGCATCGGCTCTATAGTAGGCCGTTTCAATTGGCGTGCGCAGCGCCGCCGATTTGTCGGGCCGCCCGTGAAAGAGGGTCTGGGCCAGCGGG